>JAGOEZ010000025.1:0-3615 GCA_017997455.1 Lysobacterales bacterium | reverse complement strand
GGCCTCAAGGCGCACCACGCCGCCGACCGCGCCGGGCTGGGCGAATCGCGGGTCGAGAACCTCGAGGAACTGGTCAACGTCGCCAGCCGCTACGTGCTGTCGAAGGAGGACGCCGACGCCGGGCTGACCGAGCTCACCGCCTTCCTGTCCGCCGCCGCGCTGGAGGCCGGCGAGCGCGAAGGCGAAGCCTGGGAGGACTGCGTGCAGTTGATGACCCTGCACGCGGCCAAGGGCCTGGAATTCCCGCTGGTGTTCCTGGCCGGGCTGGAGGACGGCCTGTTCCCGAGCCAGAAATCGGTCGAGGAAAGCGGGCGCCTGGAGGAGGAACGCCGCCTGGCCTACGTCGGCATCACCCGCGCGCAGCGCCGGCTGGTGCTGAGCTACGCCGAGTCGCGGCGCCTGCACGGCATGGAAACCTACGGACGCCCCTCGCGCTTCCTGACCGAGCTGCCGCGCGAATCGCTGGTCGAGGTGCGGCCGCGGGCCCAGGTGTCGCGCCCGACCAGCTTCGGCCGCAGTGCCGAGTCCTTCCTCGCCGATCGCGCCGGGGACGCCGGCGCGGGCGGCTCGTTCCGGATGGGGCAGCGCGTCGCGCATGCGCTGTTCGGCGAGGGCGTGGTGATGGGCCTCGAGGGGCGCGGCGAGCACGCGCACGTGCAGGTCAATTTCGAGCAAAGCGGCGCGAAGTGGCTGGTGCTGGCCTACGCCAAGCTGCAGGCGCTGTAGGCACGCCGGCCCGTCGTTCCCCTCGAAGCTGAACGGACCGCGTCCACCGCCCGGGCCCCGGGTTGCATGGAACGCGGCGGGGCGGTATCAGTAGCGTCCCGCGCGGCGTTGGCGCCACGCGGTCTGGTCCGGCGGGGAAGCGACATGCACGACCGGTCGCGCTTGGGGTGGATGGGGGCGGTGTCCGCGGCGATCCTCGCGCTGGGCACGGGCGTGGTGCGCGCGAGTCCGCCCGCTTTGTCCTTCGCGCCGCCGCCGAACCAGCCCGGCACCGAGATCACGATGGCCGACACGGCCTTCCTGATCGAGGTCTCGGCCACGCCGCCGGGCGTGCTCGACCCGATCGGCCAGAACAACACCACCCAGCTCACCCAGTGCGGCGTGGTGGGCGACGACAACATCACGGTCGACAAGGGCGGCATGACCTTCTACGCCGGCGTGCAGGGCGCGCCGGAGGACATGCCCTCGCAGACCTTCCTGATCACCTGCGAACCGCTCGAGGGCGTCTCGACTTCGGCACTGTTCCGCTGCGGCGAGAAGCAGGGCTTCAGCTCGATCGAAGTCGACAAGTACCAGTGGGACGTGGTCTGCCCGGGCAGCGGCGCGGCGGTGCCCGAGATCGATCCGGCGCCGCCCAGCGGCAGCACGCTCAACTTCAACGCCAACCAGCCCAACGACGCCTCGGCCCAGTTCACGATCAACAACATCGGCACCGGCAACCTCGGCCCGCTGTCGATCAGCGGCGTGTCGGCGCCCTTCAGCGTCAACCCGAACCCGGGCGCGAACCTGGCCCCGGGCTCGCGCATCTACACCGTGACCTGCGCCGGCGCCACCGAGGGCAATTTCCTCGGCGCGCTCAACTTCAACTCCAACGACGCCGACGAGCCCACGGTCAGCTACAACCTCAACTGCACCATCGCCGGCGCCGAGGTCGATGCCACGCCGGTCCAGGGCACGCCGATCAACCTCGTGACCACCCAGGGCGTGCCGGCCACGCCGGGCGTGATCCAGATCGCCAACCCGGGCACCGCCACCCTCACCATCGGCGCGCCCAGCGGACTGTCGGGCTCGCTCAGCGCCGTGCTGGGCAGCGGCTCGGTCGCTGCGGGCAACGTCACCTCGCTCACGGTGAACTGCAACGGCAGCGCCGCCGCGGGCCCGCAGAACCTCTCGGTCACGACCAACGATCCGGATGGCGGCGAGGGCACGCTGAGCTGGCCGGTCACCTGCGACATCGCCAGCGCCAACGCGCCCGAGTTCGATCCCAGCATTCCGCCGCCGGGCCCGATCAACCTCGCCACCACCACCGGCGTTGCCGCAGCGCCGGTCGTTATCACAATCCAGAACAACGGCAACGCCACGCTCAACCTCAGCGGCCTGTCGATCATCAGCCTGCCGCTTACGGTCACCCCGTCGAGTACGACGGTCGGCATTGGCAGCTCGGCCACCCTGACCATCGGCTGCTCCTCGGCCAGCGCCGCCAATTCCAACCAGCAACTCACCTTCAGCACGAACGATCCAGACGACGGCGAAGCGTTCGTGGTCTACAACCTGGGCTGCACGGTCACCGCCGCCGCGGCGCCGGAATTCGGCTCGATCCCGGCCGCGCCGGGACCGATCACGGTCAACACCAGCACCGGGGCCAACGGCAGCGCCAACCTGCTGCTGCAGAACGTGGGCCAGGCCAACCTCACGCTCAGCGTCAACACGCAGCCCGGCGCGCCCTTTGCCAACGTCACGGTGCCCGCCTCGCTCGCCGCCACGAGCTCGCAACTCACCACGGTGAACTGCAACTCGGCCAGCGCCGGCACCTTCAATCGCACGCTGATCCTCAACACCAACGACACCAGCGAGGGCACCGTCAGCTACAACCTGGTCTGCAACGTGGTCGCGCCGACGCCGGAGTTCAACGGCGTGCCGGCCGCGCCCGGCCCGCTGAGCATCGTCACCGACCAGAACGTGCAGGGCTCGGCCTCGCTCACGGTGCAGAACCTGGGCAACGCCAGCCTGTCGCTCAACCCGATCGTGGTGGCGCCGGCGCCGACCTTCAGCATCTCGCCGATCGCGCCGCAGACGGTCACGGCGGCGGGCAGCCGCCTGTTCAGCGTGCGCTGCCTCAACGCCACCGCGGGAAACTATGCCGGCACGGTGACCTTCACCAGCAACGATCCCAACGAAGGCTCGGTGCTCTACAACGTCAACTGCCGGGTCAACGTGGTCGCGCCCGAATACGATTCCTCGCCGCGCGCCGGCACCACCTTCGCGTTCTATACCGATGTCGGCGTGCCCTACGTCAACACCGTGCGCGTGCGCAACCTCGGCAATGCCACGCTCAACTATTCGCTGGCCGGGCTGTCGGGCATCTTCAGCAGCAACCCGGCGATCGGCGGTCCCTACACGATCCTGCCCGGCGCGTTCCGCGACATCGCGGTGACCTGCAGCGGCCTGACCCTGACCACGGTGACGCAGACGCTGGGCATCACCCACAACGACACCGGCGAGAGTCCGGCGAACTACCGCTTCACCTGCTCGCCCGATATCCGCCTCAACGCGGCGCCCGTGTTGCGCGCGCTGATCGGCTCGCCGCTGGTGAGCGAGCCGGGCGACCTGCTGTTCTGGGACAGCTTCGAATGAACCCCGGCACGCCGTCCATGCGGTCGCTGCCCCTGGAGCGCACCATGAAGAGATCCGTCCTGCCTGCCCTGCTGGCGTTGCTGCTGCCGGTGGCGCCGCTCGAGGCCTCCAGCTTCACGACCACGTCGACCGAGACCTACAAGGTTTCGCGCCTGCGATTGACCAGTACGGGCCGGGTTTACATCGGCATCGTCCGCTCGCCGGCCGCGACGGTCGGCAACGTCTGCGCCAATGCGGACACGATCCAGCAGTACT
>JAGOEZ010000024.1:5879-22760 GCA_017997455.1 Lysobacterales bacterium | reverse complement strand
GGAAAGGCGATGCTCGCCGCCTGTACCACCAGCCAGGCCACGACCACGTAGGCCGCGCCGACCTTGAGCACGTTGCGGCGCTTGAGCTCGGCGACGAGGCCGCTCATCCGGACCTCCCCCAGGGGCATGCGGTGCGGGCGCAACGCATCACCGGGCCCGCTCCGCACGGCCGCGGATCAACTGCACCTCGATCTCGACCTCAGTCCCGATCCGCGCCCATGCGCGGTCGGCGGTCATGGCCGGGACGCCGCGCGAGAGCGCCAGCGCCAGGCAGGCGCGGTCGCCGAGCGACAGGCCGGCCGCGCGCGTTGCCGGCTCGAGCATCGCCGCGAGCGCCGCATCCTCGGCCAGGAACGGCACCAGCTCGATGCCCGACCCGGCCAGTTGCTCCAGCACCGCGGCCGCATCGTGTCCATCGCGCACGAAGCGGGCGAGCACCTCCGAGAGATTGACTGCCGACAGGCAGCAATCGTCGATGACGCCCGCGACCCGCTCGTGTCCCGCCTCCGCAAACAGGAATGCCAGCAGCGCGGAGGCATCGAGCGCGATCACCGCCGCGCGCGCTCCGCGCGGGACTCGCGCCGGCGCTGGGCCAGCAGTTCGTCGACCACCTTGGCGGGCTTGCGCTTGCCGTAGAGCTGGTTCACCCAGGCCTGCAGTCCCTTGGCCGACCGTTCCCCGGCGGGCTCCAGGCTGCCGCGGGCCAGGATCGCGCGCGCCTCGTGCTCCATGCTGGTGCCGGCCCGCGCCGCGCGCAGGCGCAGGCGCTCGCGCACCTGCTCCGGGACGTTGCGGATGGTCAGTACGGCCATGGTCGGGTCTCCGTGCGGGTGCCGGGCCGCGATGATAGCATTGACAGCAATGCTGTCACCCGCGCGCCCATGGCGGGCAGGCGCGGCTGCGGGCGCGTCGATGCGCCGTCGGGGCAGGACATTTCAGCCCGCCTCGCCCGCAGGAGCGCCGCACTCGAAGTCATCGGTCCCGACCGGCCGGCACAGCGCCGGCCAGCCCTTCTCGCGCCAGTAGGCCTCGAAGCCGTAGTCGCGCAGCAGTTGCTTTGCGCGGGGGTCGGCGAGGTAGGGCTGGCCGATGGGCGAGCGCATCACGCCGTAGACGTTGTAGCCGACATGGCTGTTCCCCGCCGCGGCGACGCTGGTGAAGAAGAGGTCGGCATCGCCGCGCAAGGCCGCGTAGAAGGCGAAGGTGGTGTTGGCCTCGGCGGCGGCCCGGGCCAGCCGGTCGTCGACCGCCGGGTCGCCTTGCGACCAGCGGAACATGACCCAGTCCTCGGCGATCGTCGCCGGCGCCCGCGCGCGCGCGGCCGCGAAACCCGCGCGCGCCTCGTCGATGCGACCGTGGTAAAGCGCCAGCGACACCGGCGCAAGCGTGGTGTTGATGCCGTCCGGTGCGGCCTCGGCCATGTGCGCCACGGCCTCGTCGAGCAACGCCTGCCGGTCGAGCGTGGCGGCGAGATCGGCGATCCGGAACCAGAAGATCTCCACCAGGGGTTCCATGGTCACCAGTTCACGGGCCGCGGCGAGCGAGTCATCGTCGCGGCCGACGCCGAACAGCAGCTCGGCGTAGTCCTCGCGCACGTCCGGGTAGGTGGGCTCGACCTCGATTGCCTGCAAGTAGAGTTTCTCCGCGTCGGCGAAGCGGTGAGCGCCGCGTGCGACGTTGGCCAGCGCATGCAGCGTCGTCGCGGCGTCCGGATCCAGCGCCGCCGCGCGTTCGGCGGCGGCGCGCATTCCCGGCAGTGCCTCCCCGAGCGCGATCCGTTGCAAGGGGGTGGTCGTCCAATAGGCGACTTCCCGCGCCAGCGAGAGGCTGGCCCAGGCCGAGGCGAACTCGGGCGCCCGCGCCACGGCGTCCTCCAGCAGCGCGATCACCTGCGGCAGGTTCTTGCGCGCGCGATACATCAGCCGCGCCTTGAGGTACGCGTCGTAGGCAACGGGATCGATGCCCGCGCGGGCGGCAGGCACCGCGTCCACGTCCAGCGAGCCCTGGAGCTGTTCGGCGATGCGGCGCGCGATCTCATCCTGCAGCGCGAAGACACCCTTGAGTTCGCGGTCGTAGGTCTCCGACCAGATGTGGAAACCGTCGGCGACCCGGATCAGCTGCGCGGTCACGCGCACCTGCGGGCCGTCGCGGCGCACGCTGCCCTCGACGATATGCGAGACGCCGAGTTTCGCGCCGATCGCGCGCACGTCGCCGCCCTTGTCCTTGAACTCGAACACCGAGGTGCGGGCCGCGACCTTCAGCGCCGGAATCTTCGCCAGCACGTTGAGCAGTTCCTCGGTCATGCCGTCGGAGAAGAACTCCTGCTCGTCATCGCCGCTGAGATTGGCGAAGGGCAGCACGGCGACCGAAGTAGGGCCATCGGCGGCGGCACCGGTGTCATCCGGCGTCGAGGTTTGATCCCTGAGGTACCAGCCCACGGCCGCCAAGGCGAGCACGCCGGCGATCGCGTACACGCGCTTGCTCCCGTGGGGCGCTGGTTCCACCTTGAGGCCTTCGGGCGCGCGCTCGAACACCCAGGCCATCACGATCGCAATCGGGAAGCCGATCATCAGTACGAGCGTGATCAGGCGCGGCGCCCAGTCGGGCAGTTGCAGTTGCGGCGCGAGAGTGGCGACCACCTGGATCAGCAGCCACGCCACCACGAGGTAGGCCGCGCCCACCTTGAGCACGTTGCGGCGCTTGAGCTCGGCCACGAAGCTCAACGCCAGCGCTCCGTGCAGTCGAGGTGACGCTCGGGCGCATCGACGACTCGGCAACCCTCGGGGTAGCCGCGAGCGTCCCAATACTCGATCAGTCCGCTGGGCGCGGCCAGTTCGAGGTACTTCGGCGAGCTGAGCACCGCGCGGGCAGTCGGGGACCAGACCACTCGCAGGGTGTCGGGGTCGAGCCGGCCCTGGTCGCTGGCGACGATCATGGCCTCGTCATTCATGCCCACGAACACCAGCCAGCTGGACCAGCCCATGCCGGCGAAGTTGCCGGGGGCCACCTTGGCCGCGGCGAGGAATTCGGGTCCGCGGCTGGCATCGCGCAGCGTCGAGACCAGGAGCTCGACCGCCTTGGCCGTGGCCGGATCGAGGTCGCGGAACCGGCTGGTGTACTGCTCGAACTGGCTCGCGGCCCCTTCGCGGTCGCCGTCCGCGAAAGTCCAGCCCGACTGCAGCCACGGCGCGGCGAACCAGCCGAGCTGGCGCGCGCGCTCGAGCTGCGCGTCGCCACCAGCGCGGTCCCCGCGCAGACTGAGCACCTGGCCCAGCCAGCCGTTGTTGATCGTACTCAGCGGATCCATCTCCAGCGCGCGCCGGAAGTCGGCCTCCGAGCTGGCGAAGTCCCCGACCGCGATGCCGAGCATTCCGCGCCATATCCGCGCGCTCGAGTCGGTGGTCTCGCGCTCGATCGCCTGGTCGAAAAGCCTGGCCCCCTCGAGCAAACGGCCTGATTCGATCGCGCCCATCCCCAGCACCGCGTACGGCAACGCGAGGCGATCGTCGAGCTCCTGCGCCCGCGTGGCTGCCTGCGCGGCCAGTCGATAACCCTCCGTATCGTCCAGGCGCACGTAGTTCGGCGACACCAGGTAAATGCCCGCGAGCACCGCCCATGCCTCGGCGAAGGCCGGGTCGCGCTCGACGACCTTTTCCAGCAACGCGCGCGCGGTCAGCAGGCCCTCGCCACGCTGGTGGAACAGTTGCCGTCCGCGCAGGAAGTCCTCGTAGGCCGCGAAATCCTCGGTCGGCTTTTCGACCCGCACGCCCTTGGCTGCGGCGTCGATGCCCAGCGCGTCGCCCAGTTCGCCTGCGATCGCCTTCGCGATCTCCTCCTGCACCGCGAAGATGTCGGTCAGCTCGCGGTCGTAGGTGTCCGACCACAGGTGCTGGTCGCTGCTGGCATCGATCAACTGCGCGGTGATGCGCACGCGCGCGCCCTGCTTGCGCACCGAGCCCTCGAGCACGTGCGCCACGTCGAGGCTGCGCGCGATCTCGCCCACCGACTGCTTGCCGCCCTTGAAGGCGAAGGCCGAGGTGCGAGAGGCGACCTTGAGGCCGTCCACCGCGGACAGCACGTTGAGGAGTTCCTCCGAGATGCCGTCGGCGAAGTACTCGTTCTCGGGATCCGGGCTCATGTTCGAGAACGGCAGTACCGCGATCGAGGCCCGCGGCGGGTCGAAAGGCGGCAGTGGAGCGGAGGACGCGCGTGCGGCGTCGCCCTGCGACGCTGAAGCAACTGCCGGGGTGGCAGCTGCCGGCACTGCCGTCGGCACCGCGTCCGGCTTCTCCGGAACGCGCAACTGCTCTGCGAACGCGATCAGCGCGACCACCACCACGCCGATGAGCGTGAGGATGTCGAGGCGCCGGCCGCGATGACCGCTGGCGCCGTGCTGGGTGCCGTCGTCGCGCTGCACGCCGGCCGGCCCGACCTCGAACACCCACGCCACCGCGAGGCTGGGAATGAATCCGATCACCAGCAGCGCGATGATCGCCTTGCCGACCCAGTCCGGCGCGCCGACGAACTGCAGCACCACCGAGGAGATCTGCAGGAACAGCCAGCCCAGCACCAGGTACGCCGCGGCGACGCGGAACACGTTGCGGCGCTTGAGTTCGGCGTAGAGGCTCATCGCACCGACTCCGGAATCATGGACAGGTCCGGGATGCACCTTGCCCCTGTAGGAGCGCACCTTGTGCGCGACCGCGGCATTGCACGCAACCGTTGCCTGCGAGTCTGCGGTCGCGCACAAGGTGCGCTCCTACAAGGGTGATGCAGGCCGAAGTTCATCGGCCTGCCCCACCACAATCGAGGTGGCGTTCGGGCATCTCGGCGATGCGGCAGCCTTCCGGGTAGCCCTTGGCCTCCCAGAAGGCGATCAAGCCGTCGCGCTGCGCCAGGCGCAGGAAATCCGGCTTGGACAGCACGCCGCGCCCAGTGGGCATCCATGCCAAGCGGTAATGCAATGCGTTGCCTGTCGCGCCCTGCTCGAGCGAGATCGCGATCGCCTCGTCGTGCAGCCCAAGCACGACCAGCCAGGTCAGGTCGAGGAATGGCGCGCGGTGCTTGCGCACGGCGGCGACGAAGCGGTCGTTGTGGGCCGGATCCGCGGTCGCCGCCAACATCGCGTCGAAGGTCGCCTGCGTCTCCGGTCCGGGATCGGTCAGGCGCTCCAGGGTCCCGGCAAGATCGCGTTCTGCGCTTGCCCGGTCGCCATCGGCCAACGCAAAAGGACCCTGCAGGAATCCTGCGGACGCCCAGCCGAGCTTCTGCGCGCGTTCGAGCAGCGCGTCGCCCTCGGCGCGCTTGCCCCGCATGCCGAGGACGGCGCCATACCAGCCGTGGTTGATCGCGCTCAGCGGATCCATCTCGACCGCGCGCTTGAAGTCGGCCTCTGCCGCGGCCAGGTGGCCAACCCCCAGATGCAGCAGTCCGCGCCAGAGATGCGGGGTCGAATCGGCGGGATCGCGCTCGATGGCGCGGTCGAACATCTCGAGCCCCTCCAGTGGCCGGCCGCCCTCGGATGCGCTCTGGCCCAGGACCGCGTAGGGCAGGCCCAGCGTGTCGTCGAGTTCGCGCGCACGTTCGGCAGCGCGCCGGGCCAGGATGTCGCTATCGGTTTCATCCAGCGCGCCGTAGCTCGCCATCGTCCCGTAGACCGCAGACAGCGTGGCCCAGGCCGGGGCAAACGCCGGATCGCGCTCGACCGCGTCCTCCAGCAGCCGGCGCGCATCCACCAAGGCCGCGCCGCGCTGGTGGAACAGCTGCCGGCCGCGCAGGTAGGCCTCGTAGGCCTTGAGGTCGCGGGTCGACTGCGCAACCTCGACCTTGCTCGCGTCCTCCGCAAGACCCATCGGTCCACTCAGCGCCCCGGCGATCGAGCGTGCGATCTCTTCCTGCAGGGCAAAGATGTCGTCGAGCTGGCGATCGTAGGTCTCGGACCAGAGGTGCTGGTCGCTGCCGGTGTCGATCAGCTGCGCGGTGATGCGCACGCGCCTGCCCTGCTTGCGCACCGAACCTTCGAGCACGTGGGCGACGCCGAGCGTGCGCGCGACTTCGCCGATATTGACGTCCTTGCCCTTGAACGCGAACGAGGAGGTGCGCGAGGCGACCTTGAGGCCGTCGACGTCCGACAGCACGTCGAGCAGTTCCTCGGAAATGCCGTCGGCGAAGTACTCGTTTTCTGGGTCCGGGCTCATGTTGGCGAACGGCAGCACCGCGATCGAGGCCCGCGGCGGGTCGAAGGGCAAGGCGGGGCCAGGCAAATCGGGGTCAGCGTGGACTTTCGGCCTGGACGCACTCGCCGATCCGGAAGCGCCAGGAGCGGAAATCGACTCCGACCCCGGTTTCCCTGGCGCCGGCTTTTCGGGGACGCGGAGTTGTTCGGCGAAGGCGATGAGGGCGACCACCACCACGCCGATCAGGGTAAGGATGTCGAGGCGCCGGCCGCGGTGGCCGCTGGCGCCGTGCTGGGTGCCGTCGTCGCGCTGCACGCCGGCCGGCCCGACCTCGAACACCCACGCCACCGCGAGGCTTGGCACGAAGCCGATCACCAGCAGGGCGATGATCGCCTTGCCGACCCAGTCCGGCGCGCCGACGAACTGCAGCACCACCGAGGAGATCTGCAGGAACAGCCAGCCCAGCACCAGGTACGCCGCGGCGACGCGGAACACGTTGCGGCGCTTGAGCTCGGCGTAGAGGCTCATTGCGTCGACTCCGGAATCATGGACAGGTCCGGGCAGCAAGTTGCCCTGTAGGAGCGCACCTTGTGCGCGACCGCGGAACCGCAGGCGGCGGTTGCGTGCGATGCCGCGGTCGCGCACAAGGTGCGCTCCTACAAGGGCGATGGGGAGCGACGTTCATCGGCCTGCCCCAGCGCAGTCGAGGTGGCGCTCGGGCATGTCGACGATGCGGCAGCCTTCTGGAAAGCCCTTCTCGTTCCAGTACGCCAGCAATCCCGCGCGCTCGGCAATCTCGAGGTAGCGCGGCTTGCCCAGCATCCCGCGCGCGGTCGGGAACCAGATCTCGCGACCGAACCAGTCGCCGAAGGGCAGGTCCGGATCGAGCTCGACGTCGATGGCCTCGTCGTGCATGCCCAGCGCCGCCAGCGTCGAGCCCCAGCCGGTGGATTGCAGGCCGGTGTGGTCGGCACGCACGGCCCTGGCCAGGGCCGCCGACTTCGCCGAATCGAGGATCGCGGCATGCCCGGCCTCGACCACGGCACGCGCGCTGGGCGCGAGGTTGGGCACCTGGTCGATGAAGGCGCGAAACCGGCGCGCCGCCTCCTCGCGGTCACCATCGGCCATCGAGAAACGCCAGGCCAGCCAGTTGGCGTAGTTCCATCCCAGCGCGGCGGCGCGCTCGAGTTCGGCGTCGCCGCGTTCGCGCTCGCCGCGCAGGCCCAGCACCGTGCCCAGCCAGCCGTGGGTGATGCCGATCAGCGGATCGATCTCGACCGCGCGGCGAATGTCCTGCTCGGCGCGCGCGAGGTCGCCGGCGCGCAGGTAGGTCAGGCCGCGCCAGATCCAGGCGGTGGAATCGTTGGGATCGCGGCGCAAGGATTCGCTGAGCAAGCGCTCGCCGGCCAGGAGGTCGCCGCCGGGAACCGCGAGGTAGCCCAGCACCGCGTACGGCAAGGCCAGCGTGTCGTCGAGCCCGCGCGCGCGTTCCGCGGCTGCGGCGGCGCGTTCGTACATCGGCTTGCGCGGCACGCTGAGGTAGTCGGGCGCGACCGCCGATGCAGCCGCGAGCACCGCCCAGGCCTGCGCGAAGGCCGGATCGCGCGCAACCGCATCCTCCAGCAACTGGATCGACGCGCGCAGCGCCTCGCCGCGCTGGTAGAACAGCTGGCGCCCGCGCAGGTAGGCCTCGTAGGCCCCGAGGTCCGCGGTAGGCTGCGCCACGCGCACTGGCTGCGCCGCGGACTCGATTCCGAGCGCACCACCGAGCGCGCCGGAGATCGCCTGCGCGATCTCCTCCTGCACCGCGAAGATGTCGACCAGCTCGCGGTCGAAGTTCTGCGACCACAACGGGAAGCCCTTGGTCGCGTCGACCAGCTGCACGGTGATGCGCACGCGCTGGTCCTGGCGCCGCACCGAGCCTTCGAGCAGGTGGGCGACGTTGAGCTCGCGCGCGATCTCGGCCAGCGACGCGTCGCGCCCCTTGAAAGCGAAAGCCGAGGTCCGAGAGGCGACCTTGAGCCCCTCGACGCGCGACAGCACCGCCAGCACCTCCTCGGCCATGCCATCGGCGAAGTATTCGTTCTCCGGATCGGGGCTCAGGTTGGCGAAGGGCAGCACCGCGATCGAGCGCGGATCGGGTGGCACTGCCGGGGGCGCCGGCGGCGCCGGCGGCGGCACCGGCGCGGCGACGGTCGCGACCGCGACGGTGTCGTTGCCGAGTCGCTTGGGCGCGACGAAGCGCTGGAACGCCACCAGCCCCAGCGCGACCAGGATCATCGCCACCGTGACCTGGTCGAGGCGGCGTGCCGTATTGGTGTTCTCCGAATCCTCGCGACCCGGCCCCCGGTCTCGCACCATGCCCTGCGCGGTCAGTTCGTAGCGCCATGCCAGCAGCAGCATCGGCAAGAGGCCCAGCGCGAGTCCCAGGATCAACCACTGCAGCGCTCGCCGGCTGAATCCCAGCTCCGGGAACATGATGTCGGCGATCTCGATCAGCACCCAGGCCGAGACCAGGTAGGCGATGCCGACGCGCACCACGTTGCGGCGCTTGAGTTCGCTGAAGAAATTCACGGCGGCGTCTCCTTGGCGCGCAGTTGCGCAACGTACTCGGCGCGAGCCTGCGCGGCGGTCATGCCCGACTGGCGCAGGCGTTCGAGCTCCGCCAACTGGGCGTCGCGGTTGGCCGTCATGCGCGCCAGGATCTGCTGGAACCGCGGGTCGGATTCGAACAGCCAGGCCGGCTCCATCGGATTGCCGAAATACCAGAACCCCGCATCACCGGTGTCCACCAGGCGCGTGAAAGCCGCCACCGCATCGTCGGTCCGCTGCTCGAGCAGCGCGACCAGTCCGAGCAGGTACCAGTGCGAGGCATCGTGCAGGGGGCTGGACTTCGCGGCCATGGCCGCCAGCGCCGGCATCAGCTCCGGTGCGCGGCCGATCTGCCCTTCGCTCTGCAGCAGCGCGGCGAGGAAGATGCCCTCGAACTGGCCGAAGGTCGTGCCGATGGCCTTGGTCGGAAGCGCCTGCCACCTCGTCAACAGCAATTCGGCGACCTTCGCATGCTCGCCCAAGGCGTAGTAGGTGTAGAACTCCACCGAGCCGCGCGCCACGGGATCCTCGAGCTTGGCCAGCGCCGCGTTCATCCCGGCCAGGGCGGCGTCCCGCTGGCCGAGTACCGCGAGGCTGCCGAATCCGTCGCGCGACCGCGCCACGAGCGGATCGTCGTGCAGGCCCAGTCCCTGGTAGTACTCGGCAAGCCGGTTGACGCGATCGGCATCATCAGGGTGCTCGCGCAAGTCGAGTTCCAGCACGTATACCGAGCGCGCGACCTCGTTGTTGTCGCGATACAGGTGCGCCTCCAGGCCGAGCGCACGCGCCGGATTGACACTGTACAGGCGCTCGATGGTGGCGAAGGCCTCGACCTTGCGATCCTGCAGGTTCTGCAGGTGGGCGAGGTCGGCCAGCACCCCCGGATGCAGCGGATCGATTGCGCGCGCGGTTTCCAGGGCCTGCAGCGCCTCCGGCACCCGGCCGGCCTGCACCAGCAGGCTCTGGCGCATGAGGTAGGCGTCGACCAGCGCCGGGTTCAAGGCCAGCGCCTTGTCGACGGCGGCCAGCGCCTGCCCCTCGTCGTCGACTTGCCACCACAGCTGTGCCTGCACCAGGTACGCGAGGCCTTCGCCCGGGTCCAGCGCCAGCGCGCGGTCGATCTCCCTCTGCGCGGCAGGTCGCGCCACGGCCGGCGGCACATCGCCGCCGCGCGACTGCTGTACGGCGAGCCAGGCGCGCGCCAGCCAAGCGTGCACCGGCGCGTGGTCCGGCGCGGCCTCGGCGATGGCGAGGAACTCCTGGTGCGCATGCCTGGCACTTTCGATCTTGCCGTCGTAGAACTCGCGTCGCGCGAGCAGGAAGCGTTCGTGGAGTTCCGGGCTGATCCCGCCGCCACCACTGGCGAACACCGGCTTGTCGGCCGCGCCCAGCTTCGGCAACAGCGCCTTGACGATGTGGCCCGCGATCTCGTCCTGGACCACGAAGATGTCGCTCATCTGGCGGTCGTACTTCTCCGACCACAGGTGGGTGCCGTCGCTGGCGGCGATGAGCTGCGCGACCACGCGGATGGTGTCGCCGGAGCGGCGCACGGAGCCCTCGAGCACGGTGTCGACCTGCAGCGCCTTGGCGATGTCGGCGATGGTCGAGTCCTTGCCCTTGAAATGGAAAGAGGAGGTGCGCGCGGCGACTTTCAGCTCGGGAACCTTGGCCAGGAGGTTGAGCAGTTCTTCCGAAAGCCCGTCGCCGAAGTGTTCGTTGGCTTCGTCCTCGCTCATGTTCACGAAGGGCAGGACCGCGATCGAGGCGCGGCCACTGGCTGGCGCCGGGGCTTCAGCGCGGGTGCCTGCGCCGGCGGCCGACGTCGGGTCGCGCCCGCCGGGCCAGAAGCGATCCACCGCGAACACGCCCAGCGCGAGCACGACCAGCACGATCGTGATGTGGTCGAGACGCTTGGCCGTGTGCATCGTCACCGACTGCTCGGCCGGCACCTCGGATTCGCGGCGCAGGCCCCCGGGCGTGAGTTCGTAGACCCAACTGAACACGAGCACGACCACGAGCCCCGCGGCAAGCGACATCACCAGAACCCGCATCACCCACTCCGGCGCGCCGAACACCGGCAGCAGTTGCCCGGCGACCTGGATGAGGAGCCAGGACAAGACCAAGTAGGCCGCGCCCATCCGGATCACGTTGCGGCGCTTGAGTTCGGCGAAAAAGCTCATGGCTTCGCCTCCGTTTGCAGGGCAAGGTTGCGGCGGCGGATCTCGAACAGGGTGTCGAGCGGCGGTTTGTCGATCGCTGCGCGCAACGTCGGATCGGCCAGGTTTTCCGGCAACAGGACGAAATTCGGGTCGGACAGCAGGATGCGGTCGCCGAGGTCCAACGAGCGATCGACCCAGGTCGCCGCGTCCGCCAGGCGGCCGGCCCTGATCAGCCCGATCGCCGTCACCGCAGCACTGGCCGTGCCGGTGCGGGCGTACGCGAGCAATTGCGCTACCTGGGCATCCACGGTCGCCGCATCGCCCTCGGCCGCGGCGATCTGGATCCGTCCGACCGTGGCCAGGGCGAGCGGCCGCTTCGCATCGCGTTCCATGCGGTCGGCCTGCGCCCGCGCCTCGTCGAAGCGACGCAGGGCGACCAGGGCCGGGATGAGGGCGACTGCGCGCAGGTCTGGCGAGCGCGCGTAGAAGCCCAGTGCCTCGGCCTTGCCGGAGATGTCGAGCACGGCCTGGTAGTCGCCACGCGCCAGCATCACCAGGGACAGGTCATGGTGGTTCACGGCCAGCAGCGGGTCGAGCGCCAGCGCGCGCGATTCGGTCTCGAAGGCGCGCGGGTCCTGCGCCCAGAACTGGTAGTCGCCGGCGAAGTTGAGGACTTCCGCGTCGTTGGGACTCAGCGCCAGCGCACGGTCGTGCGCCTCCCCCGCGGCGACCCAGTCGCCTTCGGCATTCGTGGTCAGGTGGCCCAGGGTCGACCAGGCCTCCGCGTTGCGCGGATCGAGCGCAAGCGCGGCGTTCGCGGCGGCGCGCACGCGGCGGACCACGTCGGCGGTGGTCCCCAGCGCCTGGACCTCGCGGCCGAGGAACAGGGTGTAGGTCCACTCCAGCTCGCTTGCCCGCGCAAGGCCCGCATGTGCGGGCGCAAAGCCGGGATCGAGGGCGACGGATTGCTCGAACAGCTTGCGCGCCTCGCCCAGGCTCGCGACCCCGCGCTGCGCCATCTGCTGGCGCGCACGCAGGTAAAGCGCATAGGCATCGGCCGACGCCCGCGCCGCGGGTGCCGGCGCCTGGCCCAGTTCCACCTCCAGCGCCTTGACGATCTGGCCGGTGATCTCGTCCTGCAGCGCGAAGATGTCGGTGACTTCGCGATCGTAGGTTTCCGACCACAGGTGGAAGCCATCCTCGGCCTGGATCAACTGCGCGGTGATGCGCACGCGCATCCCCTGCTTGCGCACGCTGCCTTCGAGGATGTGGTTGACGTTGAGCGCCTTGCCGATCGCGCGCAGGTCGTCGGTCTTGTCGCGGAACGCGAACGAGGAGGTGCGGCCGGCGACCTTGAGGCCCGGCAGCTTGACCAGCGCGTTGAGCAGTTCTTCCGAGATGCCATCCGAGAAGTAGGTCTGCTCGGGATCCGACGACATGTTGACGAAGGGCAGCACGGCGACCGACTTCGAAGGGTCAGAGTCGCCTTTCGCGGAAAAGGGGCCAGAGGCAATTTCCGCGCGCGTTGCACTCGACCTGGTAGCGCCATCGGACGCGGAAATTGCCTCTGGCCCCTTTTCCGCTGGCCCCTTTTCCGACCCCGCCGTCCCCGACGCCAAGTCTGCGCGCGGCGCAACGCGGTCGTAGACGAACAGGCCGATCGATAGCGCCAGCAGCGCGATCACCGCGATGTCGAGCTTGCGCGCAGTGTGCCCGGTGATGCTCTGCGTGCGGTCGACTTCGGATTCGCGCTTGATGCCCTCCGGCGTCAGCTCGTAGATCCAGCTGAACACCACGACCCCGACGAAACCCACGGCCAGCAGCAGCAGCACCATCCGCGGCGCCCACGCGGGCAGCTCCAGGATCGGCGCCACCACCGACAGCACCTGCATCACGACCCAGGCGAACACCAGGTACGCGACCGCCATGCGGATCACGTTGCGGCGCTGGAGTTCGGCGAGGATGCCCATGGTCGGAATTTCAGCGCCCGGAGCCGGCGCTGCCGGCATTCGCTGCCGGCGATCCTGCGCCCTTGCAATGCCCGGCAGCGGGGTGCCACTTCGCCTGTGCCGGGCGCGCACAGGCTGCGCGCAGGAAGCGCTCGCGCAGTTGCGCGCGCCGCGCCTGCTCGCTCGCGATCGCGCCGAGGAATCCGGCGTCGTCGCGAAGGGATGCGTACACGGGATCGTCCTCGACGGTCGCCAGGAATGGCTCGACCATCAGCCCGCGCGGCAGCAGGCGCAATACCGTCGCGCGGTCGCCATCCCAGGCCGCGAGTTCGGCTTCGAGCAGGTCCACGATCGGAGGCTGCATGCCATCGCGGCGGGCGGCAGCCACTTCGTCGCGCGCGACCTGCACCACCGCCTCGACCTCGCTGGCGCGACCGGCGCGGCGCAGTGCCTGCGCATACCAGAGCCGGCGCGGTGTGAGATACACGGCGTCGTCGGCGACTCCGTAGGCCCAGACGTTGGGCCAGACGGCGTCGAACTGCGCCAGCGCTTCCGCCTCGCGCCCTGCGCGAAACAGATGCTGCGCGCGGCGGTAGTACCAGTATTCGGTGGGAATCGTCGCTGCGTCGATGGCGCCGAAAGCCACGACCGCACCCTGCCAGTCTCCCCGCACCGCCGGCGCCAGATCGGCGGATTGCCAGCCGGCCCAGTACGTCTCGTCCGTGAAGTCGTGGATGCCGAGCATCAGGAGTCCGACCGCCAGCGCGCCCTTGCGGCCCCAATCCTCCGGATCGACATCCAGCCCCTGCGCGAGGACCAGGGCGGCCTCGTCCCAGGCGCCATCGAAGGCGAAAGCGGCGGTCCGGGCGACCGCGTACAGGCGCGAGGCGGGGTCCGACACGCGCGCGATGAACGCCTGCGCTTCGGCACGCCGACCCAGGAGGATGAGGTCGCCAGCGAGCGCCGTATTGTTGAGGTTGAACAGCGGATCGACGCGCGCGATCACAAGCCGCTCCTCGAGCCCGTCGCGGAAGCGACCGGATCGCTGCAGCACATCGACCCGCCAGAACTTGGCCTGCACGTTCGCCGGATTGAGCGCGATCGCACGGTCGAGCGCGGCGAGCGCGCCGACCAGGTCGTGCTGAAAGAACTGCCGCATCACACCCTCGATCGCATGGACCTCGCTCAGTTGCGGGTCCAGCCGCTTCGCATTCGCCAGCGCCTCCGTGGACAGGCGCTCGCCCTCTTTCGGAGCGAGGTCGCCATAGCCGGTGCTGGCGCGCCGCGACAGGAAATACGCGGTGGCGAGCTGGGCCCAGGCCGGCGCGTAGTCCGGATCGAGCGCGACCGCCTCCTTCAGCGCCACCAGTCCCGCTGCCACGGACGCGCGGCTGCGCTGCAGCAGCAGGTCGCGCCCGCGCAGGTAGGCATCGTAGGCCTCGGTATTCGCGGTACGGGCCACGGCCGGCTGTGCAGCGGTCGCCGGCGCAAGGCCCAGGTGCTCGCGCAGCTTGCCCGCGATCGCGCCGGCGATATCGTCCTGGACCGCGAAGACGTCGTCGAGCTCGCGGTCGTAGGTCTCCGACCAGATGTGGAAGCCACTGCTGCCTTCGATCAGCTGCGCGGTGATGCGGATGCGATCGCCGGACTTGCGCAAGCTGCCTTCGAGCACCGTGGCGACATTGAGCTGGCGCGCGATGTCCTGGATGTCGAGGTTGCGGCCCTTGAACTGGAACGAGGAGGTGCGCGCCGCCACGCGCAGGCCGGGCACCTTGGCCAGCACGTTGAGCAGTTCCTCGCTCATGCCGTCGGAGAAGTACTCCTGGCTGTCGTCGCCCGAGAGGTTGGCCATCGGCAGGACCGCGATCGACGCGTCGATCGGGGCGGCAGGGTCTGCATCGTTTCCCGGCGTCAGGGGCGCCGCTTCGCCGGCGGCATCCCGTCCGGACGTCGACTCTGGCCCCGGTTTTGGCCCTGGCGCTGGCCACAGGCGGTCGGCGGCGAACATGACAGCGACCAGGGCCAGGCCAACCAGCACGAAGCGATCGAGGCGGTTGCCGGTGGCGCTTGCGATCGACTGCGAATCGGACAGGTCCGAGGTGCGCCGCAGGCCCGCGGGCGTCAGCTCGTAGATCCACGACACCACCAGCGCCGCCACAAAGCCGATCGCGAGCAGCAGCAAGGTGGCCCGCGCCACCCACGCCGGCAGGTCGAGGATCGGCGCCACCACGCTGACGATTTGCAGGGTCAGCCAGCCGAACACCAGGTACGCCACGGCGACCCGCAGCACGTTGCGACGCCGAAGTTCGGCCAGGAAGCTCATCGGCCAGTATGGCCCGTGCCCGCCCGCGGCCGCGCTACCGGAATTTCCCGGCTGGCGGGCCCCCAAGGCCCGGATTTTCCTGCAATTGCTGCCATGCCCCACCCTGCGCGGTCGGCGCTGGCTAGCGTAGCCGATCGGGGGGTGCGCGTGCCGGGAAATCGCGGCCAGCCGGGCCAGGCCTGGCGGGGTCTCCCTGGCCCTTGTAGGAGCGCATCTCATGCGCGACCGCGGACCCCGCACGAGACCGTGAGTTTTTTGGTCCGCGGTCGCGCATGAGATGCGCTCCTACAAGTGCAACGACGCGGTCAGTGCGGCGCCTGCAACGCCTGCAGGCGCCGTTGCGCCGTCCGGGTGTTCGAGTTTTCGGCGCCATAGAGCCGGGTGTAGATGTCCACGGCCTCGCGCTGCGCCGCCAGCGCCTCGGCATCGCGATCGAGCGCGGCCAGCGCGGCCGCCCGGGCCTGGTGTGCCTGGGCCACCTCGTCGGCCCCGGCGCCGACGGTTTTCAGCAAGGCTTCCAGGGCTGCATCGGCTTCGACCAGCGCGGCCGCACCATCGCCCAGGTGCGCCAGCACGTCGGCGCGATTGGCGCGCACGGTCAGGCACATGAGGTTGCCAGCGATTCCGGGCGGGCGGCACAGCGTCGCGGCACCGTCGAGGGTCTGCAGCGCGCCGGCGTAGTCGTCGCGGCGCTGCTGGCTCAGGGCCAGGCGGCGCCGGGCCCCGATCGCCGGCATGTCGACGTCTCCCATGCGGTCGTAGGCGGCGATCGCCTCGCGCATGCGCGCCTCGCCCTCCTCGATCTTGCCGGCGCGCACCAGGTACCAGCCGGTGTCGGCCAGGGACATCGATTTCCAGGAGTGGTCGCCGGGAAACAGCTTGCGCGCCAGCGCCAGGCGACGCTCGCCCACGCGTTGCTGCTCATCGAAGTCGTCGCGACTGTCCAGCACCTGTTCCAGGGTCGACAGCGCGATGATCAGGCCCCCGGCCTCGGCGCCCTGCGCCGCCTCCATGCCGGCAATGGTCTGTTTCAGCAGCGCTTCCGCCTCGGCGAACTTGCTGGCGTCGACCAGCATGATGGAGAGGTTGACCATCGCGACCAGCCGCTGCGGATTGTCGCTGCCGGGGCCACCATAGAGTTCCAGCGCGCGCTGCATGCGCTCCGTGGCGCCAGCCAGATCGCCCTGGTTGCGCTGCAAGGCGCCCAGCGACATGTACACCTGGGCGAGCGCGGCGGGATCGGTGTCGGTGCGGCCCTCGAGGATCGCCACCGCGCGCTCCAGGTACGGCGCGCCCGCGGCGAGGTTGCCGCGATAGTCCGCGAGTACGCCGAGGTTCACCAGCGACTCGGCCACCGCCGGGTCGTCCGGTCCGTGCGCGCGCTCGGCGTTGGCCAGCGCGCGCTCGAACATGCCCTGCGCCTTCTCGAAGTCGCCCTTGGCGGTGACAATCTCGCCGAAGTCGTCGAGCAGGTCGCCCTGCAGCGCCGGATCGTCGGCCAGTTCGGTGTCGATGCGCTTGAGCGTGTCCTCGAAGGCCTCGGCCATGGTCAGCGCGCCGCGCGCGTCGCGGCGCAGCGGGTCTTCCTGCAGGAACACCGAGATCAGGAAGTCCTTGACCCGCTTGGTGCGCGCGGTCATTTCCTTCGCCGCGGCGGCCTGGGTCTCCGCCCGCGCCGCCTC
>JAGOEZ010000024.1:0-5779 GCA_017997455.1 Lysobacterales bacterium | reverse complement strand
CGCGGCTGGCCGTTGGCGTCGATGAGGATGTTCGAAGGCTTGAGGTCGCGGTGCACGACCAGCTGGGTGTGGGCGTAGGCCACCGCGTCGCAGACTCGCGCCAGCAACTCGACCCGCGCACGCACGTCCAGGGCCTGTGTGCGCGCGAAATCGGTGAGCGTGGCGCCGGCCACGTACTCCATCGCGTACCACGGCCGGCCGTTGGCGGCGAGGCCACCATCGAGGAAGCGCGCGATGTGCGGATGATTGAGCCGGGCGAGGATGCGCCGCTCCTGCACGAAGCGGCGCATGACCTCGTCGCTGTCCATGCCGCGCTTGAGCAGCTTGAGCGCAACCTGCTGCACGAAGCCGCTGTCGCTGCGCTGGGCGAGATACACCTCGCCCATGCCGCCGCGACCGAGCAGGCGCTGCAGCTGGAACGGGCCGATGGTGTCGCCGGGCGCTGCGCCGGCCGGGGATTCGGGCGACTGCGCGCTGAGGCCATCGACCACGGTCGGCGCCATCGCGCCCACGCCGTGGTCGAGCACGCCGCTGCCGCGGTCGGCGGCGAGCAGGCGCTCGATTTCGGTGGCGAGTTCCGGGTCCTCGCCATGCAGCTGCGAGATCCGCGCCGCGCGCGCCGCATCGTCGAGATCCAGCATCTCGTCGAACAGCTCGCCGGCGCGGCGAAAGCGGGCGGGATCATGACTCATCGGACACCTCGAGACTCGGCGTGGGGCCGGAGACTGCGGCTACGGAAATGGTCGGGCAATCCACGAGGCGTCTATCGCGCGCAGAGCGCGCTCCTGCAACGCAGGCTCTGTAGGAGCGCGCTCTGCGCGCGATAGACGCCAGTCGCGACCAAGAAGCCTCGATGAACCCGTGCTTGTCCCCGGCGTCCGCATGTCAATGCATCCGGGCAATGGCTAGACACCAGCCGCATCGCCGCCAAGCTGCGCATGCAGGAACGCGCGCGCGCGGCGCCAGTCGCGCTTGAGCGAGCGCTCCGAGCGGCCGGTTACCTCGGCGATTTCGGCCAGGTCGAGCCCGGCGAAGAAGCGCATCTCCACGAGCCGGGTCAAGTCCGGATCGAGTTCGGCGAGATGGCCCAGCGCCTGGTCCAGCGCCAGCACATCGGCATCGCGCTGGACGCTGCCGGGATCGGATTGGGCCTCGTCGAGCGTCTCCGCGGCATGGCCGCCGCCGCGCTTGGCCGCGGCGCGATGACGCGCATGGTCCACCACCAGCTGGCGCATCGCGCGCGCCGCCACGGCGAAGAAGTGCTCGCGATCGGTGAGCTGCAAGGCGTCGGGCCGGGCGAGGCGGAAGTACGCCTCATGGACCAGCGAGGTGGCTTGCATGCCGTTGCCGCGCCAGCGCGCGACCTGGCGCTCCGCGATCCGGTGCAGGTCGGCGTAAACGGCGGCAAACAGGCGATCGGCCGCCTGCCGGTCGCCGCCGCGCGCCGCCACGATCAATTCGGTCACCTCGCCCATCGCCACCCCGAGCGCAGCCCTGCGGCTGACGCTGCCATAGTGCGCGGCGGGGGGCAAATATGCGACTCATGCAGGGCACCACGAAGGAACGCGCGGGCCGGGGCCACGCGCCGGCCCGGCCGCGGCGCAAGCCGCCGCTTCTAGGGCCGTGTCGACTCCTGGCGCAACTTGTCGAGGTTGGCCTGCACGCGGCGGCTTTCGAAGTGGTCGGATCCGTAGGCCTTGACGACGATCGCGAGCGCCTCGTCCTGGAGCGCCTCCGCCTCGGCCTGTCGGCCCAGCAGCGACAGGGCCAGCGCCTTCGATTCGAAGCCCTGCGCCATCTCCGGCTGGCCTTCCCACTCGTACTTGCGCATCAGCACGATCGCTTCATCGGCCTCCGCCAGCGCCTCCGCCGCCCGATCCTTGCCCAGTGACGCCAGGATGCCGGCCCGATTGGCGCGCATCACCGCGCAGAAGGCCTGGTTGGCGTTCTCGTCGCCGCAGAGTTGCATGGCGCGATCGATGGTCTCAAGCGCCGCCGCCGCGTCGCCTGTGCGGCGCTGGCCGAGTGCCAGGTAGCGCAGCGGCTTGATCCGCTCGCCGCTTTGCATCGTCGCGTACATGGCGATGGCTTCGTTCAACTGGGCGAATCCCAGCTCGGACTGGCCCAGTTCGAGGTTCTGCCAGCCCGCGTCGGTGAGCGCGCTCGCCTTCCACACGTTGGCGCCGTCGAAGTTCTTGTCGGCGAGCGCCAGGCGCCGCTGGTTGATCGCCACCGACTCGGCGAGATCGCCACGCCGGTAGCGCACGCCCGACAGCGCGCTCAGCGCATATTCGAGCGACGGATTGTCCGGTCCATAGTCCGCCTCGCGCACGGAGATCGCCTCGCGCAACAGCGGCTCGGCCTCCTCGTCGCGCCCCTGATGGGTCAGCATGGTGCCCAGGTTGTGCAGCGCGACGTCGAGGCCCTTGTCGCCCGGATCGCCGTGGGTGCGCCAGACCTGCAGAGCGCGCCGCGACGCCTGCACGGCCTCCTGCGGCCGGCCTTGCGCCGATAGCACGTACGCCAGGCCGCCGAGGGCGTTGGCGAGCCCCAGGCCATCGGTCTCGACATGCCGCTCGAGGATCGCGACCGCGCGCACGAGATGATCCTCGGCGAGCTTGACCTGCTCATTGTAGACCGCGATCGAACCCAGGTTGAGCAGGGTCTCGGCGACCGCCGGATGCTCCTTGCCATAAGTCTTCTCGGCCAGCGGCAGCGCGCGTTCGAACAGTGCCACCGCATCGTCGAAGCGATTCTGGCCGATGCGGATTTCGCCGAAATCATCCAGCAGGTCGACCTGCAGTTGGGGATCGTCGGCCAGGTCGCTGTCGATGCGCACCAGCGCGTGGTCCACCGCCTCGGCCAGGGTCTGGGGTGCGTCGGCCTTGCGTTCGAGCGGATTGGCCTGGGTGAAGGTCTCCATCATGAAGTCCTTCACGCGCTTGGTACGCGAAGCCGATTCGAGCGCCGCCGCCGTCTCGCGCTCGGCGCGCGCCGCTTCGCGCCGGGCCACGCCGGTCTGCCACAAGGCCACGACCAGCGCCGTCACGATCCCCAGCAGCGCCAGCGCCCCGACCAGCACGCCGCCGCGATTGCGGCGCACGAACTTGCCCATCCGGTAACTCAGGGTATCCGGCCGTGCCGCGATCGGGCGGCCCTCGAGATGGCGCCGCAGGTCGTCGGCCAGCGCCGCCGCCGAGGCATAGCGGCGGTCGGGTTCGTGCGCCAGGGCCTTGAGCACGATGGTGTCGAGGTCGCCCTCCAGCGCGCGCGCCACGATGGTGGTGATGGCGCCTTGGGTGCGCCGCACGCTCGCACTCGGGCGCTCGGGCTCGGTCGCAAGGTCGCGCACCAACGACGCCACGGCACCATCGCGGCGCGCGTGCGGTAGGTCGCCTGTCAGCAGCTCGTAAAGCAGAAGTCCCAGCGCATAGACATCGGTGGCAATGCCGATCGGTTCGCCGGCGAGTTGTTCCGGCGCCGCATACGCCGGCGACAGCACCCGCACGCCAGTCCCGGTGAGCGCTTCGCCCTCGGGCTGGTCGAGCAGCTTGGCGATGCCGAAGTCGAGCAGCTTCGGCGCGCCGTCGGCGCCGACCAGCACGTTGGAGGGCTTGAGGTCGCGGTGCACGATCAGGCGGCGGTGCGCGTAGTCGAGCGCATCGCACACCGACACCAGCAGGCCGATCCGCGCGCGCAGGCCCAGCGCCTCGCGCTGGGTCCAGGTCGTGATCTGCACGCCTTCGACCAATTCCATCGCCAGCCACGGCAAGCCGTCGGAGCTCATGCCGCCATCGATCAGGCGCGCGATGCCAGGGTGCTCCAGCCGCGCCAGGATGCGTCGTTCCTGCACGAAGCGGCGCACGACGTCCTCCGAATCGAGGCCGCGCCTGAGGAGCTTGATCGCGACCGTCTGCGCATAACCGGCGTCCTGGCGTTCGGCGCGGTACACCTCGCCCATGCCGCCGCGGCCGATGCGCTCGACCAGTCGATACGCGCCCACGGCCTGGCCGCTGCGATCCGCCGGCGCGGCCTCGGGGGGCAAGGCATCGGCCAGCGCGCCGTCGAGCACGCCGCTGGTACTGGCGTCGGCCGCCAGCATGCGCCGTACTGCCTGCGCCAGCGCCGCGTCCTCGCGCGCGATCTCCGCAAGCCGCGCTTCACTACGGCCGGCATCCAGTTCGACCAGCTCGTCGAACAGTTCGAAAGCGCGGCTATCGGTCACGGCAGGCGATCGCCGATCGCGCCGTGCAGGAAAGCGCGCGCCTTGCGCCAGTCGCGCTTGAGCGTGGACGGCGACATGCCGATCGCCGCGCCCGCCTCCTCGAGGCTCATGCCGCCGAAGAAGCGCAACTCGACCAGTTGCGCCAGGCGCGCATCCGCGTCGGCCAGCCGGTCCAGCGCGGCGTCCAGCGCCAGCAAGTCCCCACCCTCGACGTCGGCCGGCATCGAATCGGCGGCACCCAGCGTAACCACCGCCGCGCCGCCGCCGCGCTTCCCCGCCATGCGCTCGCGCACATGGTTGATCGCGATCTGGCGCATGGCGCGCGCCGCGACCGCGAAGAAGTGCTGGCGGTCATTGAGCTCGAGGGCCGCCGGGCGGGCCAGCTTGAGATAGGTTTCGTGAACCAGCGAGGTGGTCGCCATGCCGCCGAAGGGCTGCAACTGGCGCGCCGCGAGGCGATGCAGGTCGTCATAGACCAGGGTGAAGAGGCGATCGGCTGCCGGCTTGCTGCCGGAACGGGCCTCGCGGATCAACTCGGTCAGCTCCATCCCGTCGGGTCGCCCGGATCGCTGGCCTCGACGTTGCCATAGGGGCCGCGACCGCGCAACGCCGCTGCTGGGGAATCGAGGCGACGCGCCGCGTGCGCAGGCGGAACTGGCGATGGCACCCACGTCGGAACTCCTTGCCGGATCGGATCGATGCGCCTTGGTCCATCCCACACCAAAAGCCCTGCCGGCGGGTCACCGACCCGCGATCGCCGTGCCGGACGCCAGGCCGATGACCCAACTGCCGCGGTTTCGGTGTGGATGGGCAAACGGAGGGACTTGCCATGCGTACACCGATCCAGGCTTTGAGCGCGCGAACCCTGTCCTGGGTCCTCGCCGTGCTGGCGCTGTTCGCCGCCCTGCCGGTCCTGGGCGCGGTCCTTACCGTGACACCCGCCAGTGGCGGCACCGGTGCCTCGGTCAAGGTCAACGCGAGCGGGCTCAATCCATCGACGAACTACGTGCTCGAATTCGTCGGCAACCCGGCAACCAACATCGCCACGCTGACCGCCAGTGCCACGGGCCGGATCGCAGTCTCGCAAGTGCTGCCGCCGCTGCCGGCGGGCGTCGGCAAGATGCGCCTCAAGACCACCGGCGTGATCGGGGGCGGGCTCGTGGTCGGCTACACCGCCTTCACGGCGCTTGGCGGGCTCAGCTTCACGCCGCAAGGCACCACGTTCCACGCCGGGCAGTCGATCCGCTTCACGGTGGCGGGCTTGACTGCAGGCACGGTCACCGTGCTCTACGAGAACGAGGCCGTGACCGGGCCGGTCACGGTGTCATCGAGCACCTACTCCGGACGCTTCGCGATCCCCACCGATCGCCCGGCAAGCCTGCCGGCCAACGCGCGCATTCGCGTGATCAACAAGGTGGGACGGGTCGTCGCCAACCAGCTCGATACCACGATGCGGGTGCTGCCGCGTCTCGCCAGCCCCTTCAATATCGGCTACACCCAGCCACCCGTGGCCCAGCCGCGCTCGGGCCAACGCTTCAACGTCCGGGGCAACGT
>JAGOEZ010000167.1 GCA_017997455.1 Lysobacterales bacterium | reverse complement strand
ACCATGGATACCGGAGTTGACGCCGGCGATTGCGCCGCGAGTCGCCCCGCTGTCCGGCTCATGGGGCCATGGCAGCCCCGGCCGGCTCGGCAGTCGCCGCGACCAGCACCGGGTGCGAGCCCGGCAGCAGCGAGAACGCGGCCACCGCACGCCCGGGCTCGGGGTTCTCCACCGACAGGCGGTAGAGCGGCACGGTCGGGAACTGGTACCTCGCCGTGTCGTAGGCGCGCCCGTCCCAGGCCAGGTTCGCGCCTGCCGCGGCCGCGGCGTCGATCTGCGCCAGGGGCTCGGCGTAATGCAGGCGCCGACTGTGCGGATGGGGGAAGGCCAGCACCTGCCGGTAGGATCCGCCGTCGCGATAGTGCAGCACCACGGTCGCCACCGGCCCCTGGTAGTTGCGGATCCGGAAGTCGCCCAGCAGCAGGTGCAGGCGCGCGGTATTCGCGGGCAGGGGGACGCGCTCGAGCGCGGCCAACAGCGGCGGCACCGGCACGTCCGGGATGCCCGCCGGCATGCCCAGTTGCACGAAATCGCCGATTTCGAATTCGATCCCGTCGAGCCGCTGCCGTCCACGCGGCACGCTGGCCGGCAACAGGCCGGTGGACGCGGGCTCGGCGCCGCGCGGACGTTGCGTACGCCAGGGCGCGAGATCGACGAAGTGCGCCTCCGCAGCGTGCCCTTGCGCGGACCGCGCCGTGTCCGCTGGCCGGGGCAATTGCCGCCGCAGGTCGATCGCTCCGCGATCCGTCGCGCGCAGGGCCTTGCGCATGGCGGCATCGGGCTCCTCGACCTGCTCGAAGAACAGCACGGTACGGGGCGGTGACAGCAGCGCGGCATGGCGCGCGATGGTCGCCAGCGGCCGACGATCGGGCGCGATCGACCAGTAGATCCAGTGCCCGAATTCGGTGCGGGCAAGCAGGCCCTCGTTGTCCGGCGCGAATGCGAGCTGCGTCACCAGGTCGCCGGGATCGAGTGCCGCGCGCAACGGCGGCGACAGCGGGGCGCCGGTCGTGGCATCGGCGACGATCGCGCCGTCCTCGAGCCCGCGGGCCAGCAGCGTGGCGTCGGCGCTGAAGGCCAGGGCCATGTGGTTGAAGGCATCGCCCGATTCGACCATCCATGTCAGACCGCCATCGGGCGCGCGCAGGACATGGCGCAAGGGCGTGTTGGGCAATTCGGCGGCGAAGGCCAGCGCACCGTCGCCGCGCAATGCGATGCGCTGGTTGAAGCCGGTGACGTCGCCCACCAGCGTCGGCGTTCCCGTGGGTGGCCAGCGCACGAGCTTGGGCATCCGCAGGCCGTCGCGGCTGCCGGCGGTCGCGTTCGTTACACCGGCCACCTTGGTCGTGGCCCAGAGTTCGTCCTGCCCGAGGCGCGCATCGGTCAGCAGCGACGGCGCGCCATCCACGCCCGGCCAGCTGCGCGGCGGATGCAGCACCGAAAGGTCCGCAAGCCGCAGGGCTTCGACCGTGCGATGCCGGCGCAGCAGGACGTGGTCGTCGCCGTCGATGCGCAGGTCGACCACGTCGGCGGCGACGGCAGCGGCCGCCAGGGTGCGTCCATCGGCCAGGTCCAGCACTTCGATCGACAGCCGCGGCAACGCCTGCTCGGTCTCGAACCAGGCCACCAGCAACCTGCCGCCCGCGCGGTCCACCTCCACCCAGGCCGGTGTCGCCGGCAGGCGTCGTGGCGGCAGGCGCGCCTGCCCGCCGCGCCAGTCCCAGGCATGGACCTCGCGGCCGCTGGCGACCACCAGCGTGGCGCCGTCGGGCGCGAGCAGCGCATGCGCCACCGGTTGCGGGTGTTCGAACACGATCGACACGTCGCGTCGCTGCACCACGTCGTGCACCCGTGCCCGCGTCGCCTCCACCATCACGGCGTGGCGACCGTCGAAGAGCAGGCCCTGGCTCGCGAGCGGTGGCGCCGCACCCGGCAACAGCGGCGGCGCGCGCAGCCGCCAGAGCTTGATCCGGCCATCATTGGATCCCACTGCCAGCAGGCCGCTGCCGGGGTCGAAGGCATTGCTCGTCGCCCAGCTCTCGCCCGCCACGGCGAGGCTGGGCGTTGCCGGGACCGCGATCGACCGCGGACTCTCCAGCGCCGGCAGTTGCCACTGGTAGTTCTCGCCATTGGCATAGACGCGGGCCAGGCGGCTACCGGCATGGGACTCAACGCGGTCCACCGGACCCGGATGGCGGATCGGCGCGGCGACTTCTTGCCCGCTGGCGACATTCCGGATGCGCAGTACGCCATCGTCGCATCCGACCGCAAGCCACTGGTCGTCACTGCTGAACTCCAGCACGCTGAGTTGCGCCTGGCAGGTATTGGGCAGCAGGCGCCGTTCGAGCGTGCCCAGGTCGATGACGGCAATCTGGCTATTGCCCCAGGGCACGGCGAGGTAGTGGCCGCTGCGGTCGGTGGCCATCAACCAGGCCGGTGTGTTCTGGTCCTGGACCAGCGCCAGTCGGCGCCGGGTGCCCGCGCCATCGGTGAGCAGGGTGTCGCCCTGCGCCGTGAAGTACACCGCCGAACCGTCGCTCGCGACCAGCGCAAGGGTCAGGCCATCGGGAGGCTGCCGCGGCGACGCCGCGCGCCACGGATCGGTGCGCCACAACTGGCGTTCGCCCTTGGAAGATTGCAGAACGGCAAAGCGGGCGTCGGGACTGAAACGCATCGCCACCGCGTCCTCGAAGCCGGGCAGCGGCGGCAGCAGCTCCCCGGACGCGAGGTCCATGCGCGTCTGGCAACCGGGTACCGGGTTGGACGAGTCGCAGATCCCGGCCGCGACCTCGCCGCCGTGCAGCGTAACGATCGGGTCGCGCAGTCCACGCAGGATGCCGATATCGCGCCGCCAGCGCACCTCGCCGCTGGCGACATCCACCGCCGCGGCGCCGCCCGGCATGTAGCCGACCAGCAGGGTGTCGCCATCGGGCGTGAGGCTCACCATGCTGGTGCCACCATGCATCCGCTCCTCGGGCGCGGGATGGACGCGCAGGACGTCGATGAGCACCGGGCCCGATGCCAGCAAGGTGCCCAGCCGGCGCCGGTCCAGCGCCGCCTCGGCCGTGGCGCCGAGCGCCTCCTGTTCGCGCAGGTTGTCGACCAGCAGGGGCAGCGCGTTGAAGCCGCGGCGCGCGTCGAACTCGCGCCAGGCGAGGTCGCGTCGCTGCGCCCACGCGGTGGCGTTGGCACGCGCGGCATTGGCGCCCGCGGCGTCGGCGTTGGCGCTGGCGCGGCGCGCCTGCCAGGTCGTGGCGACCAGGCCGCTTGCCAGGGCCAGCATCAGCGAGGCAGCCAGCGCGGCAATCCGCGGCTCGCGCCGGGCGGCGCGGGCGAGGCGCTGCAAGGTGCCCAGCGGGCGCACGCTGACGGGTCGATCGTCGAGGAAGGCGGCGAGGTCCGCGGCCAGGGCGCGGGCGTCGCGATAGCGCTCCGCCGGGTCCTTCGCCAGGCACTTGAGGCAGATCGCCTCGAGGTCGGCCGGCAGCGCCGGGACCAGGCGCCGCGGCGGCTCGACCGCGCCCTCGACCACGCGCTGCAGCGTGGCCTGCGGATTGGCCCCGAGGAATGGCGGTCGGCCGGTCAGCAACTCATAGAGGATCGCGCCGAGGCCGTAGACATCGGTCGCGGGCGAGAGCTTGTGCGAACGCAGCACCGCCTGTTCGGGCGCCATGTAGCTGGGCGTGCCCGAGACCTCGTCGCTGTCGGCGGCGAGCGTGTCGTCCAGGCGCCGCGCCAGGCCGAAGTCCGCGACCTGCGGCTCGCCGCGCTCGTCGATCAGCACGTTGCCGGGCTTGAGGTCGAGGTGCAGCACGCCCAGGCTATGCGCGTAGTCCACCGCCTCGGCGATGGTCCGCAGCAGGGCCGCGGCGCGACGCGGCGACTGCTGGCCCTCGCGCGCGAGCAGGCTGGCGAGACTCTCGCCGCGCACCAGTTGCATCGAGAAGTAGTTGAGGTCGTCGTGCGCGCCGACCTCGAAGATCGAGACGATGCCGGGGTGCTGCATGCGTGCCGCGGACTGCGCCTCGCGGCGGAAGCGCTCGATGAAGTCGCGGCTGGCCCAGGGCCCGGCGGCGAGCAGCTTGACCGCGACCTCGCGATCGAGCGCGACCTGCCGCGCCCGGTACACCACGCCCATGCCGCCCTGGCCCAGCTTCTCGATCAGTTCGTAGTCGCCGAAGTCGCGCTGCGCCGGGTCGTCGAGGTCGAGCTCGAGCGCTTCCGGCGGCAGGAAGGCGAGGTGGCGGCCGACGGTCTGCTGCGCGAGCGGGGCGCGCGGGCCGCTGGCCAGCGCCAGCTCGGCGAGGGCGCGATGCAACTGCGGGAACACCGGCGCCGGCACCGTCGCATCGGCGCGCGCGGCCGGGGCGTTCATGGCAGGTCGCGCAAGGCGGCGTGCAGCGCCGCGCGCTCGACTTCCAGGTCGTGGCTGCTGGCCACGGTCTCCGCCAACTCGGCGTCGGCCAGTTCGCGGTAGCGCTGGCGCAGGCGCTTGACCGCGATGGTGACCGAGAGCACCTGCATCCCGAGTTGCCGGGCCAGTTCCTGGTACTGGCCCGGCTCCGGTTCCCGCGTCAGGTAGGGTTCGAGCGCATCGAGCATAGACTCGCGCCCAGCCTGGGCAGCCTCGTTGCGCAGGCGCTGCAAGGCGCGGCTCAGTACCTCGATCGCGAAGCCGGCGCGGAACCCCTGCTCCGGGCTGCTGCGCACACCGGCCTCGAGTTGCAGGCGCTGCTCCAGCAGCGCGCCCGGCAGGGGCGGTGCGAGCTCAGCGCCGGCGGCGAGCTGCGGCTCGGACCAGCCCGCGGCCAGGAAGGCATTGAGCTGGACCAGCACGAAGTCGCGGAAGCGGCCGGTCGCCATGCCTGGCCTGCCGCTTCTCGCGGTGTCGACCAGCTGGTTGAAGAACGCGCGCACGATCGCGTCGGCGCGCGACGGATCGTGCCCGCAACGGCGCACGTAGGCATAGACCGGATACCAGTAACGCGCGCACAGCTCCGCCAGCGAGGCCTGGGATTTCGCGGCGTCGGCACCGGCCGCGGCAACCAGCGACCAGCGGGTCGCCGGGAAATCGTCCGGCGTCGCTGGCGCCGACTCGATGCTGCGCTTGTCCGGCATGGCTCGTCCCCTGGTCCGCTACCCGCTAGTACGCGATCGGCCGTCCGTTGTTACCGCTCGACCAGCGACGGCGCGATCGGTCCTTCCAGGGCCTCCTGCAGGGCCTCGATCTCCTCGGCCAGGTCCTCCGGGCCGGCGACGGTGTCGCTGAGCTCCGCGTTGACCAGCTCGCGCAGGCGCGCGCGCAGCCGATGGGTCGCGACCGCGACGGTGTTCGGACGCATTCCCAGCTCGGAGGCGACGCGCTCGTAGTCGCGCGGTTCCGGCGCCTCGACCAGGAAGCCGCTCAGGCGTTCGAAGAGCGGGGCCTTGCCGGCTTCTGCCGCTTCGGTGCGCAGGCGCTCCAGCGCGCGGCCCATCACGGTGAGCGCCCACGCCCGCTCGAAGGCGCGCTCCGGCGACTCGCCGCTGTCGATGCGCTCGGGATCGATGCCGGCGCCCGCATTCGCGGGCTGGCGCCGCGCGGCGTGCTCGCGCGCGTGGGCACTGGCGACGAAATGGCGCAGCGCCGTGCGCAGGAACATGCGGAAGCGCCCGCGCTGCGGATCGGCTACTTCCTGGAACCGCTTCTCGACGAAGCGGGTGAAGAAATCCTGCGCGAGGTCGTCGGCGTCGGCACGCGCGTAGCCGTAGCGCCGCAGGTAGGAGATGACGGCGGGGCGATAGCAGCGGCACAGCAGGTCCAGCGCCTCGCGCGCGTCTGGCGAGGCGCCGCGCGCCGCGACGATCAGGCTCCAGCGGGTGGTCTGGAACCCAGCCATGCCGCATGCCCCCCGGGGACCGACGATGGAATCAGCATACGCGAACGGCGGGGCGGCAAATGCGCGGGCCGGAGAGCCGTCGCCGGATCCGGCCCGCCGCGGGCCCGCTGTCACCCGGACCCGTTCCGCGCCGGCCCCTGACGGCC
>JAGOEZ010000166.1:4727-6028 GCA_017997455.1 Lysobacterales bacterium | reverse complement strand
CCGTTTCGGCATCCGCAGCATCCCGACCCTGGTCGCCTTCCGCGACGGCCAGGAGGTCGCGCGCGTGTCCGGGGCCATGGCGCTCAATCCCTTCCTGCAGTGGGCGGCCGGCGTCTACGCCTGAACCGTGACGCGGGGGCTGGTTTTGCTGCTTGTTGCAGCGCATCATTGACCATCGCACGTCCGGCCAGCCCCCCGCTAATGCTTTATCGCCTGCATGAACTCCAGCGCGCCTTCCTGAGCCCGCTGGTCCACTGGTCCGAAGCCAACGCCCGCATGCTGACCGCCCCCGGCAGCGCCTTCGGCCTGCTGCCCGGCGCGCAACGCGTCGCGGCCGGGTGGGAACTGGTGCACCGGATCGGCAAGGACTACGAAAAGCCGGTGTTCGGCATCGGCTCGATCGAGGCCCACGGCCACACCGTGCCGGTGGTCGAGATCAAGGCCCTGGAGCGCCCCTTCTGCAACCTGCTGCGCTTCAAGCGCTACAGCGACGACGGCAAGGTCATCGGCGACCTCAAGGACGATCCGGTGGTGCTGGTGGTGGCGCCGCTCTCGGGCCACCACGCGACCCTGCTGCGCGACACCGTGCGCACCCTGCTGCGCGACCACAAGGTCTACATCACCGACTGGATCGACGCGCGCATGGTCCCGGCCGAGGCTGGCCCCTTCCATCTCGACGACTACGTGCGCTACGTGCAGGAGTTCATCCGCCACATCGGCGCGAAGGAACTGCACGTGATCTCGGTGTGCCAGCCGACCGTGCCGGTGCTGGCGGCGATATCGCTCATGGCCTCGGCCGGCGAGGCGGTGCCGCGCACCATGACCATGATGGGCGGCCCGATCGACACCCGCCTGAGCCCGACCCAGGTCAACGACCTCGCCACCACCAAGCCGATCAGCTGGTTCGAGCACCACGTGATCCAGCAGGTGCCGGCGAACTATCCGGGCCATGGGCGCAAGGTCTACCCGGGCTTCCTCCAGCACACCGGCTTCCTGGCCATGAACCCCAGCCGCCACTTCCAGTCGCACTGGGACTTCTACCAGGACCTGCTGCGCGGCGACCAGGAAGATGCGCAGTCGCACCGCAAGTTCTACGACGAGTACAACGCGGTGATGGACATGCCGGCCGAGTACTACCTCGACACCGTGCGCGTGGTGTTCCAGGAGCACCGCCTGCCGCTGGGCACCTGGGAAGTGGGCGGCCGCCGCGTGCGGCCGGCCGCGATCCGGCGCACCGCCCTGTTCACCATCGAGGGCGAGCTCGACGATATCTCGGGCCTGGGCCAGACCGAGGCCGCGCA
>JAGOEZ010000166.1:0-4627 GCA_017997455.1 Lysobacterales bacterium | reverse complement strand
CTGGCCCTGCGCGCCGACATGGACGCGCTGCCGGTCACCGAACAGACCACCGACCTGCCCTTCGCCTCGAAGGTGACGACGCAATTCCGCGGCCAGACCGTCGGCGTCATGCATGCCTGCGGCCACGACACCCATGTCGCCAACCTGCTCGCCACCGCCAGCGTGCTCGCCGCGCTGCGCAAGGACCTGCCGGGCACGGTGGTCTTCATCTTCCAGCCGGCCGAGGAAGGCGCTCCGGACGGCGAGGAGGGCGGTGCCGAGTTGATGCTGGCCGAAGGCGTGTTCGCCGATCCCCGGCCCGACGCGGTGATGGGACTGCACGTCGGCAGCAACCTGCCCGCGGGCGTCATCGGCTACCGGGAAGGCCCGGCGATGGCGGCGGTGGACAGCTTCACCATCCTGGTCAAGGGCCGCCAGGCCCACGGCTCGCGCCCCTGGCAGGGGGTCGATCCGATCACCGCCGCGGCGCAGATCGTCAACGCCATGAACACCATCATCAGCCGCCAGATCGACATCACGGACGCGCCGGCGGTGATCTCCTTCGGCGCGATCAAGGGCGGCATCCGCGAGAACATCATCCCGGACGAGGTCGAGCTGATCGGCACGATCCGCAACTTCAGCGCGACGAACCGCAGCCGCATCTTCGAGCGGATCAAGCTCACCGCCGAAACCACCGCGCAGAGCCAGGGCGCCACCGCCACGGTGCGCATCGACGAGGGCTACCCGGTCACGGTCAACGATCCGGCGCTGACCGCGCGCATGCTGCCCACGCTGCAGCGCGTCGCCGGCGAGGGCAAGGTCGTGCGCACGCCGCTCATCACCGGGGCCGAGGACTTCAGCTTCTTCGCCGAGGAGGTCCCGGGGCTGTACTTCTTCGTCGGCGTGACCGACCCCGCGATCGACCTGAAATCCGCGCCGACCAACCACTCGCCGCTGTTCCGCGTCGACGAGAGCGCCCTGCCGCTGGCCTTGCGCGCGATGCTGCATCTCGCGGTGGACTTCCTCGATCCGCCGGCCGCGACGCCGTGATCGGTCGTGCCCGCGCGGGCGCCGCGAACCGCGGGCGCCCGGGCGTCCGCGACTTCGGCGCCGGCCTTGCCCTGCTGGCGCTGGCGCTGCCGTTGCTGGCAGCCGCGGACGACGCGAAGCCCGCGCCGACCATGGCCGAGGTCCTGGCGGCCAGCACCGAGTCGGACTGGCGCACGCCGGACCCGCGCCACACCCTGTACCTGGAACTCGCCAGCGGCCGCGTGGTGATCGAGCTGGCGCCGGAATTCGCGCCCCGGCACGTGGCCAACATCGAGGCCCTGGTGCGCGAGCGCTACTTCGACGGCCTCGCGATCCTGCGCTCGCAGGACAACTACGTCGTGCAATGGGGCGACCCCGCCGCCGGCGACGAGGCGAAGCAGCGCGGCTTCGGCAAGGCCGCCCGCACGCTGGCGCCCGAGTTCGACCGGCCCGCGGCCGGGCTGCCGTACACGCAACTGCCCGACGGCGACGTGTACGCGCCGCAGGCCGGGTACAGCGGCGGCTTCCCGGTCGCGCGCGACCCCGCGAACGACCGTGCCTGGCTGGCCCACTGCTATGCCATGGTCGGCGCCGGGCGCGGCGACACCGCCGATTCGGGCAGCGGCGCCGAGCTGTACGTGGTGATCGGCCATTCCCCGCGGCACCTGGATCGCAATGTCACCCTGGTCGGGCGCGTGCTGCAGGGCATCGAGCGGCTGTCGACCCTGCCGCGCGGCAGCGGCCCGCTGGGCTTCCACGAGGACGCCGCGCAGCACGTGCCGATCCGCTCGATCCGCATCGAGGCCGACCTGCCCGAAGCGCAGCGCAGCCCGCTGCAGGTGCTGCGCACCGACACCGAAACCTTCCGCACGCTGGTCGAGGCGCGACGCACGCGCAAGGAATCCTGGTTCCTCGAACCCACCGGCCGCATCGAGCTGTGCAACGTGCCGGTGCCGGTGCGCGCGGTCGCGCGCGACTGACGCCGGGGACGCGCCGTCGGCGCGGGCACCGCCGTTGCGGTTGCCCCGCGCGCTTGCCGTGCACGGCAGCGCCCGCCAACATCCGGACATGCCCAAGCAGTACGACCAGGCCTACTTCGACCGCTGGTACCGCCACCCGCGCCACCGGGTGAAGTCCGACGACGCGCTGGTGCGCAAGGTGCGCATGGTGCTGGCGCTCGCCGAGTGGTACCTCGAGCACCCGGTGCGCAGCGTGCTGGACGTGGGCTGCGGCGAGGCGCCCTGGTTCCCGGTGCTGCAATTGCTGCGGCCCAAGGCCAGCTACCTGGGACTCGATCCCAGCCCCTACGCGGTGCAACGCTTCGGCCGCACGCGCAACGTGCGCCTGTGCCGCTTCGGCGAGCTGGCGCAGCAGCGCTTCGAGCGGCCGGTCGACCTGCTGGTCTGCGCCGACGTGATGCACTACGTGGCCGGCGCCGAGCTGCTGCGCGGGCTGTCGGGCTTCGGCGAACTGTGCGACGGCGTCGCCTACCTCGAGGTCATGTGCAAGGGCGACGATTTCGTCGGCGACCGCGAGGGATACCTGGCGCGCACGCCCGCCTGGTATCGCAAGGCGTTTGCCAAGGCCGGCTTTGCTTCCTGCGGCTCGCAGTGCTACCTCGGCGCACGGCTGCGCCAGACGGCCATGTCGCTGGAACTGGCCGGCTGAGTACCGGGTCGCGCGCAGTGGCACAGGCCCGGCGTCGGCCTGCTGCCCCCGGGGGCCGGGGCACCCAACCTTCGACAGGGGGCGGCGATGGCCCGGTTCCCTTATCCTCCGGGGTCAATTCCGTCCGCTGGAGACCCCCGATGAGCATTCGACCCGCCTGGGCGCTGGCCCTGGCCGTGAGCCTTGCCCTGCCCGCCTTTGCCGCCGAGGGCGAAAAGGCCGCGCCGGCCGCCGACAATCCCTTCTTCCAGCCCAGCACCCTGCCCTACCAGTTCCCGCCCTTCGACCGCATCACCGACGCGCACTACCTGCCGGCCTTCGAGCGCGGCATGGCCGAGCAGCGCGCCGAGTTCGATGCCATCGCCAATGATCCGGCGGCGCCCACCTTCGAGAACACCATCGTCGCCGCCGAGCGCAGCGGCCAGACCCTGGTCCGGGTCTCCAACGTGTTCTTCGCCCTGTCGGGCACCAACACCAACCCGGAAATGGAGCGGATCCAGACCGTGGTCGCGCCGAAGCTGGCCGCGCATGCCGATGCCATCGCGCTCGATCCCAAGCTGTTCGCGCGCGTGAGCACCCTGCACGCCAAGCGCGACCAGCTCGGGCTCGACGCGCAGCAACTGCGCCTGCTCGACCGCTACATGCTCGACTTCGTCCGCGCCGGCGCCAAGCTCGATGACAAGCAGAAGGCGCGCCTGCGCGAGATCAACGCCGAACTGGCCTCGCTGCAGACCACGTTCAACCAGAACCTGCTCAAGGAAAACAATGCCTCGGCCGTGGTGGTCGAGACCCGGGCCGAGCTCGCCGGTCTCTCCGACGGGGCGATCGCCGCGGCGGCCGAAGCCGCCAAGTCGCGCCAGCTCGAAGGCAAGTACGTGCTGGCGCTGCAGAACACCAGCGGCCAGCCGGCGCTGGTCTCGCTGCAGGACCGCGCGTTGCGCGAGCGCCTGCAGAAGGCGTCCGTCAACCGCGCCAGCCGCGGCGGCGAGTTCGACAACCGCGCGACGCTGGCGCGGGTGGTCAAGCTGCGCGCCGAGCGCGCCGCGCTGCTGGGCTATGCCAACTACGCGACCTACGTGCTCGAGGACCAGACCGCGGGCACCCCGGCCGTGGTCAACAAGATGATGGCCGACATGGCACCCGCCGCCGTGGCCAATGCCAAGGCCGAGGCGGCCGCGATGCAGGCCATCGTCGATGCCGGCGGCGGCGGCTTCCAGATCGCCGCGTGGGACTGGTCCCACTATGCCGACAAGGTGCGCAAGGCGAAGTACGCCTACGATGACGCCGAGCTCAAGCCCTACTTCGAGATGGACAACGTGCTCGAAAAGGGCGTGTTCCACATGGCCGAGAAGCTCTACGGCCTGACCTTCAAGGAACGCCACGACCTGCCGCTGTACCGCGACGACGTGCGCGTGTTCGAGGTCTACGACAGCGGCAAGCCGCTCGGCCTGTTCATCGCCGACTACTACGCCCGCGAAAACAAGCGCGGCGGCGCCTGGATGAACGAGTACGTGTCGCAGAGCGGCCTGTTCGGCACCAAGCCGGTCGTGGCCAACCACCTCAACGTGCCCAAGCCGCCCAAGGGCGAGCCCACGCTGCTGACCTTCGACGAAGCCAACACGATGTTCCACGAGTTCGGCCACGCCGTGCACGGGCTGTTCTCGAACGTGCAGTACCCGCGCCTGGCCGGCACCGCCGTGCCGCTGGACTTCGTCGAGTACCCCTCGCAGGTGCACGAGATGTGGACCACCTGGCCCGAGGTCCTGAAGAACTACGCGCGCCACCACGAGACCGGCGAACTGATCCCGCAGGCCCTGCTGGACAAGGTCGTCGCGGCGCAGAAGTTCAACCAGGGCTTCGCCACCGTGGAGTACCTGGGCGCGGCCATGCTCGACCAGTCCTACCACCAGATCACGGCCGACCAGGCGCCGACGGCCGACACGCTGCTGGC
>JAGOEZ010000165.1:4799-6037 GCA_017997455.1 Lysobacterales bacterium | reverse complement strand
AGCCGATGAGGGTCCGGCAGCAGACCAGGGTCGGCTTGTCCGGATCGATCGCTGCCGACACCAGGGCGGCCTTGATCGCCTCGGGATTGTGGCCGTCGACCTCGGGGATCACTTCCCAGCCATAGGCTTCGAAGCGCCGCGCGGTGTCATCGGTGAACCAGCCCGAGACCCGGCCATCGATCGAGATCCGGTTGTCGTCGTAGATCGCGATCAGCTTGCCGAGCTTGAGCGTGCCGGCCAGCGAGCAGGCTTCGTGCGAGATGCCCTCCATCAGGCAACCATCGCCCACGAACACGTAGGTGTAGTGGTCCACGACCGCGAGCCCGGGCCGGTTGTAGCGCTGCGCGAGCAGCTTCTCGGCCAGCGCCATGCCGACCGCGTTGGCGAGGCCCTGGCCCAGCGGGCCGGTGGTGGTCTCGATCGCGGGATGCTCGCTGGCCTCCGGGTGTCCGGGCGTCTTCGAGTGCAGTTGGCGGAAGCGCTTGAGCTCGGCCAGCGGCAGGTCGTAGCCGGCCAGGTGCAGGAGCGCGTAGAGCAGCATCGAGCCGTGGCCGTTGGACAGCACGAAACGATCGCGGTTGGGCCAGCGCGGCTGCGCCGGATCGTGGCGCAGGAAGTCGTTCCACAGCACCTCGGCGATGTCGGCCATGCCCATCGGCATGCCGGGGTGGCCGGAATTGGCCTGCTGGACGGCATCCATGGCCAGCGCACGGATGGCGTTCGCGAGTTCGGGACGGCTCGGCATGCGGGAAATCCTGGCGGGGTTCGGCGCAGAGGGCGCCCTGGCGGTGCGGCGCGCGGATTGTCCCGGAAGGTCGCAACCCCCGCAAGGCGAGCGCTTGCGCGCGCGAGCCGCCGCGTCGCCGTGGCATACAATCCGGCGGGGGCCCGCGGGGTCCGCCTCGAGGCCGCGTCGTGCGCCTTCGAGCACTGCCGGGGAGCGCCATGAAGCACGGCCGTAGCCTGACCACCTGGATCCTCGTCGCGCTGGTCGCCGGCGGCGCCTGCGGCTTCGTCCTCTACTACTCCGGCACCGACAGCAAGCCCTGGGTCGAGTGGTTCCGGCTGGTCACCGACATCTTCCTGCGCCTGATCAAGATGATCATCGCGCCATTGGTATTTGCCACGCTGACCGTGGGCATCGCCAAGATGGGCGACACCAGCAGCGTCGGCCGCGTCGGCATCAAGGCCTTCGCCTGGTTCGTCGGCGCCTCGCTGGTCTCGCTGCTGCTCGGCCT
>JAGOEZ010000165.1:0-4699 GCA_017997455.1 Lysobacterales bacterium | reverse complement strand
CATTGGTATTTGCCACGCTGACCGTGGGCATCGCCAAGATGGGCGACACCAGCAGCGTCGGCCGCGTCGGCATCAAGGCCTTCGCCTGGTTCGTCGGCGCCTCGCTGGTCTCGCTGCTGCTCGGCCTGACGCTGGTGAACCTTTTCCAGCCCGGGGTGAACTCCGGCATCCCGTTGCCGGCCAGCGACGCCAATGCCGGCGTCGCCGCCAGCGCGCTTTCACTCAAGGATTTCATCTCGCACCTGGTGCCGACCAGCATCGCGGATGCGATGGCGCGCAACGAGATCCTGCAGATCGTGGTCTTCTCGGTCCTGTTCGGCGTGGCCTGCGCGGGCATCGGCGAGAAGGCGCGCGGCCTGGTCGATGCGCTGGAGGGCGCGTCGTACGTGATGCTCAAGCTGACCGGGATCGTGATGTGGTTCGCGCCCTTCGCGGTCTTCGCCGCGGTGGCCTCGGCGATCTCGCAGAGCGGTGCCGACGTGCTGCGGCTCTATGGCGTGTTCATGGCCGAGTTCTACTTCGCGATCCTGGTGCTGTGGGGCGTGCTGTTCCTCGCCGCCTTCGTGGTGCTGCGGCGACGCGCCTTCGGCCTCTTCGCCGCGGTCCGCGAGCCGGTGATGCTGGCCTTCGCCACCGCCTCGAGCGAGGCCGCGTATCCCAAGACCCTGGCGATGCTGGAGCGCTTCGGCTGCAGCAACCGCATCGCCTCGTTCGTGCTGCCGCTGGGCTACTCCTTCAACCTCGATGGCTCGATGATGTATTGCACCTTCGCGGTGATGTTCATCGCCCAGGTCTACGGCATCGAGCTCAGCCTGGCCGAGCAGGGCGCCATGCTGCTGATCCTGATGGTGACCTCGAAGGGCATGGCGGGCGTGCCGCGCGCCTCGCTGGTGGTGATCGCGGCGACCCTGGTCCAGTTCAACATCCCCGAGGCCGGCCTGGTGCTGCTGCTGGGCGTCGACCATTTCCTCGACATGGCGCGCTCGGCCACCAACGTGATCGGCAACAGCGTCGCCACCGCGGTGGTGTCGAAGTGGGAGGGCCAGCTCCGCCCGGAGGGCGAGATCGGCCCCGATCTCGCCGCGGCGATCACGCCCGGGGTGCCGCACCGGGCCGGCGACTGAGCACGGCGGCGCCGCTCAGCGGCGCAGCTGTTCCTCGATCATCTGCGCGCGCTCGCGCGGCCTGCCGATCAGGTAGCCCTGGGCGTAGCGCACGCCCATGGCGCGCAGCGTCGCGAGCTGTTCCTCGGTCTCCACGCCTTCCGCCACCATGTCGGCTTCGAGCGCGCGCACCATGTCGACGATCGCGCGCACCACCGCCAGGCAGCGCGGCGATGACTGCATCTGGCGCACGAAGCCCTGGTCGAGCTTGACCGTGTCGAAGTGCAGCTCGTGCAGGTGGCCGAGGTTGGAGTAGCCGGTGCCGAAGTCGTCGAGCGCCACCTTGACACCCGCGGCGTGCGCGCGCGCGATCAGCTGGCCGACCCGGGCCACGTCCAGGGCCAGGCTCTCGGTGATCTCGAGCTTGATCGCGCCCGGTGGCACGCCGGTCAGCCGCGCGGTGTCGAGCAGTTGCGCCAGCAGGGTGTCGCCCTCGAGCTGGCGCCCGGACACGTTGACCGCGACGAAGGGCAATTCGCGCAGGCCACGATCGCGCAGCTCGGCCAGGGTCTCGCACACGCGCGCGAACACGTAGCGGCCGACCGGGTTGATGAGCGAGGTCTCCTCCGCCAGCGCGATGAACTCGGCCGGCGACACCGCCCCGCGCTCGGCATGGGTCCAGCGGATCAAGGCCTCGTAGCCGGTGATGCGCCCGGCCGGCATGTCGTACAGCGGCTGGTAGCGCACTTCGAGCGTCTTGCGCTCGAGCGCTTCCTTGAGCTCGTTCTCGAGCTTGATCTTGCCGAAGGCAAGCGAGTCGGGATGCCCGGCGACCGAAGCCAGCGGCGGATGCGGGTCGACGTCGCCGCGCACCAGGGCCAGGGTCGAGCGCAGGCGCTGGAACTGTCCGCGCAGCAGCGCGCGCACGATCGGGTCGGCCTGTTCGAGGCGTTCGCTGAGCTGCTCGTGGTCGACCACCATCAGCTCGCAGGCGCTGGCCGCGATCGCGGTTCCGGCCCGGGTCGAGGCTTCGAGCATCGCGATCTCGCCGAAGAGGTCGCCCGGCCCCAGCGTCGCCAGCACGACGTGCCCGTCCTCGCCGGCGGTGGAGATCGTGACCGTGCCGGACTCGACCAGGAAGGCGCCCGCCGCGGGATCGCCCTCGCGGAAGATCACATCGCCCTGCCCGTACGCGATCCGACCGTTCGACATGTCGTTCCCCCGCCCCCCCTCTACTCCAGCGCCGGGCGCTCCAAGCCCCGCGATGCGTTCGCCCGGACCCACGCGGGTCCCCGGCATCCAGCAGCGCCGCAACGAAGAAGGGGCTGCGGTGGCAGCCCCTTCGTTGTGGTCACGATGACGTCATTCCCGACTCACGGGCATCCCGGCGGTGGCGGGCTGAAGCCGTCGGCGCACGATGCCGTGGTGCCCTGGACCGTGACCGTCGTGGTAAGCGTCGTCGTGCCGACCGCGGCCGTGAAGGTGCAGATGCCGCTGCCGAACACGAAGTTCGACGAACCCACCGGAACCTGCGCAACCATGTTGGTCCACGAGAGCGACACCACTTCCAGTCCCGAGGCCGGCGTTGGCCCGGCGATGCCCGGCGACACGCTGAGCGTGGTCGGCACGAAGGTTCCAGAGGCGCCGGCGGGCGGCGACACGGTGCAGATTCCCGAGATCAGCTGCCCCGGGATCCCACCGCCACCGCCGTCCGACAGGAACAGCGTGACCGACTGCGAACCACTGCGACTGGCCGGGATCAGGCGCGGCGTCGCCGTCAGTGCCAGCGCTCCCGGCAACTGGATCTGGACCTGCGCTGTCGCCGACTCGTAGCCGAACTCCACGAAGGCCCCGCTGGTGAAGAGGTTGGCCGTAGTCACGTTGGCAGTGACGCAGCCATCCAGCCCGGTCGCGGCGAGATTGCCCGAACCGGCGATTCCGTTGACGTCTCCGGTTGCGGTGCTGAGGCTGCGGAAGGCAAAGCGCGCGATCGCATTCGGGACCGGGTTGCCGGCCGCGTCCGTCACGCAAACCTTGACCGGCGCGGTGCGGTTGGAAAGGATCGACGACGGCGTGGCGGTGATGCGTGCCGGGCCGACACCCTGGAAGCGGATCCGTTCGGCGTCGGTGATCAGCTCGGCGGTCCCGTTTACCAGATCGCCGCTGCCCTGTGCCCACAGCACCGAATTCTTACCCAGCTTGCTCGCAGGATAGCGTAGCAGGAAGGTCGCGAGACCATCGGCTTCCGTGGTCACGGTTTGTCCGCCGGTCGCCTCGACGAAGAGTACCTCGTTGCCGTCCACCACCCCAGGGACCAACCTGAAGCCAGTTGCAATGCCGTCAACGGCGCGTCCAACCACGTACGGCAGCACCGGGCCGTTGTTGACACTGGAGCCACTATCGTCGTTGTAGTTGAAGCGGTTCTGCACGACTAGCGTCGTCGGGCTGACGATCGATTGCACGTTACGCGCGCTCTCCAGGTCGCGGTTGGCGTTCGATTCCTCGCCGAACACGACTAGTGTGTCGCCCGGTCCAGCACCTGCGCCCGCAGTCGTGAATGCGCCGCCCGGCGCGGTGAACGTGGTGCCGCCCTCCTGTGGGTCGCCGTCGCTGCCGGCGATCGCGAAGTTGCCAGCGGCGTCGAGCGGATGATCGATAACGCCGAAGCGGATCTGGGTACCCGCGGGAACGGGATTGCCGAACCGGTCGCGCGCCGAAACGCTTACGAATTGCCCGTAGGTTTGGCTGCCGAATTCGAACGCCTGCGCACTTGTACTACCACTTGACGTTGGGTTAGTGATCTCGAGGTCAAACAGGCGCCCGTCAGAAATCGAGAACGGGGCAGTCGACGTGACCGCATCCTGGATCCCGTTGTCGACATTGTTGTCGGCGCGATCCGCGGTGGCGCGCAGCGTGATCGGACCGGAGCGGCTGCCCGAGGCGTAGATCGCGTTGCCGATGCCGTTGTTGCTCACGATGCGCACCAGGGCGCCGGACTGCGCGCCCGCCTGCAGTCGCTCGCCGCCCTGCGCGCCGCCCACGATTTCGAGCTGGATGTTGTTGAATGCCGTCGAGGGTGTTCCGAGGACCGGCAGGGCACCACCGGCCCCATCGAAGAGGCTCACCTCGATCGACTTGCTGGTCGGGCCATTGACGCCCTGGATGTACACCGGCTCCGGCCCAGTCGAGATGACCACCGAACCCGGAACGCCCGATGCGCCACTGGCGATGGTAAAGGTCTGCTGACCCGAAACGGTCTCGCCGGTCTGCGGATCCTGCGCCGTCACGGTCAACACGACCTGCCCGGCGCGATTGAAGGAATGCACGAACACCGTGGCGCGGCCACCGGCCGCGTCGACCGGGCCGTTGCCGAGCAGTACCTCGAATTCGTTGACGTCCTCGGTTTCCGCGTCGTCAAGCGTGCTGAAGGCTGCCAGCGTGACCGGATTGATCGAGGCCCCGAACTGCGCCTCGCCGGTGCTGACCAGCGCGCCGTCGAGCGAGCGCTGGGTCAGGGTCACGTCGGCGATGTAGGGCGAGCCGAAGAAGGGCCCGATGCCCGGGTTGATCGGCAGCGTGGTCGCGGTGGCCTGGAT
>JAGOEZ010000023.1:12710-22831 GCA_017997455.1 Lysobacterales bacterium | reverse complement strand
GCCCCGGTCTGGGCGGCACCAGCGCGGTTCGCCCCGGTCTGGGCCGCGCCCGCGCGGTTGGCGCCTGCCTGTCCGGTGCCGGCGCGGTTGGCCGTCGCCGGCCGCGAACCGGTCTGCGTCGCCCGCCCGCGGCCCACGTCGGCCGCCGAAGCATTCGAGCGCCACTGCGTTCCGCCCTGCTGGCGCATCTGCTGCGACTTGTTGCGATCGATGTTGGTGGCGCGATTGCTGGAGCTGCGGTTGGTGTTGCGATCGATATTGGTGTTGCGGTCGATGTCGATGTCGACATCGTGGATGCCGCCGCCATGCCAGTCGAAGGCCGCCGCGGCCGCCGCGCCCCAGAAGAAGCCCGAGGCGAAACCATAGCCCGGGGGATAGGGGTAGTAGTACACCGGGTACGGCGTCGGGTAGTACGTGGGGTAGTACGGCGTGGACTGCTGCACGATCACCGTGGTCGGCTCGTACTGCGGCACGTAGATCACCTGCGGATCGGCCTGCACGATCTTGATCGTGCCTTCGTCGGCCTCGACCAGCTGCTTGTCGTCGGTCTTGAGGTTGCCGGCGCCGTCGGCGCGACGGCGGAACGCCTGCACGGCATCCATCACCGCGCCCTGGTCGGTCGCCACCGCTTCGCCGAGCGCGGTGGTCCAGTCCAGGTTCTGGCTCATCTTCGTGACCACGTCGGGGTAGTTGATGAGCGCCTTGACGGAGTCGTCCCAGGCGTCCTTGGGCTTGGCGTCCTTCTTGCCTTTGTTGGCCGCGATCCAGCGCTCCGCCTCGACAATCTGCAGCGGGTAGGTCGAACCCTGCAGCGTGATCGAAAGCAGGTCGTCGGGGTACAGCGCGATCGGGCCGACCAGTTCTTCCAGTGCGGCCGGATCAGCGCCCTGCGCGAGTGCTGGCCGCGGCGCGAAGGCGGCAACGCACAGGAGCAGCACGGACAGCAGCGCGGCGACTTGCCGCGGCAGGATTCCAGTTCTCATCACGGCAGCTCCTCGCGCTGGCCAACAGCGGACACGGCCGGCGCCATCACGGCGCCTGACCCGGGCATCGTAGTCCAGGACGGCAGGACCGGCGACAGCACCAAGGGGAATCCCCCGGACGCCGGCGCCGGCCCCTGGTTCAGCCTGCAGCAGGCTTCGCCTCGGCCGCCGCCGGCGCGACGGGCGCCGCCGGCAGCGCGGCCTTCGTCCCGGGCAGCAGTTCGGCGCCGGCCGGCACCTGGATCGTGCTGCCCTCGAAATCCTTGCCCACCGGCTCGACCCGGCCGCCCAGGCACTTGCCGAGGAATTCCTCGGTCACGGCGTTGAACGACATGCGGTTGGGCGGACGCGCGAAGCCGTGGCCTTCGTCCGGATACAGCACGTAGGTCACCGGGATGTTCTTGGCCTGCATCGCCGCCACGATCTGGTCGGACTCGGCCACGTTGACGCGCGGGTCGTTCTGGCCCTGCCCGATCAGCAGCGGACGCACGATCTGGTCGGCATAGGTCAGCGGCGAGCGCTCCTTGAGCAGCGCGAGGCCGGCTTCGGTGTTGGGGTCGCCCATGCGGGTATAGAACTGCTGGCGGAACGAAACCCAGTACGGCGGGATCGACTCGAGCAGGGTGATGAGGTTCGAGGGGCCGACGATGTCGACGCCGCAGGCGAACTCGGTCGGGGTCATGGTCAGGCCCGCGAGCGTGGCGTAGCCGCCGTAGCTGCCGCCCATGATCGCGACCTGCTCGGGCTTGGCGACGCCCTGCGCCTTGGCCCAGGCCACGGCGTCGAGCAGGTCATCGTGCATCTTGCGGCCCCACTGCAGGTCGCCGGCATTGAGGAACTCCTTGCCGAAGCCCTGCGAGGCGCGGAAGTTCACGCTCAGCACCGCGTAACCGCGGTTGGCCAGCCACTGGTGGGTCGGGGTATAGCCGTAGGTATCGCGACCCCAGGGGCCGCCGTGGACCAGCAGCACCATCGGCACCGGCGCGGCCGGCACGCCATCGCCGTCGGCATCGCTGCCCGGCGGCAGGGTCAGGTAGCTCACCAGGGTGAGGCCGTCGCGGCTCTTGATCTCGCGCGGGTGCATCGGCGCCAGCGTGGCGCCGGCCAGCGCCGGGCGGGTGTCGATCCACAGCCGGGCGTCGCCCTTGGCGCGGTCGTACAGGTAGTACTTGGCCGACGCGTCGGATGCGACGTACAGCACGACCCAATGCTGGTCGTCGAGGGTGCGCGCGGTGACCTCGATCTCGCCGTCGCCCAGCGCCTCGAGGATCTTGAGGTCGTTGGCCACGGCCGGGTCGAGCGCGGTCCATTCGTTGCGCAGGTAGTTGGCGCTGGCCGCCTGGACCACGCCGCTGACCGGATGCGTGAGCACGCCGCCGACGTCGGCGCGCGCGTCCTCGAACACCATCTTGCGTTCGCCGCTGGCGGTGTCGATTGCGTACAGGCCGCCGGTGTTGCGCTCGCGGCTGTCGAGCAGGTAGACGGTCTTGCCGTCGGCGGTGAGGCCGAGGATCGCGCTGGTCAGCGCATCGCCCTGCGGCACCGTCGACCATGCCTTCCACGCCTTGCCGTCGCGCACCAGCCATTCGTAGCCGCCCTCGGCCGTGCTCTTGGAGGCGTAGCGCAACGCGTAGTCCTCGTCGAGGGTGAAGTCGGCGAACTCGTCGTTCTCGACCAGGCGCTGTTGCGCACCGGTCTTGAGGTTGACCTGCACCAGGTCGAAGTACTCCTTGTTGCGGTCGTTGACGCTGACCACGATCTCGTCGGGGCGCCGCGACGACATCGCCGCGATCGTGGCGCGCGAGCCGGCCGGCGACAGCGCCTTCTGTTCGCCGCTGGTCAGGTCGACTGCGAAGACCTGGAAGTTCTCGTCGCCGCCCACGTCCTGGGCGTACAGCACGTGGTTGCCGGTATACGCGAAGCTGAAACCGCGGATGCCGCGCAGGGTGTCGTTGGTGACCGGCTTGGCGCTGTCGGGCGCGTCGGCGGGCGCCACGTACACGTTGAGCACGCCATCGCGGGGCGCGATGTAGCCCAGCCACTTGCCATCAGGGCTGATGCTGCCCAGGGTGCGCTCGGGATTGCCGAACAGCACGCCGCGCGCGATCAGCGCCGGGGGCTCGGCCGCGACCGGCGCGGCGGCGGGAGCGGGGGCGGCGGGCGGTGCCTCGGGCGCCTTGGCGCAGGCAGCCAGCAGCACGGCAAGCGCGAAGGCGCTCGGGAAACGGATGTGCATGGGGGGACTTCCTCGGGACTGAGCCCCTTAGTCTAGTCGGTTTGGCGCGCGCTTCGCATAGAATCGGGCCAGGTTCCCGCGGGGTCGCGCCGGTGTTCCAGATCGTTCCAGCCTTCGCCGTGCCCTTCGCCGAGGCGCAGCACACCGGGGCCGCCGCGCTCAACGAGGAACTTCGCGCGCTGATCCTGGCGCGCGAGGCCGAGGGCGCGCGCTGGCGCAATCCCTCGCCCTCGATGCGGATCTCGCGCGAGCTGTACGAGAGCGACTTCAACTTCTTCGCGTGGCCCGAAAGCTGCGTGCAGCAGCTGCGCGAGTTCTGCTGGAGCGCGATGTCGCGCCTGATCGCGCAACTCAACGGCTACAACGCCGAGCTCATGGGCCAGCTCGCGATCCACTCCCACACCTGGTTCCACGTGACCCGCGCCGGCGGCTACTTCGGCCTGCACAACCACCCGATGGCCTCGTGGTCGGGGGTCTACTGCGTCACGCCGGGCGAGGACGACCCCGAGCACCCCGACTCGGGCCAGCTGTGCTTCAACAACCCGAACCAGATCGCGTACATGTACGTCGACCCGGCCAACAACCACATGCGCGCGCCGTACACCATGAACGGCAAGACCTATCGCCTGCGCGCCGGCCAACTGGTGCTGTTCCCCTCGTGGGTGAGCCACGAGGTGCTGCCGTATCGCGGCCGGGGCGAGCGCATCACGGTCGCGTTCAACTGCTGGTTCCGCCTGCCCGAGCAGGGCGGCTGAGCGCCCTGCGCAGCGCACCCCCCCGAGGAATCGCCCATGATCGAATACGGTCCCTGGTACGCCGGCTGGGGCACTTTGGCCCTGGTCAACGCGGGGTTGGCGCAGGGCAAGAATCGCGGCGGCCTGGTCTGGTTCCTGCTCTCGCTGGTGCTGGGTCCGGTCGCGACCCTGCTGATCGTGGTCCTGGAACGGGTCCCGCCGCGCTGATATCGACCCGCGGCCGGGCCCGCGACCCCGCCGGCTTGCCGCGGCACCGTGCCCCGCGGCCGCGGGTTGCATTGCGCGATCCCGGCGCCTAGCCTTCGCGACAACGCCGGAAGGGTGGCGCGCGCAGCAGCTGCGTGCGGTACCGGACCGGCATCCGGAGCAACAGGGATGGCCGGCGACACGCCCGCGCCACCGGCGACCGGCAACTGGTTGCGCCGGGTCGCCGCCGGCGGTGGCAAGCAGCCGGCGCCGGACTCCGGCCCGCGCATCATGCTGGTGCTGCAGCCGGTCGGCCAACCGCAGGTCGAGTACGCGCGCCTGCGGCGCGAACTGCTGGCCGCCGGTTGCCGCAGCCAGCACGACGAAGCCCGCATCGTGGCGGCGGCCTTCGCCGATGCGCACGACGCGGTGGACCTGGCCTTGCGCCTGCTGGAGCGACGCGGCAACAGCCTGCGCGCCGCGCTCTCGGTCGGCGCCCTCGGCAGCGACGGCGAGCACCTGCCCGGCGCCGCATTGGCCGACGCGCGCAACGCCTTGCGCTACGCCGGTCCGGGCAGCCTGGTCCTGGGCACGCGCTTCTCGCCGACCCTGCTCGACGACGTGCGGCCGGACCTGGCGCACCTGCTGCAGCCGGTCACTTCCGGCCGGCGCGACGCGGCGCCGATGGCCCACGTGGTCGACGGCGCTGCGCTGGCCACCCTGCGCGCCAACCCGCGCGCCAGCCCGGCGACCCGGCGCCAGGCGCGGACGATGCGCCGCGCGCTGGCGATCACCGCCGGCGTGATGCTGGTGGCCGCGGTCGCGTGGCTGGCAGGCCGCGCCCGCGAACGCGCGCCGGCGCCAGCCGCGACCGTGCCCATGGTGACGCTGGCGGCTGCTTCCAAAGCGTAGTTTGTGCAACGCCAACGGCGCGATCCCGCGCGCGCCTCGTGCGAGGCTGCGCGCAGTCCCGTGCCTGCAGGGCCGCCATGGATCCCGTCACCGCCACCCGCAGCGCCACGGTGCAGGGCCGCGAGCTGGCGATCTACGACGACCTGCTCCCGTCGACCGACATCGCGCGCTACCACGCGCTGCTGCACCAGGCGCCCTTCACGCGCACCGAGTTCGCGCGGCCCGACACCGCCACGCACCGGCACTGGGTCAGCGAGATGGCCCTGGCCGCGCTGCAACGCCTGCCGCTGTGGCGCGCGACCGCTGGCGCGGTGCGCGCGCTGCGCCCGCGGGAGTCCTACCGTCCCTACCGCGCCTACACCAACCACGCGGCCTACGGCGACATGCTCTACGTGCACACCGATGCCCTGCCCGGCGCGCGCGAACTGACCGCCTTGTGGTTCGTGTGCGAGCAGTGGGATCCCGACTGGGGCGGCGAGTTGCTGTGCTTCGACGACAGCGGCGACGCGCTGTGCGTGGTCTCGCCCCGGCCCGGTCGCCTGGTGCTGTTCGACGGCGCGATCCGCCACGCCGGCCGGCCGCCCAGCCGCAACTGCTACGTGCCGCGCTACACCCTCGCGATCAAGCTCGAGCCCGTGCCGTGACGCCGTGCCGGTGGCGCGCCGCTCAGCGCAGGCGCGCGAGCAGCTCCTTGAAGCGCGATTGCTCGCGCAGGGTCGCGAGGTCGGTGTCGTGCTCGATCCAGCCCGGATGCCCGACCCCGGCGTCGATCGCGCGCTCGAGCAGGTCCAGCGCGCGCTGCGAGTCGCCGCCGATGGCGTAGAAGCAGGCGGCGTTGTAGAGCACGGCGAAGTCGGCGTCGGGCCGCAGGCGCAGCGCGGCCTCGATCAGCGGCTCGCCGGCCGCGGTGTCGCCCAGGCGCTGGTGCATGAGGGCGGCGAAGTACTTCGCGCGCGGATTGTCCGGCTCCAGCTCGACCTGGCGCAGCAGGCCCGGCAGGGCGGCCGCGGCGACCTCGCGCGCGTGCCCGGCGCGACCGCTGGCATCGAGCGCGCTGACCGCGAGCGCCAGCACCGTGTACTCGTCCGGGCGCACCCGGTGCGCCGCCTCGAACATCTGCGCCGCGCGCGCCTGCTCGCCTCGCGCGAAGCAATGGCGGCCGAGGTAGTAGTACGCCTCGTAGAGCTCCGGGTTGAGCTCGATCGCATGCTCGAAGGCGCGCGTGGCGGCGGCGGCGTCGCCCGCGAGCGAGAGCACGTTGCCGTGGGCCACGTGCGCCTCGGCCAGCGCCGGCGCCAGCTCCAGCGCGCGCTGCGTGGCCGCGCGCGCCTCGGGCAGCACCTCCGCCGCGACCACGTAGCGCCACAGGATCAGCTGGCTGAGGATGTCCGCGAGGCCGGCGTGGGCCTGGGCGTAGTCCGGGTCGAGCGCGATCGCGCGGCGGAACATCGGCGGCGCCTGGTGCCACGCGCGGACCGTGGTCTGGCCGGCGAGCTGGCGACCGCGCAGGTAGAACTCGTAGGCCTCCAGGTTCCGCGGCGCGTAGCGCTCGCTGCGCCCTTCGGCCTCGCGGGCGAGCGTGCGCTTGAGCGCCTGCGCGACCTTGCGCGCGATCTCGTCCTGGATCGCGAAGATGTCCTCCATCCGCCGCTCCCAGGTCTCCGACCACAGGTGGTAGCCATCGCCGGCGCCGATCAGCTGCGCGGTCACCCGCACGCGGTCGCCGGCCTTGCGCACGCTGCCCTCGAGGATCGCCTCGACCGCGAGCAGGCGGCCGATCTCGCGCGGGTCGACGCTGCCATCGCGGAAGCGGAAGGACGCCGTGCGCGAGGCCACGCGCAGGCCGCGCACGCAGCACATCGCGTTGATGATCTCCTCGGCCAGCCCGTCGCAGAACCAATCCTGGTCGTGCTCCGGGCTGAGGTCGGTGAAGGGCAGGATCGCGACCGAGGAGCCGCCCTGCGCGGCCGGTGCCGCGACCGCGCCGGCAGCCTGCGCGACGACTTCCGCGCCCGCGGCCGCGACGGGCATCGGCGGCGTGCGCACGACCCGACCGGCGGTGTAGTCGTAGATCCACGCCAGCACGCAGGCGAGCACGAACCCCGCGGCGACCGCGAAGATCAGCACGCGCTGCGACCACGCCGGCAATCCCAGCGGCTCGAAGGTCGCGTCGGCGACCTGCAGCAGCAACCACCCGAAGACCAGGTACGCGGCGGCGACGCGGAACACGCGCCGGCGCCGGAATTCGCCCAGCGTGCGCCCGAACCAGGTTGCGAGGTCGTGCATGGCCGGCTCAGCGCGCCCGTGCGGCGGCGCGGCGCGGATCACCGCCCGCCGCCGCGCGCGACGGCCGCCATGCGCGTGCGAGGCCGTCATCGACAGGGTTCCGGATTTCGACCAGTCTCATCGGATGCAAACTCGGGTCCTGGTGCGCCCGCGGATTCTGTCACCGGCACGGATCGCCGGGTATTCCGGGCATGGCCCGTATCGCGTCTCGAGGGCGCGCTGCGGTGGGCCGCGGCGAACGCAGCCATTCTGGGGTGATATCGGTTCATTGGCAGACGTTTCTGGCCTTTTCATCGAAGATGGGTACCCGTGCGTCGCCAGGGCGCTGCGCCCCAACGCTGCTTCTGTGGGCGATCCCCGCGGCTCGCCGATCCACCATACCTACCCGCATTGCCGCATCGCATCATCTGTGTTTAAGTCGGGTCGCAGGAGCCGCCGCCACCGCCCGTGACCCGCGTTCCTGCGCCCCCTAGTCTGGCGCGCGAACGGAGCTGTCATGGCACCGCGGGACGATCCGGGTCTCCACGATCCGCGCTACGAGCGCGACAGCTGCGGCTTCGGCCTGCTGGCCAACCTCGACAACGTGCCGAGCCGCTGGCTGGTCGAGACCAGCCTCGCCGCGCTCGCGCGGATGGCGCACCGTGGCGCGGTCGCCGCCGACGGCAAGTCGGGCGACGGCTGCGGCGTGCTGCTGCATCGCCCCGAGAGGTTCCTGCGCGCCGCCGCCGACGAAGCCGGCATCCGCCTCGGGCCGGTGTTCACCGCCGGCACCGTGTTCCTGCCGCGCGACGACGAAGGCGCCGCGCACGCCCGCGGCGTGCTCATGGCCGAGCTCGAGCGGCTCGAGGTGCGCATCGCCGGCTGGCGCGTGGTGCCGACGAACCGCGACGCCTGCGGCTCGATCGCGCTGGATACGCTGCCGCGCATCGAGCAGGTCTTCGTCTCGCCCACCGCTAGCATGGACCAGGCCAGCTTCCATCGCGCGCTGTTCCTCGCCCGTCGCCGCGCCGAGCGCGCGCTGGCCGACCGGCCCGATTTCTACGTGGTCTCGCTCTCGGCCTGGACCCTGGGCTACAAGGGCATGATGCTGCCGGCCGCGCTGCCGGATTTCTATCCGGACCTTGCGCGGCCCGAGATGGTGTCGAGCGTGGTGGTGTTCCACCAGCGCTTCTCGACCAACACCGCGCCGGCCTGGAAACTGGCGCAGCCGTTCCGGCTGCTGGCCCACAACGGCGAGATCAACACCATCGAGGGCAACCGCCGCTGGGCCAGCGCGCGCGCGGCCAAGTGGCGCTCGCCGGCGGTCGACTTCCGCGAACTCGACCCGGTGGTTTCAACCAGCGGCTCGGATTCGATGACGCTCGACAACATGCTCGAGGTGCTGCTCGCCGGCGGCATGGACCTGCTGCAGGCGATGCGGATCCTGATCCCGCCGGCAACCGAATCGCTGGAACACCGCGATGCGGACCTGGCCGCATTCTACGAGTACCACGCGCTCAACCAGGACGTGTGGGACGGCCCGGCCGGCATCGTGATGTGCGACGGCCGCTACGCCGCCTGCACGCTCGACCGCAACGGCCTGCGGCCGGCGCGCTGGGTGCTGACCCGCGACCGCCACCTGACCATCGCCAGCGAGATCGGCGTGTGGGACTACCGGCCCGAGGACGTGGTGTCCAAGGGCAAGCTCGGCCCCGGCGAGATGATCGCGGTCGACCTGTACTCGGGCGAGTTCCTCGACAGCGGCGCGATCGACCGGGTCAACCGCGCGCGTGCGCCGTTCAAGCGCTGGTTGAAGCAGGGCGTGAAGTACCTGGTCGCCGACCTGATCGATCCCTCGCTCGCGGCCGAGCCCTTCGACGCGCCGACGCTGGCGCGCTTCCAGAAGCTGTACGGCCTCAGCCGCGAGGAACGCGAGGCGATCCTGCGCGTGATGGCCGAGACCGAACAGGAAGCCACCGGCTCGATGGGCGACGACACCCCGATGGCGGTGCTCTCGACCCAGCCGCGCGCCCTGTACGACTACTTCCGCCAGGCCTTCGCCCAGGTCACCAACCCGCCGATCGACCCGCTGCGCGAGCAGTGCGTGATGTCGCTGGCGACCAACGTCGGGCGCGAGGGCAACCTCTTCGAGTTGTCGCCGGCCAATGCGCGCACGGTGATGATCAACTCGCCGATCTTCTCCCAGCGCAAGCTGCGCCAGCTGCTCGCGCTGGAGGACTTCGCCAACGCGCACGTGCGGCTGGACCTGTTCCTGCGCGAGGGCGAGCATCTCGCGGCCGCGGTCGATCGCCTGTGCGCGCAGGCCGAAGCCGCGGTGCGCGACGGCGCGGTGATCCTGCTGCTGTCGGACCGCTTCCCCGGCGCGGGCGCGATCCCGGTCCACGCCCTGCTGGCGACCGGCGCCATCCACCTGCACCTGGTGCGCGTCGGCCTGCGCTGCGACTGCAACCTGATCGTGGAGACCGGCACCGCGCGCGACGCGCACCACTTCGCCTGCCTGATCGGCTACGGCGCCACCGCGGTGTACCCGTACCTCGCCTACCAGACCCTGTTCGACCTCGGCCGCAGCGGCGCGCTCAAGGGCAAGCGCGGCAGCGAGCGCGCGGAGCTGGGGCGCAGCTACCGGCGCGGGATCAAGAAGGGCCTGCTCAAGATCATCTCGAAGATGGGCATCAGCACCATCGGCAGCTACCGCGGCGCGCAGCTGTTCGAGATCGTGGGCCTCGCGCCCGCGGTGGTCGCGCGCTGCTTCGAGGGCACGCC
>JAGOEZ010000023.1:11042-12610 GCA_017997455.1 Lysobacterales bacterium | reverse complement strand
TACCTGATCAATGCCGAGGTGCTGCAGATCAAGATCGCGCAGGGCGCCAAGCCCGGCGAGGGCGGGCAGTTGCCGGGCCACAAGGTCAACGAGCTGATCGCGCGGTTGCGCCATGCGCGTCCCGGCATCGGTTTGATCTCACCGCCGCCGCACCACGACATCTATTCGATCGAGGACCTGGCGCAGCTGGTGTATGACTTGAAGGAGATCAATCCGACCGCGCTGGTGTCGGTCAAGCTCGTGAGCCACGCCGGCGTGGGCACGGTGGCGGCGGGCGTGGTCAAGGCCTACGCCGACCTCATCACCATTTCCGGCTACGACGGCGGCACCGGCGCCTCGCCGCAGAGCTCGATCAAGTACGCCGGCACGCCGTGGGAGCTGGGCCTCGCGGAGACCCAGCAGACCCTGCGCATGAACGCGCTGCGCCACAAGGTGCGCCTGCAGGTCGACGGCGGGCTCAAGACCGGGCTGGACGTGATCAAGGGCGCGATCCTGGGCGCCGAGAGCTTCGGCTTCGGCACCGGCCCGATGGTGGCGCTGGGCTGCAAGTACCTGCGCATCTGCCACCTCAACAACTGCGCCACCGGCGTCGCGACCCAGGACGCGCGCCTGCGCGATGCGCACTTCACCGGGCTGCCGGAGATGGTGGTCAACTATTTCCGCTTCGTGGCCGAGGACGTGCGCCGCCACCTGGCGCGCCTGGGCGTGCGCCGGCTCGAGGACCTGATCGGCCGCACCGACCTGCTGCGCGAGGCCGAGGGCACGACCGCCAAGCAACGCGGGCTCGACCTCGCCCCGATCCTTTCCGCCGCCGGGCTGGTGAGCGCGGAGGCGCAGTCCTGCGGCGTGGCGCGCAACCCGCCGCGCGATCCGGGTACGCTGGCCGCGCGCATGCTCGCCGATCTTGCGCCTGCGATCGCGGCGAAGTCGGGCGGCGAGTACTACTACGCCATCACCAACCGCGACCGCAGCGTCGGCGCGCGCGTGTCGGGCGCGATCGCGCGCGCGCACGGCGACCATGGCATGGCCGCGGCGCCGATCACGGTGCGCTTCACCGGCCACGCCGGGCAGAGCTTCGGGGCCTGGAATGCCGGCGGCCTCCAGCTCGTGCTCGAGGGCGATGCCAACGATTACGTCGGCAAGGGCATGGCCGGCGGCAAGCTGGTGCTGTACCCGCCGGTCGCCGCGGGCTACGTCGCGCGCGACACGCCGATCATGGGCAACACCTGCCTCTACGGCGCCACGGGCGGCGAGCTCTACGGCGCGGGCCGCGCCGGCGAGCGCTTCGGCGTGCGCAACTCCGGCGCCACCGCGGTGGTGGAAGGCGCCGGCGACCATTGCTGCGAGTACATGACCGGCGGCGTGGTCACGGTGCTGGGCCGCACCGGGCAGAACTTCGGCGCCGGCTTCACCGGCGGGCTGGCCTACGTGCTGGACCTGGAGCGCGATTTCGTCGATCGCTACAACCATGAACTCATCGACATCGTGCGCATCTCGCCCGAGGGCATGGAGCACCACACCCAGCACCTGCGCGCGCTGATCGGCGCGCACGTGCGCGAGACCGGCAG
>JAGOEZ010000023.1:0-10942 GCA_017997455.1 Lysobacterales bacterium | reverse complement strand
TTCGCTTTCCTCGACATCCCGCGCAAGCTGCCGCGCGCGATCCCGTTCGAGTTGCGCGTGCGCGGCTGGAACGAGATCCACGAGGGCTACGACGCCGGCGGCGCCGCCGAGCAGGCCGGTCGTTGCCTCGATTGCGGCAACCCCTACTGCGAGTGGAAGTGCCCGGTCCACAACTACATCCCGAACTGGCTCGCGCTGGCGCGCGAGGGCCGGCTGTTCGAGGCCGCCGCGCTCGCGCACGAGACCAACCCGCTGCCGGAGATCTGCGGGCGCATCTGTCCGCAGGACCGGTTGTGCGAAGGCGCCTGCACGCTGGAGACCGGCTTCGAGTCCGTCACCATCGGCGCGATCGAGAAGTACATCGTCGACGAGGCCTTCCGCCAGGGCTGGCGTCCCGACCTGTCGAACGTGGTGGCCACCGGCAAGCGCGTCGCCGTCATCGGCGCCGGGCCCGCCGGGCTCGCCTGCGCCGACCAGCTCGCGCGCGCCGGCATCGAGGCCCACGTCTACGACCGCTACGAGGAAATCGGCGGCCTGCTGACCTTCGGCATCCCGCCGTTCAAGCTCGACAAGCAGGTCATCGCGACCCGGCGCCAAGTGCTCGAGGCGATGGGCGTGCGCTTCCATCTGGGCGTCGAGATCGGACGCGATCTCGCCTTCGAGGAACTCGAACGCGCGCACGACGCCGTGTTCCTCGGCCTCGGCACCTACCAGTACGTCGATGGCGCGATCCCCGGGCGCGAGCTTGCCTGCGTGGTCCCGGCCCTGCCCTACCTGGTCGCCAACGCGCGTCGCGTGCTCGATTCGAAGGCCACCGCGATCGCCGGCTGGCAGGGCGCCGCACCCTCGCTCGACATCACCGGCAAGCGCGTGGTGGTGCTGGGCGGCGGCGATACCGGCATGGACTGCGTGCGCACCTCGATCCGCCTCGGCGCCGCCTCGGTCACCTGCGTCTACCGGCGCGACGAGGCCGACATGCCGGGCTCGCGGCGCGAGGTCAAGCATGCGCGCGAGGAAGGCGTGCAGTTCCTGTTCCAGCGCGCGCCGCTGGCGATCACGGGCGTCGACGGCCGCGCCACCGGCGTGCGCGTGGTCGAGACCACGGTGCGCGCGGTCGATTCGCGCGGCCGCCGCGAGTTCGAGCCGGTCGCCGGCAGCGACAGCACCATCGATGCCGACCTCGTGATCCTGGCCTTCGGCTTCCGCGCCGATCCGCCGGCCTGGCTCGAGGCCGCCGGCGTCGCCTTCGACGTCGCGCGCCGCACCCGCGTCGGTGCCAGCGCGCTGTCGGGCCAGACCGCCAACCCCAAGCTCTACGCCGGCGGCGACATGGTCCGCGGTGCCGACCTCGTGGTCACCGCCGTCGCCGATGGCCGCGATGCGGGCCGCGCCATCGCCACCTGGCTGCGCGCGCAGCCCTGATCGCGGCCGCAAGTCCAACGGCGCCAACGCGTCGAGTACACGCGCGCACGCCCCGTCACTGCGAGCACGGGCCTCGCAATGCGCACGCCATCCGCACCGCGCACGATCCTCGCACCGCGCACGATCCTCGCACTGCGCACGACCAACGAAACCCACGCGGCCCCCGCACCGGGCACACATTCCTTGCGCCGGGCCAGTAGGTCTCGCAGCCTGCGCTCAAGCCACGCGCGGGCGTGCCTTCGCAGGAGTGCGTCTTGCGCGCGACCGTCCATTCGAAAGCTGGCGGCGGCGTTTGGTCGCCCGGCAGGAGCGCATCTCATGCGCGACCGAGGCCTATCGCGCGCAGAGCGCGCTCCTACGAAGCCCGCTCTGTAGGAGCGCGCTCTGCGCGCGATAGGCCTCGGTCGCGCGTAAGACGCGCTTCTACAAAAGCACGCGAGTGCTCAGGTGGTCGCGCCCTGCTGCAGGGCCTCGACCATGGCCTGCTCCAGCGAGTGCGCCGGATCGTGGCGGATCAGGTCCAGCGCCGGGGTGTCCCAATGCCGCGCAAGGCGGCCTTCCACCAGCAGCGCCGCGCGGGTGATGAAGCGCTCGGCGACTTCGAGCGCGTGCGTGGCGAGCAACACCGCGGTGCCGCGCTCGCGCGTGAGCGTCACCAGATGCTGCTTGAGCGCGTAGGCGCTCACCGGGTCGAGCCCGTTGAGCGGCTCGTCGAGCACCAGCAGCGGCGGCTCGCCGATCAGCCCGAGGAGGATGCCGAGCTTCTGCCGCGTGCCCAGTGAGTACGACTCCACGCGCTGGTCCAGCCAGCGGCTGAAGGCCAGCGCCTCGGCCAGCGCCAGGCTCGAATCCGGCACGGTCGCCAGGCCGCGCGCGCCGGCGAACAGCGCCAGGCACTGGCGGCCGCTCAGGGCCGGCGGCAGCAGCACTGGATCGACCGCGAAGCCCAGGCGCGATTTCGCCCCGAGCGGATCGGCCGCGAGATCCACGCCCGCGATGTGGATGGTGCCGGCGCTCGGCGCCTGGATTCCGGCGAGGCAGCGCAGCAGCGTGGTCTTGCCCGAGCCATTCGGACCGATCAGCGCGAGGAAATCCCCGGGCGCGAGCATGAGGTCCACCGCATCGAGCACGCGGCGCTCGCCGTAGCTGTGGGACAGGCCTGCGATGGCGAGCGCTGGGGTCATGGGTTCCGGTTCGCAACGTGGAGGTGGTGGACTAGCAACGCGAGGTACGGCAGCAGCACCAGTGGCCCCGCGAACTGCGCGATCGAACCGAGCAGCACCAGCTCCGCACCCAGGCGCACGTCGCCGCGCCGCGGCGTGCGGCTGTAGCGCCAGGCCAGTGCCAGCGTCAGCGCCGTGAGCGCGAGCAGCAGCGTTGGCACCGCGACCAGGAAGGTGACGGGCGCGCCTTGCAGCGCGAGCGCCGGCGCACACGCAATGCCGGCGATCACGCTCGCCAGCAGCGGATAGCGCGCCGTCGCGCGCGCGAAGGGCTGGAAGGCCAGCGGCGTCGCCGCCAGCAGCGCATGCGCGCGTCCGATCACGCTGGCGCCGGTGCGCAGCACCGTCAGGTACCAGATGAGCGCGATGCCCATGATCAGGAATCCGGCCAGCGAGGCGCGCGCCTCGTTGGCCGGGATCACGAGCCCCAGCAGCAGGAACTGCCAGGCGCCGCCGGCCGAGCGCCAGTGGCGCAGGGCGCTGATGCGCTGCCAGCGCGACAGCGACTGCAGGCCGTCGCTGCCGAATGCAGGCAGGTCGCGCAGTGGCAGGCCGCGCCCGCGATCGCTGCCACGCTCGCTCGCCACCACGGCGCCGCGGCTGCCGCTGAGGAGGCCCGCGAGGGCGCCGATCGGCACCGCGATCGCGACCAGCTGCAAGGCCGGCAGGAACCAGCGATGGGCGAGATCGGCGGTTTGCGCCAGGCCCCACAGCGCCCCGGCCAGCACCGCCGCGAAGCCGAGGCCCATCAGCAGGCCCAGCAGCGCCAGCGCACGCAACTGCGCGCCACGGCCCACGGGAATCGCGCCCCACCAGCCATGCAGGAACTCGGCGCGCAGGGTGCGTACCCCGGCATGCACCAGCCCGAAGCCCACCGCCGCGATCAGCAGCACCGCCACCGCCGGCCGCCGCACCAACGCCTCGACCACGAGGCCCATGCGATCGCCGTCGACATGGCGCGCCACGAACACCACCAGCGCGCCCAGCAGCGCCCATGCCGCGAGCACGAACAGTGTCTGCGGCCATTGCCGCAGCGCGTCGCGCAGCTGGTTGGCGGCGGCGAGCGCCTGCTCGCGCACCCAGGGATGGAAGATGGCGTGGTCCATGCGAACGCAGGACAGTACCGGCACCCGGCGGGTGCCGCATGGGTGGAAGGTTGGGTGGACACTCGCGGGGACGGGCGGCAGGCCCGGCCCCGCGCGGCGGATCAATCGAAGGCGTTGGCGAAGATCGGGTCGATCGGCGCCAGGCGGAATTCCAGCATGGGCGCGGCGGGATCGAGGTTCGGCAGCGCCACGTAGGTTGCGCCGGTGAGCGCGCACAGGCCCTCGTAGGCGGAACCATCCGGGCAGGCGATGCCGTCGTAGACCTGTTCGATGTAGGGACCCGGGGCGTCGCTGCTCAGCGCATAGGCGCCGCTGCCGATCGGCCCGGCGGCGAACTCCCCGTTGGCGTCGCTCACCGCGACATCGACGCGATCGCCCTGCGCGTTCCACACGTCGATCGCCACGCCGGGGATCGGCGCCAGGGTGTCGGCGCGCAGCACGCGGCCGCGGCGGGCGCCACTGGTGCGGAAGTCGAAGTCGATGCCGTCGAGGGCCTCGCCGTCGACGAGGGTCCGCGCCTGCGCCGCGGCGTGGCTGCAGTCGACCCAGGGGTGGACGAAGTTCTGCGGCGGCGGACAGTCGACGCCCGGATGGAGCTGCGCGAAGGAGAGGTAGCTGCTGGCGCCGAAGGTGTAGGTGCCGACCGGGATGTCGAGCACCCGGTAGCGGTCGCCGGCAAGGGCCATGTACGTCACGCCGTCGAGCGGCTGTCGCCCGGCGTCCAGCGGCCGCACGTAGGCCTCGAAGGCGATAGGCTGGCCGAGGCGCGTGATGCGGCCACTGATGCGTGCGCTGCGCAGCAGGGCGAAATTCCAGGTCGCGTCGGCGGCCTGCAGGCCGGAGGCGAAAGGCGTCGCGCCCGGGCAACCCGCGGGAACATAGGGCGACTCGCAGGCGGCATCGGGATAGGCCTCGTTGCGATGCTCGACCGTCGCGGCATGCACCAGGTAGGCGCCGGGCGGCACGAACATGGCATAGGCGCCGTCGCTGCCCGTCAGGCGCGAATCGACCGCGGAGAAGTCTCCCACCAACTGCACCCGCGCGCCCTCCAGCGGCTGGCCGGAGACCGCATCGGTCACGATGCCGCTCACGCGCGGCCACGATCGCGGCGTGAACGTGAGCTCGATGCGCTGGCCGAAGTCCGACACCACGATCGGCGTGCCTTGCGCGAGTTGCGCCGCGCAATCGCCGAGGCAGTCGATGCCGCCGTGCACCTGGCTGAAGCGATTCAGGTCGCCGCGGAAGTAGGCCCGGTAGCTGCCGGGGCGCAGCGGGCCGGCCACGCCCGTCTGCGCGCCGGTGCCGCCGATGTAACTGCTGGCCACCGGCACGCCGTTGGCATCCACGACCACCAGCGTGCCGATGCCATTGCCGAGGCCGTAGTCCACCGTCGCCGCGATGCTCGACCAGCGGTCGAGCCCGAAGTCGGCATTCGCGAGCGTACCGAACGCGATCGGCACCGGCTGGCCCGTCAGCACCGGGCAGCCCGTGCCGGGCTCGCACGCGATGTCGTCGTAGAGTTCGCCGCGATGCGCGCTCGCGCTGGCCGACACGCGCACGCTGCCCGGCAGCAGGCCGGTGGCACGGTAGCGGCCGGCGGCGTCGACCAGGATGCTGCGCAGCGACTGCGCGGTGTTGCTGTAGATGATCACGTTCGCGTCGCGGACCGGCAGTCCGCTCTGGACGTCGAACACGCGCCCCTGCACGCCGGCGCCCACGCCCAGCGCGAAGTCGATGTCCTCGACGACGCCGTCGGCCGGCACCGTGATCGCCAGCAACGTGCCCTCGGTGCAACTCGACAGGAAATAGGCGTCGGCCAGGCTGCAGTACGCGCCGCCATGGGCCTCGTGCAGCCACTGCACGTTGTCGCCGAAATTCTGGCCAGTGCGGGCGAAATAGGTGCCAGGGCCGAGGAATACCGGCAACTGGTACGTGCCGTCCGAGAGCGTGGTGTTGCTGGCCACGTAGCTGCCGGCGGCATTGAACGCCGCGACGATGCTGCCACCGATGGCCTGGCCGTCGGCCTCGCGCGTCACCCGGCCACGGATGATCTCGCCACCAAGCAGGGACAGCACGCCATCGCCAGCGCCGGTGGCGGTGACGTGGATGCGCCAGAACTGCCCCACATGCGCCGGCGCCAGGCCTAGGTCGGCTTGCAGGCCGAAAGTGTCATCGGCTTCTGCCAGCGGCGCCTTGCCGGCGTCGCGGCAATCGGCATAGGCGGCAAGGCGTAGATCGGCCTGCGAACCGCGCGTGCTGACGATGAGCGGGCGCGGTTCGCGCGCGCGGACCTCGAGCCAATAGCCGTGCGCGCCGACGCGGGTCGCATCGACGCGCAAGACCTGCCCGGCATCGAGGCGCAGCGGTTCGGCGCAGGTCGCGCCCGGTGCGCCGGTACCGCCAAGCAGGATCGACGAGGCGCTCGACACATCGATCGGCGCCGGTGCGATGCCGCCTTCGCGCAGTGCCTGGTCGAGCAGCGCCAGCGCCGCGAGCTTGGGTGCCAGCGCCGGATCCTCGTTCGCGATTCGGCCCAACTGCGCGGCGTCGGGTGCGCGGGCCGCCAAATCGCGGTCGGCCGCACCGCGTTGCGACGCGGGCGCCAAGGCCAACTGCTGCAGCCGCGCATCCCAGCGCCGCAGCGCCTCCGGCGCCGGGGTGGCCAGCGCCTGGGCGCACGCCAATGCCAGCAGGCCCAGGCCCGCCAAATGCTTGCCGATCATGCAGTCCCCTTGTGGTGTGGCGGCGCGCATCCCCGTGCACGCCGGCGCTCGCGGCCGCGCAGCCTAGCAGGCCGCGGTGGCGCTTCCCAACGCCCGGGGCTGGTCGCCGAGGACCCGATGGCAGGGGCAGGAATGCCACCTTGAACAGGTCGGCGGACCGGGCTTGGGCAGGGACAGCGGCGGTGCTTTCCACCGACGTAGATGTAATGTGTATTTGACATCTACCTCGAGAAATGTAATCTATAACGCACTTTTAGTCGTTCCGAGGAGACATCAATGGCCCGTCGATGGCAGTTACCGGTACTGGTGGTGGCCGCAGGATTGAGTTTCTGGCTCTTGCTGGCCGGCCCGGACCGCATCTTGGGTATCGATCTGGGTGGCTTCGGGGTCGCGTTGGCGGCGTGGGCGGCGTGGTACGCGATCCATCTGCTGTCGACCGCGCCGCGCGGCGAATGGGACGAGCGGGTCGCGCCCGGCGAGGGCCGGGCCTGGATCGGACTGGTCTTCACCGTGCTGGTCGCCGGCTACCTGCTTGCCAGGCACCAGTTCATCGCCCGCGCGGGCGACTATCGCGAGCTCGGCCACATCGGGACCAACGTCGTGCTGCTGCTCGTGGTGTGGGCGGTGATCGCCCAGGTGATGCGCTGGCGCTGGAAGGAGCGCGTGCAGGAGGACGAACGCGACCGCCAGATCGAACGCCATGCGGCGGACTGGGGCCACGGCGCGCTGGTGTTCTGCGTGATCGGCCTGGCCGCGATGCTGGCGCTGTCGCCACAGTCGCGCCTGGCCTGGGCCACGCCGATCGTCACGGCGCACCTGCTGGTATTCGCGCTGCTCTGGGGCAGCATCGTCGAGCACGCGGCCAGCGCGATCGCGTACTGGCGCGATCGACGCGCATGAGCGGCACTGCGCTGCGCAACCAGATTCGCCGGCTGCGCTTCGAACACGGCGAAATGACCCAGGACGCGCTGGCGCGCGCGGTCGGCGTGACCCGGCAGACGATCATCGCGCTCGAGGCGGGCCGCTATGCGCCGTCGCTGGAACTCGCGTTCCGCCTCGCGCGCGCGTTCGGCGTCGGCATCGAAGCGGTGTTCCAGGATCCGGCGTCCGAACCCGGCGCGGAGGTCGCCGCTGTGGACGGACCGGGGAACGGGTAAGCCTGCTCGATTTTTGGTGTCCTGAATCTCCTGCGCTCGTTGATTCTCGTCGGGTCGCACGCTCGCGGTCGATGCACGAAGCAAGACCTGACCCCAATGACGCGTTGAATCTCGTCAATCGGTGGGGGGAACCCTTGGCTGGGGCGCGAGCCCCCCCCTGTCGACCGGCACATTGCGGGCGCGCATAGCCGGGAGCAGCATATGTGGCTATGACAGCTATCGAAGACCGCGGGCTCGACCGCGAGATGAAGAAGGGCTCGGCCGAGCTGGTCCTGCTCTCGATCGTCGAGACGCGGCCGCGCCATGGCTACGAGATCAGCAAGCTGATCGAGGCGCGCTCCGCCGGCCGCCTGAAGTTCCACGTCGCCTCGCTCTATCCGCTGCTGTACCGGCTCGAGGAACGCGGGTGGCTGCACGGCCGCTGGGTCGAGAAGGCCGGCCAGCGCCGCCGCCGCTTCTACGCGATCACCGCCGAGGGCCTGCGCGTGCTCGCGCGCCAGCGCCAGACTTGGAAGACCTTCGTCGAAGCGATCGACCTCATCACCGGAGCCGACCATGCCTGACTGGAACCGGGTGCTGCGCGAACGGCTGCGTGGGCTGGCGCTGGGCGCCGAGCGCGAAGCCGAGATCGTCGAGGAACTCTCGCAGCACCTCGACGAGCGTTACGCCGAATTGCGCCGGGACGGCACCGCCGAGGGCGAGGCGCAGCGCCAGGCGCTCGCGGAACTGCACGATCACGACACGCTCGCCCGCGCGATGCAACCGCTGCGGCAGGCACGCCTGCCCGAGCCCATCCATGCCGGCGCGTCGGGCACCTCGTGGCTCCAGGACCTGTGGCACGACCTGCGCTACGCCGTCCGCAGCCTGCGCCAGCAGCCGGCCTTCGCCGTGCTTGCGATCGCGACGCTCGCGCTCGGCATCGGCGCGAATGCGGCGATCTTTGCGCTGGTCGACGCCACGCTGTTGCGGCCCCTGCCCCTGCCAGAACCCGAGCGCGTGATGGCCGTGTTCGAGCGCAACGCGGCCACGCCGCGCGGCGCGGTGTCGCCGCTCAACCTGCGCGACTGGGATGAGCGCAACAAGAGCTTCGTGCGCATCGCCGGCGCGATGCCCAACGTCGCCAGCATGGTCATGGCCGGCGCCGACGGCCAAGCCGAGACGGTGTCGCGGCAATGGGTCACTGCCGGGATCTTCGATGCGCTGGGCGTGACGCCGATCATCGGTCGCAGCTTCAACGCCGAGGACGACCGCACGGGCCGCAACGCGGTGGTGCTCAACGAGTCCTTCTGGCGCGCGCGCTACGGCGCCGATCCGGCCGTGGTCGGGCGCGAGGTGCGGCTCGACGGCGAGATGTACACGATCCTCGGCGTCATGCCCGGCGAAGCCGAATTGATCGGCCGTAGCCAGATCTGGGGCCTGTTCGGCCTAGCAGACATCCCGCCGCGCGCGCGTGGCGCCTACTTCATGCAAGCCGTCGGACGCCTGAAACCCGGCATCTCCCGCGAGGCGGCGACCGCCGAACTCGAGGCCATCGCCACCGCGCTTGCAACCGAGTATCCGGACAGCAACGCCGGCCGTGGCGTGCACGTCGAGTCGCTGCAGCAGGCGATCATCGGCGCCGACCTGCGCCTGAGCGCCTTGCTGTTCCTGGGCGTGGTCGGCTTCGTGCTGCTGATCTGCTGCGTTAACGTGGCCAACCTGCTGCTGGCCCGCGCCAGCGTGCGTGCGCGCGAACTCGCGATCCGCGCCGCGCTCGGCGCCAGTCGCGGTCGCGTGGTGCGTCAACTGCTGACCGAGAGCCTGGTGCTCGCGGCCGCGGGCTGCGTGCTGGGCCTGGGCCTCGGCGCCGCGGTCCTGCGCGCGGCGCCGGCACTGCTGCCCGATGGCCTGCTGCCGGGCGCGGTCACGCTGGGTTTCGACCTGCGCGTGGTCGGCTTCTGCGTTCTGGCGGCGCTGGCTACCGGCATGCTGTTCGGCCTCGCGCCGGCGTGGCAGGCCACGGGCGGTTCGCCGGCCCGCGTGATCGGCAGTGCGAGCCGCAGCGTCACCGGTCGCGGCGGACGCCTGCGCGGTGCGCTGGTGGTGGCCGAGATCGCCACCGCGGTGGTGCTGCTGTTCGGCGCCGGCCTGCTGCTGCGGACCCTGCTCGCGGTCGAGGGCGTCGATCGCGGCTACCGCGCCGAAGGCGTCCTGACCCTGATGGTCGACCCGCTCAGCGACAGCTACCCCACGCCCGCCGAGCTGCTGCGTTTCTACGACGACGTGGAACGCGAGGTCACGACCTTGCCCGGCGTGCGCGAAGCAGCTTGGGCCACCACGCTGCCGCTCGGATCCTCGTCGTATGGCGATGCATTCGTCGAAGTCGAGGGCGTGCCGCCTCCGGACCCGCAGGCGCGGCCCACCGCCGACTACCAGATCGTGAGCACCTCGTATTTTTCCGCCCTCGACGTTCCGATCGTGTCCGGCCGCGCCTTCGATGCGCGCGATCTCGCCGACGGCCCGCCGGTCGCCATCGTCAACGAGGCCTTCGCGCGCCGCCACCTGCCGGAGGGCTCGCCGATCGGCGCCCGCATCGCGGTACGCACCTCGGCCAGCGCGGACGCGCCGGTGGTGGTGCGCGAGGTGGTCGGCGTGGCACGCCAGGTCAGGAACCGGCCCGACGAGACCGAGGCCTTCGTGCAACTCTACGTACCGCTGGCGCAGAGCCCGGTGGACGACATCTACCTGCTGGTGCGACCGCAAGCCGGCGCTGGCGAGGTCCAGGCCGCGGCGGTGCGCGAGCGCATCGCGCGGGTCGACACCGAGCAGCTGGTCAGCCTCCGCGAAGTCATGACACTCGACCAGGTCGCGTGGGACGCCACCGCGCGGCATCGCTTCCGCGCGCTCCTAGTGGCGACCTTCGCCGCACTGGCCCTGGTGCTGGCCATGGTGGGCGTGTTCGGCGTGCTGGCCTACACCGTGCAGCAGCGCACGCGCGACTTCGGCGTGCGCATGGCACTGGGCGCCGGCCCGCGCGACGTGCTGCGCACGGTGCTGCGCAGTGCCGGGCGCCTGCTCGTCGCGGGCGCCGCCGTGGGGATCGTGCTCGCGCTCGCGCTGGGGCGACTCCTGGACTCGATGTTGTACGGCGTCGCACCCTTCGACCTGCCGACCATCGCCGGCGTCGCCGGGTTGCTCGCGCTCACCGCCGCTGCCGCGACCCTCGGGCCGGCGTGGCGCGCGACGCGGGTCGATCCGATCGTGGCGTTGCGCGGGGACTGACGATACTGGCTGACCCAAAAAAAGGAAAAAAGGGGCCGAAAAAAGGGGCC
>JAGOEZ010000022.1 GCA_017997455.1 Lysobacterales bacterium | reverse complement strand
CATGGTTGCGGCATCGGCGCAACGATCGCCTCGCGGCGCGCCGCGGGGTTGCAGGTGCGCGAATCCTCGAACTGGAGCAATCCATGCGCGTCTTCATCCGCTTGGCATTGATCGCGTTGCCGGCGCTGTACGCGCCGGCGCATGCCGCGGGGACCAAGTCGCCCGGCACCGCATCGAAGGCGCAGCCGCTGCAGTCGACCAAGGCAGTGGTCAGCTACAGCGGGACGATCTCCACCAGCCCGAGCTGGTCGCGAACCAGTTCGTGCGGCGGCGTGCGGCCGGCCGACGACGGGCCATATGGCTACCAGACCCAGACCTTCAGCGTCGATGTCGCCGGAAGCTATCTGCTGGAAACCATCGCGGCGACCTTCAGCGGCGGCTCGGGCGTGTTCCCCAACGATGACGTGCTGGTGTTGTACCGCGGGAGTTTCTCGGCGGCCAATCCGCTGGCCAACTGCATCGCCTATGACGACGACAGCGGTCCCGCATTCGACCTTGCGGCCGCGATCATCGCGCCGCTGGAGGCCAACCAGACCTACGTGCTGGTCACCTCGACCTACGAGCCCCAGGTCACCGGGACCTTCACCAACCGCCTGTCCGGCCCCGGCAACATCGCCCTGGTCGGCGGCGGCGGCGTGACCGCCCTGCCCTTCGTCTCGGTGTTCGCCTCGCCCTCGCGCGTGACCCAGACCAGCACCGTGACGATCCAGTGGGAAGCGGCCAACGTCACCGCCTGCACGGTATCGGGCGGCCAGCCGAACCAGGTGTTCACGGCGGTGCCCGGTGCGAACCGGGTGACCACCACGGTGCAATCCGGCACGACCGTGCGCAACGACGTGTTCCGGGTCAGCTGCACCGGTCCCAATGGCTCGGTGGTCGGCAGCACGGTGGTCGCCGCGGGCGTGCCGCCGCCGCCGCCGGCGCAACCGGTCGCGAGCGTGGGCGCCGCGCCCGGCGGCGGCGCCGCCAACGGCGCCAGCAGCGGCCTGAGCCTGAGCGATGGCGCGCGCTTCGTCGCCTTCGAGTCCGCGGCCAGCAACCTCGTCAGCGGCGACACCAACGGCACGCTCGACGTGTTCGTGCGCAATACCGGCACGGGCCAGATCGTGCGGGCCAGTTCCGGCGATGGCGGGACTCAGATCAATCGCGTGAGCGGCGACGCGAAACTGTCGCGCAACGGCCAGTTCGTGACCTACACCCAGGGCACCGGTTTCGCCGCCACCAGCGGTACGCCCAGCAAGCTCACGATCAACGGCGGCCAGGTCTGCCGCAAGAACCTCGCCAACAGCACCGGCTTCTGCTTCTCGAAATCGCCCCAAGGCGCCGACGGCAACGGCGCGAGCGGCGAGAGCGCCGTCAGTGGCGATGGCAACGTGGTCCTGTACGAGTCGACCGCCACCAACCTCGGCACCACGCCGGACACCAACGGCGCGGTTTCCGACGTGTTCGCCTACGACGTCCCGACCAACACCACGACCAAGCTTTCCGTCAACGCCGCCGGCGCGCAGGGGACCAGCGCCAGCGGCAAGCCGGCGATTTCCTGCAACGCCCGCCACTTCGCCTTCGAGAGCGCCTCCGCGCTCGGCAGCGGCGCGACGCAGGCCGGCGTGCGCAATATCTACTACGCCGGCTTCGGCAGCGGCACCGGCAAGCGCCTGGTCAGCACGGGCCTGGGCGGCGTCGCGGCCAACGGCGACAGCAGTCGCCCGAAGGTCACCGACGACGGGCGCTTCGTCTTCTTCGAGTCCTCCGCCAGCAACCTGGTGGGCGGCGATACCAATGGCGCCAGCGACATCTTCGTCGCCGACCTGGCCGCCAACACCATCCGGCGCCTTAGCGTTTCCGCGGCCGGCACCCAGGGCAACGGCGCGAGCCAGGGCCCGGTCATCCCCTGCGACGGGGCCACCATGAGCTTCGAATCGCTCGCGAGCAACCTCGTGGCGGGCGACAACAACGGCCGCTCCGACGTGTTCGTGGTCAACATGGGCAGTTACTCGATCAGCCTCGCATCGCAGTCCGGCGGCAGCCCGACCAACGGGCAGAGCTCGGGGCCGGCGATGTCGCCCGATGGCACCGAAACCGGCTTCGATTCCGATGCCACCAACCTGCCCGGCTCCGGCGGCGGCACCGGCGTCTATACCGGCAACAACCCGTTCGCGACCCAGAACTACACCGGCGCGTGGTACGACCCCGCGCAGTCCGGGCATGGCATCTTCATCGACCAGCTGCCCGATGGGCGCCTCGTGGCCTGGTGGTTCACCTTCGATCCGGCCGGCGCGCAAGCGTGGTTCGGCGGCGCGGGCGAACTGCAGGGCACCAGCGCCGTCGTGCCGGTGTCGCGGACGCTGGGCGGACAGTTCATCCCCAATTTCGTCACCGCCAACACGCGCAACCTGCCGATCGGTACCCTGACCTTCAATTTCAGCAGTTGCAGCCGCGGTCGGGTCAACTTCGCACTCGATTCGACCTTCGGCACCGGCTTCATGGATCTGACCCGCCTGTCGAGCCCGATCGGGGTCAACTGCGAAGGCGCGGGTGCCGCGAGCGCGGCCAAGCGCATGGACCTGCCGGGATGGGAGTCGCTCGATGGCCACGGTTTCGGCGAGGCCGTGTTCAAGGCGACCGAACTGGCGACCGGCCCGGTGGCGGGTCTCACCGGCGCCTGGTACGACCCCGCGCAATCCGGCCACGGGCTCTTCATGGAGAACCTCGGCAACGGCAGCGTGCTGGCCTGGTGGTTCACCTTCGCGCCGGGCGGCGGCCAGGCCTGGTTCGGCGGGGTCGGCACCATCCTCGACGCCAACCGCGTGCAGATCACGTTCCGGCGCACCACCGGTGGCCGCTGGATCCCGAATTTCAATCCCGCGCTGGTGAGCAACCCCGAGATCGGCACGGTCACGCTCAACTTCAGTTCCTGCAACGGAGGTCGCGTCGACTTCCAGTTCGCGCAGGGCTTCGGCACCGGCAACATGGTGCTGAACCCCTTGTTCCGCTCGGTCGGCACCGCCTGCGACGACTGAGCGCCGCCCCGGGCCCATCCCGGGGCGGGGCCGACGCGCTCGCGCCCGGGAAGCGGCCCAGGATGCCGGCGCATCGAACGGAGAGGATCCAGCGAATGGCACGGCAAATCGCATTGCACGACCCGCCGTCCGCGCGACGGCGCTCGATCGCGTTGGCGTGCGTGCTGGTCGTGGCGGCGCCCGCATCGCCCGCGGCCGCCCCGCCCGATGCAGCCGGCGCGTTCTACGCCAATCTGCACGCGCTGTGCGGGCAAGCCTACGAGGGACGCATCGTCGTCAACATCCCCGCGGATCCCGCCGATCCCTTTGCCGGCCAGCGCCTGGTGATGCACGTGCGCGAATGTTCCGACCGCGTGCTGCGCATACCCTTCCACGTCGGCGACGACCGCTCGCGCACCTGGGTCATCACGCGCAGCACGACGGGACTGCAACTCCAGCACGACCACCGCCACGCAGACGGCAGCGCCGATACCCTGACCGACTACGGCGGGAGCACGGATTCCGCGGGCACCGCCACGCGGCAGGCCTTCCCGGCCGATGCGTACTCCAAGGCGCTGTTCCTGCGCGAGGGGCGCGCGGTGTCGGTCGACAACACCTGGGCGCTCGAACTGGTGCCGGGCCAGCAGTTCGTCTACGAACTCTCGCGCCCGGGCCGGCGCTTCCGCGTCGTCTTCGACCTGGCGCGCAGCGTGCCGCCGCCGCCAGCGCCGTGGGGCGCTCGCTAGCCGCGCGATGGCGCGCGGCGCCGACGCCATCCGGCTGCCGCTACACCGTCACCGCGAATCGGCGATCGCGGGTCGCCTTGCACCGGATCCGGATGGAGCGGGCGCCGAACCGATCGCGGGCCGGCGACCCTGCCCTCAATCGGCCGCCTGGGTGTTGTTGGCCAGGTGGCTGCGGCGATAGCCGTACGCGTAGTAGAAGATGATGCCGATCACGGCCCAGCCGACGAACAGGCCGATGGTGTACATCGACAGGTTGAAGAACAGCAGCAGGGTGCCGGCGATGGCCAGCGGGCAGACGACCCAGACCATCGGCGTGCGGAACGGACGCGGGCGGTCGGGCTGGGTCTTGCGCAGGATCATCACGCCCACCGCCACCATCAGGAACGCGAACAGCGTGCCCGAGTTCGAGATGTCGGCCAGGATGCCCACCGGGAACATCGCGGCGAACAGCGACACCGCCGCGCCGGTGATGAGGGTGATGACGTGCGGCGTGTGGAACGTGGGGTGGATCTTCGACAGCACGTTGGGCAGCAGGCCGTCGCGCGACATGGTGAAGAAGATGCGGGTCTGGCCGAACAGCATCATCAGGATCACCGAAGGCAGGGCCAGCGCGGCGGCGATGCCGATGGCGTTGCCCCAGCCCTCGAAGCCGAGCAGGCGCAGCACGTGGGCCAGCGGCTCCTTGCTGCAGACCAGGGCTTCGGAACCCTTGCAGGCCGCGGCCAGCTCCGCGCTGCCCGGCAGCAGCGCGAGCCCGTCCGGACCCATCATCGGCTGCGAGCCGACCGAGCCGACGGCGGCGTAGCCGACCAGCAGGTAGAACACGGTGCAGACCGCCAGCGAGCCGATCAGGCCGATGGGGATGTTGCGGTTCGGGTTGCGGGTTTCCTCGGCCGCGGTGGAGACCGCGTCGAAGCCCACGTAGGCGAAGAAGATCGAGGCCGCGGCGCCGAGGACCCCGATGCCGCCCATCGGGCTGCCCCAGCCCGTGGGCATGAAGGGCTGGAAATTCGGATCCTTCACCGCCGGGATGGCGATGACGATGAACGCGGTCAGCGCGACCACCTTGATCGCCACGAGCACCGAGTTCACCTTGGCGCTCTTGGACGTGCCGATCACCAGCAGCACGGTCACGGCCAGCGCGATCAGGAAGGCCAGCAGGTTGAAGCTGCCGCCGTCATAGGGCCCGGTCCGGAGGAACTCCGGCAGGGGTATGCCGGCGCTGACCAGCAGGCCATTCATGTAACCCGACCAGCCCACCGAGACCGCGCCAGCGGCAACCGCGTACTCGAGCACGAGCGCCCAGCCGACGATCCACGCCAGGCCCTCGCCCAGCACGCCGTAGGTGTAGGTGTAGGCGGAGCCGGAAACGGGAATCATCGAGGCCAGTTCGGCGTAGGCCAGCGCCGCCAGGGCGCAGACCACCGCGGCGATGACGAAGGCGATCATCATGGCAGGGCCGGCCTTCTGGCCCGCCTCGGCGGTGAGCACGAAGATGCCGGTGCCGATGATGGCGCCAACGCCGAGCAGGGTCAGCTGCACCGGCCCGAGCTGGCGCTTGAGGCTCTTCTTCTCGGCCGTGGCAAGAATCTGGTCTAGCGACTTGACGCGCTGGAAAAGCATGAATGGACTCCCCGGGAAATGCGCTGATCCTGCGCCGGTCCGCAGCAGTGGCGGAAGGCGCGTCTTGGCCCCCACCGCAGGCGCGGGCCGCGGCCAACCCTAGCCGAGCCCGCGGAAGGCTACAAGCCAGCCGCAGGACCGGAACCACGGCCCGGCCCTGCGCGGTGCAGGAACGGGCGCGCATGACCGAACCCGATTGCAGGACAGGGGTCGGAACGCCAGCCGCCAGGCGACCGTCAAGCAGCGCCCGCTCGACGCCGGTCCGGCAACACGCGCCGCACCCGGGACACGGGTCACCGCTGCTCACGCCACCGTGAATGCGCCCGGCGCACGTCCGCCACGCGGCGCGATCAATTCTCGAATCCGTTGGCGAACACCGGATCAGGCAACGGTACCGCCAACCAGACGTCGCGCAGGTCCTGCTCGGCGAAAGCCTGCACCGGCCGCCCATCGCCGTTGAACGCCAGCCGCCCGGTGAAACCGCGCTGGTTGAAGCTGTTGTCGGAGATCATGTTGAACTGCGCGCTGCTGCCGCAAGCCGCGTCGCCGCAATCCCAGTATCCGCCGTTGGCGACGGTGCCGCTGCTGTAGACCGGCACGTCGCCCGGGCGCAAGCGCAGGTTCGAGACGATGTCGAATGGATTCGGCAGCGCGACCCGCGCGGCGCCGCTGCAGGCCGCGTCGTCGCAGGTGAGCAGGTTGCGATCGTTGCCTGCGCTTTCGATGATCACCGGCCGGTTGTCGCCGCGCACCGCGAGCGCGCCGCGACCGAAGCCGAGCTGGGCGTTGAGGTCGCGCAGCGTGGCACTGGTGCATTCGACGTCGTCGCAGCGCGCAAAGCGCAGCGCACCCGCGCCGGCCGCAGGCTGGTTGCCGATATTCCACACCGCCACCGGGCGACCGTCGGAGCCGATCGACAATCCGAAACCCGACAGGTAGACATTGTTGGCGCCAGGATCGGGCTCATTGGCCAGCAGGCGCTCGGTGCCGCTGCTGCAGCCGACGTCCGCGCAACTGAACACGAAGACGTCGTTGGTGCTGGCGCGGTAGTACAGCATCAGCGGCCGGCCGTCGGTGCGGATCGCCAGCTCGGTGACGTTGCTGGTCGAATTGCCCGTGCCGCTGACCTCGCGCAGGGCACCCGTGGTGCACTCGGCATCGGCGCAGTCCCAGGCCGCGCTGCCACCAACGTAGGAGTAATAGGCGAAGGGGCGTCCGTCCGCGCGCACGGCGATCGCCGGCCGGGAGGAATCGCTGTTGGCGCCCTCCGGCGTGCGATACGCCACGCTGGTGCACAGGGCATCGGCGCAGAGGCCGATGCGCGGCAGGCGCAGCCTGGTCCAGATCGCCAGCGGCCGGCCATCGGCGCGCACCGCGGTATCGGCATCGAACGCGGGGATGCCGTTGCTGAAGCGGCGCAGGAGCGTGGTGCACGCGACGGTGGTGCACTGCGCGGTGCGAATCTCGCTGCGCGCGGCGTCGCGATAGACCAGCAAGGGGCGACCGTTGCCGAAGGCGAGTGCGACGCTCTCCGGGCCGAAGCCCGGGCCGCCCTCGACATCGAGTCGCTGCGGCGCGCTGCAGGCGGCATCGTTGCACACGGTGGCGCGGATCGCGCCGGTTCCCGCCGCATGATGGCTGGCGAGCAGATTGCCGTTTGGCAGGCGGGTGGCCGAGGGCGCGGAGCCGGTTCCGGCGCCATCGAGGACCTGCTGGTTGGCGCTGCTGCAGTCGCTGTTGAGGCAGCGCAAGCGCTCCAGGGCCTGGCTGCCGCCGCGGTACACCAGGTCGACGAAGCCGTTGCCGTCGATCGAGATCGAGGGATCGCCACCGGCGCCGATATTGAAGACCGAGAAGTCCGCGGCGCCGAACGGTGCCGCGCCGCGCGCCAGGCGCACCTCGCCGCTGGTGGCATCGTCGAATGCGATCCACAGCAGGCCCGAGGCGAAGGCCATCGAGGGATTGCGCCCGCGGTCGCCGCTGCCATCGACGACCAGGCTGTTGCCGCTGCTGCAATTGCTCGAGGTGCAGCGATACAGGCGCAGGTCGCCGTTGCTGGCATCGTAGTAGGCGACATGGGGAAAACCGCTGGCAGGATCGATTGCGGTCGCGGTGCCCACTCCCACGTCGCCCACGGTGTCGAGGATGCGCAGGGTGGCGAAATTGCAGCTGCCGTCGAAGCAATCAACCGCCTCGAGGTCGCCGCTGGTCGCGTTGTAGAACGCGGCGAAGGCGCGGTTGCCGAGTGCCGGGCGATTGGCCGCGCTGACATGGCGCCCGCGATCGGCGCCACTGGCGATGCGCTGTTCGGGATTGCACAAGGTGCTGCAACTGCCGGCGAAGAGCGCCTGCTCGTCGGCCACGTAGTGGAATCCGGTCCAGTCGTCGGCGCTGCCGCGCCGAGCCAGCGCAAAGTGCTCGCCGTAGTCGTTCTGGCCGTCGAGCAGGCGCACGACGTAGCCGGGGCCGGGTTGCGCTTGCGCGCTCGCGGGGTCGGGCAACGCGGTGGCCGCGATCACGACCACGGCCGCCACCAGGATCGACGACAAGCGGCAAGGGTTCATACAGGAGCAGCTCCCATGGCCAGGAAGTCCGGTCACCACCCTGCCGCAAAGCATACGCCTGTCGCGCGGCATGCAGCGCACTCGCGGCGCGGCGACTGCAACGTCGCGCGCGGCGGCATTGGATGACGCCACCGCCGCGCGGCGATGCCGCGCGCAAACGCCCAGCCAGCCGCGGTCCCGTCGCCAGTGCCCGTGCAGGCCTCGATGCTGGAACTACCCGGATTGCAGCGACACCCTGGTCGGCTGGAACTGCGAAGACGAACTATAATCGCGTGCAGCAATCAGCCGACGGCGCGACGGGGCGAACGCTCGTCCCGCAGGGCCGCGAGCCGGGAATTCGTCATGCCCACCGCCCGACAACTGCGGGACTTCGAGGCCACGATCCGCGCGCACCCGCAGTGGCCGCGCGCGCTGTGCTTCGGCGACTCCTGGTTCAACTATCCGCTGGCGCCGGTCGACCTGCACAAGCAGTTGCGCCGCGGGTTCCGGCGGACGGCCTTCCTCAACGAGTCGAAGGCCGGTCGCGAGAGCGCCGACATCAAGGAACTGTTGCCCGGCCTGCGCCGGCTGCTGTCGTCCTACCGTTTCACCGCACTGCTGGTGTCGATGGGTGGCAACGACGTGGTCGGCGGCGAACTGGCGGAGTACGTCAAGCCCGCGGACGAGCCGCAGTCGCCATACGACCCGCGCTGGGGCGTCGTCCCCGCGAGCGTGCGCGACCACATCCGCCTGAGCGCCTTCGAGCAGGCCCTGCGCTACGTGGTCGAGGACTTCCAACGCGTCATCGATGCGCGCAACGCGCTGGCGCCCGATTGCGAGCTCGTGGTCCACAACTACGACCACGTCTTTCCGAGCGGCAAGTCGTTCAAGCTGCTCGGGCGCAAGGCCGGCCCCTGGATCAAGCCGTACCTCGATGGCGTCGGCTTGACCGATCCGCTGCGGCAGCGCGAGGCCTGCGCCTGGCTGATCGACCAGTTCACCCGCATGCTCGACGCGCTGGTGACGCAGACCCCGCGCATGCGCCTGGTCGACGGCCGCGGCACGCTGCGCCACGCCGGTGAATGGGACAACGAGATCCATCCCAAGGGACCGGGATTCCGCAAGCTGGCCCAGTCGCGCTGGCAGCCGGTGCTGGCCGGGCTGCTGCGCTGACCGGCGCCACCGCGCCCCGGCTGGCGCCGGATCGCGCCAGGCTCAGGGCTGCGGCCAACCCACCGCGATGTCGAAGCGCCCGCTGCAGGTCGCGCCCCAGTAGTCGCCCTCGGCCGATGACAGCGTGCCGATCAGGCGCTTGCCGTCGTTGACCTCGAAGGTCATGCGTTCGTTGCCGGCCGCGATGCCGTTCTGGACCCCGTCCGGCGCGAAGTAGTCGACGCCGTGCACCGACAGCAGGTCCATCTCGCCGCCGACGTATTCGGCGGACAGCCAGCCGCCCTTCCTGGCCTTGAACTGCGCGCCGATCCAGTCCCGCCGCGGGCTCATGAACGTGTTGTCGGGCAGCTCGCCGCCGCAATCCGTGCACTGCGCCAGCTGCTTGCGGTCGATCGGCTGCGTGGCGAGGTAGATCGACAGGGTCACCACGCCCTTTTCGTCGCGCGCGGATTCGAAGGCGATGCCGTCGATGAACTTGAGCGTGGTGCCCTCGCGCTGGCACTCGGCGCTGACGGCGTCCGCCGCGGCGGCGCTCGCGAACAGCGACAGGGACAGGAAACAGACGACATTGCGCATGGCTGGCTCTCCCGGGGGATGTGGACCTCGCGTGGCGAGCATACGCGCAGCGCTCGCGCCATGCGTGTTGCCGCGCCGCATGCCGGGACGCCCACCGCCAGCGCGACCGGCCGAGGTGGCGGACAGGTTCCGAACGGAACTCGCCGCGGCCCTCCTCGCCGCGGTTGCCGTGCTCGCCTGCTGGATGCCCGCGCAGCGCGCGGCGCGGGTCGATCCGATGGCGGCATTGCGCGGCGATCGAGTGCAGCGCGTCGCCGGCGCCAATTTCCGTCGTGTTCGCGCGACGGCTGCTGCCGCGTACCTGAACGGCGAACGCGTCGTTAACAAATGAATTCGTGCCGCCGATCACAGTGCGGACAACCAACGCGTGTCCGCGCGCGGCAACCGGCGTAGCGTGTTTCCTCCCGCCCCTGCAGAGGAACATCGCCATGGCCCTGTGGAAAGACAGCAGCGCGACCCCGAGGCAGACCCCCGTGCCAACGCCCGTCGAGCCGGTGCCGGCAGCACGCTACGACGCGGTCGCGGTCGCGGATACACGGCCCGAGCCTGCTGCCAACGCAGCGGCCCCGGCGCGCGCCAGCGGACGCGAAGCGCGCTCGGAATCGCTGATCGCGCCCGACATCGCGATCGAGGGCAAGATCGAGGGTGCCGGGCACGTCCGCATCGCCGGCAAGTTCAAGGGCGATATCGACGTCAAGGGCGACCTCACGATCGAACCGGGCGCCAAGGTCACCGGCAGCGTGCGCGCCGACAAGGTCAACATCGCCGGCGAGCTGGTCGGCAACATCGAGGCCGCCTCGCACGTGGAACTGGTCAAGACCGGCGCGCTCACCGGCGACATGAAGGCGGCATCGCTCACCGTCGCCGCCGGATCGCGCATGCGTGGGCAGGCCGATTTCGGCTGGGACGACGCCAAGTCCGCGGACCTTGGCCGCAAGGGCGCCAACGGCAACGTCCCGGATCGCGGCAGCAGCGCATGACCGCGCTGCGTCCGGGCATGCCCGGCGCGACGCGCACCTGCCCGCACTGCGCGGAGACCATCCTCGAGAGCGCGGCAGTCTGCCCGGCCTGCCGCCACCACCTGCGCTACGACCCGGCGGGGACGGTTGCGCCCACGCCCGATGCGTTCTCGCCGCTGCGCGTCGAGGGCAGCATCCGCAATCCCGCGGACGGCGAGGTCTGGGAGTACAGCATGGTGCTGACGATCCGCAACGAGCGCGGCGATGAAGTCGCCAGGCGCATCGTCGGCGTCGGCGCCATGCACCCCGACGAACAGCGCAGCTTCAGCCTGGCCGTCGAGGTGGCACCCGCGATCGGGAAGGGCCACGGGAAACGCAGCGCGCGGCATTGAGGGTGTCGCCGCCGTCGTGCGTGGCCCGGCGTGGCACCCTGCCACCAATGGCGCCCGGATCCCGGATCGGTGCGGCGGATCCTGGTCGCCCCGCCGCGCCGGCGGCCGTGGTCACGCGTCCGCCCGGGACAGCGACTCCACGGCGTGCGACAGCATGCCGCCCGAGATCGTGCGGGCCTTGAATCCATTCTGCAGCAGGATGCGGGTCGCGAAATAGGCGCGCTGGGCGGAGCGGCAGGCGACGAGGATTTCGCGGTCGCGCGGCAGTTCCCCCAATCGCGCCCTGACCTGGCTCAGCGGCATGTGGGTGGCGCCCGGCAAGGCCTGCACCGCCAGTTCCACCGGCTCGCGCACGTCGAGCACGAAGGCGTCGCCGGTTTCATCCCAGTGCGCGAGCGGCATGTCGCCGCGCAGGACATCGGCAGCGATCATGCCGCAGAAGTTGACCGCATCCTTGGCGCTGCCGAACTGCGGCGCATAGCAGAGTTCGGCTTCCTCGAGGTCCTCGATCGTCGCACCCATCTGGATCGCCACGGCCAGCGCGCTTATGCGCTTGTCGACCGCCGGCGCATCCTCGCCCAAAGCCTGCGCGCCGAGGACGCGCCCGTCGGACTTGCGGAAGATGAACTTCAACGCCAGCATCCTCGCGCCAGGGTAGTAACCGGCGTGCGAGTTCGGAAACAGGTAGATCTTCTCGTAGTCGTCGTCGCCGAGTGCGACCAGGGTCTTCTCGTTGACGCCGGTCCAGGCCGCGGCGCCACCGAACAGGCCGATGATCGACGTGCCCTGCGTGCCGCGGAAGCGCGAGTCGCGCCCGGCGATCACGTCCGCCGCGATCCGCCCCTGCCGGTTGGCCGGGCCGGCGAGCGCGACCAGGCTCCACTGCCCGGTCACGAAATCCCTGACTTCGACGGCGTCGCCCACCGCGAGGATATCGGGCTCGCTGGTGCGCATGTGCTCGTCGACGCGGATCCCGCCGCGTTCGCCGATCGCCAGCCCGGCCGCGCGCGCCAGGCCCACGTCGGGCTTGACGCCCAGCGCCAGGATCACGAGGTCGGCTGGATGAACCGTCCCCGACGCGGTCCGCACCTCGAGCTCGCCATCCTCGCGCGCGCTGAATCCGGCCACGCCGTCGCCCAGCGCCAGCTTGACGCCGTGCTTTGCCAGATGTTCGTGGACGAGCGCGGCGAACTCGCGGTCCAGCGGCGCCAGCACCTGGTCGAGCATCTCGACCAAGGTCACCTCGAAACCGAGATGGGCGAGGTTCTCCGCCGTCTCCAGACCGATGAATCCGCCACCGACCACCACGGCGCGCCGCGGCGGCTTGACGAACTGGATCCCCGAATAGTTGTACATCCCTTCCAGGAACGAGGTGCCGCGCTCGATCCATGCGCGGATCTGGCGCACGTCGGGCACGGTGCGCACGTGGAATATCCCGGGCAGGTCGATCCCGGGCAGCGGCGGGCGCACCGACAGCGCGCCGGGCGACAGCACCAGGCGGTCGTACGACTCCACGGTCACTTGGCCGGTCGCCACGTCGCGCAATTCCACCGTCTTGCGCTGGGGCGAGATCGATATCGCTTCGCAGCCCGTGCGCGCGTCGATCGCGAACTGGGTGCGGAAGTAAGCCTCGTTCGCGACCAGCAGCTTCGATTCCTTCTCGATCACGCCCGAGATGTGGTACGGCAGCCCGCAGTTGGCGAACGAGACGTAGGGGCCCCGCTCGACCAGCACGATCTCCGCGTGCTCATCGAGCCGGCGCAGGCGCGCCGCGCAGGACGCGCCGCCGGCCACGCCGCCCACGATGAGGACCTTCAATCCCGCGCGACTCGCCGTCGTTCGCATGACTCGATTTCCGCGCCCAAGGGGATCCAGGGCCTGTTGCGTATTGTCGGCCGCCCGCGCAGGCCGCCGGCACCGCCCGAACGGGCAATTGACGCGTGGCGCTGCGGGCAGGGGCAGGGGTCGAGTCGAGCGCACCGCCCGCGCGTGGCGCGGCCATCGCGATGACCACGGCACGCAGGGCGCGCGGGTTCGGACACTTGTTCAGCGGTTGCCTAGCACCCGGCCGGCGCGGCGCAACTCAGGATGGTGGCTGCGGAACCGTTCGTACCATCCTGGCCGCCGATCTGGCCCCCGCCGCCAGCCCCGCCCTGCCCTGCCGGCGCGATCTGCGGCGTGAGGTTCGAACTGCTGGGGCTGACCTGATAGGCGAATACGCCCACGCTCACGCCGCCTGCCCCGCCACCGCCGCCACCTGCATGGCCGCCGCGGCCGCCATTGGCGCCACTTCCGCCGTTTGCGCCACCGGGACCAGAGCCGCCAGGACCACCCAAGCCGCCGGGCTGGCCGGTGCCGCCGGAGCCGCCGAATCCCCCATCACCGCCACCCAGCACCACGACCGTGGAGTTGCTGATTGCGAGCGAAGTCGCCTGCACCGCGAATACCGCGATGCTGCCGCCGCCCGGGCGCCCACCAGCGCCCGCCAGCGGCGCACGGCATCCGCCCGCGCCGCCACCGCCGCCGCCGTCACCGAAGCTGTCGGTCCCGGTGTCGCATCCACCCGCGCCACCGCCACCGCCACCACCGCCGCCGTTTTCACCCGGCGCGCCCGCGTTGCCGGCGAAACCCGACCAACGCGCCGGGCTGAATGACAACTGGCCGCGCGAATTCGAGCCGCCAGCGCCGCCGCTGCCGTCGGTGACGAATCCCGGGTCCGCCCCCGAACTGCCCCCGCAGGGCGGGCCCGCGAATCCCCCGGTGCCGGAGGTCGCGGTGACGAAAATCGCGTTTCCGCCCGCCGTCCCGCTCGTGGCATCGCAGTCCGACCCGAAACAGGTGCCGCCGATGCCGCTGCATGAGGCATCCATCGTTCCGCCCAGCCCGCCCTGGCCACCCGTCGTGGATCTCGATCCCGTGCACCCCGGGTTCGATCCTGCGCTGCCCCGCGTGCCCCGGCTGGTGTCGTTGCACACGGTCAGGAACTGATCGCCAGAGCCACCGGTGCCGCCCGTGGCCGGGAGCGCTTGCGACGCACTGCTGCCGTTGCTGCCGTTCTGGCCGGGAAACCCCGCGCCCGCAACGATGCTGCTGCGCGTGATCGAGAGCGCCGCGCCGGCCAGCACGCGCACGCCATAGCTTGTTCCCCCGGCGCCGCCAGTCACCGTGCCGGACGCCGACGGCGCCGTGACCTCGAGTTCATCGAGCACATAACTGCCGTTGCTGAACTCGGCGCCCACCGTGCCGAGTTGCGCGACGGCGCCACCCTCGATCCGGCTCAGGTTCACCGAGCGCGGCGCGCGGACCCAGTTCGCGTCATAACCGCCATGGAAGGCCAGGCCATTCGTGAATCCATTCAGCGGCGCCATGCCGGTGTGGTTGCCGGCGCGCAGGTAAAGCTGTGTCCGATTGGCAGCCTGGGCACGCGCCGGGGCCGCGGCAATGCTGCATGGCAGTTCGCGCGTGCCGCAATCGACGGCGCCCGAACCCCCTGGCGCCACGAACAGGGCCAGGGCGACATTGCCGTCCACGCCGTCGCAGTTCTCGTCGAGGAACTGCGCGTCCGGCGCCGGCTCGGCGACGCCCGGATTGATGAGCGGATTGGCATCGTTGCAGTCGCCGCCGATCGCGACGTAACCCGCGGGCAGGGGCGGGCACTGGATGCGCACGTCCGAATCGCCGCCGAAGGTGTCGGCATCGAGGTCGCGGTAGGCCAGCCCGCAGTCCTCGTAGCCATCGAGCAGGATCAGCTCGAAGCCTGCGGGTTCATCGGTGGCGGCATGTCCCGCGGGACTCCATGCTGCGCAAGCCACCGCAAGCGCCAGGCAAGCCGCCCATACACGCGCCAAACCCATGACATCGCTGCGTACCCACATGGCGGACCCTCCCCGCGTAACGAACGCCAACGGCGCCGGGAATCCACTTGCGCAAAAGGTAGACCCGCGCAGGCAGCGGCACAAGTCCGACCCACTCTGCCTGCCGCAACGCTGGCGCGCGGACCGGATTCTCCGCGCGCCACGCGCTGGCCGCTGCCGTCGACTACAGGGTAATCTGCCGACTGGATCGAGCGGAGAAGGCTTGCACGATGTCCAACGAGGGGGACAGTCGCGTCGGGGCCGGGCGCCCGACGGCATTCCTCAGCTACAGCCGCGTCGACCAGGCGAAGGCGCACGCGCTCGCCGAGGTGCTCGAAGCCAGCGGGATCGAGGTCTGGTGGGACACCCTGATCGAGGGGGGCGCCGCATTCTCGAAGTCGATCGCGGCGGCGCTCGAGAAGTGCAACGCGGTCATCGTGCTGTGGTCGCCGGCCTCGGTGGGCTCCGACTGGGTGCTGGACGAGGCGACCCGCGGCCGCGACCTGCGCAAGCTGGTGCCGCTGCTGCTGGATGTCGCCGAGCCGCCACTGGGCTTCCTGCAGTACCACGCGATCGACATTTCAAGCTGGGACGGCAGCAGCGCCGATGCAACCACGGCGAAGATCGTGCAGGCCGTCGCTGCCCTCGCGGGCCAGGAACCACCGGTGCCGCGCCGCGCGACGCCGCGCGCGAGCGGGACGAACCGCGCGCGCCGCAAGCTGCTGGTCGGCGGCATTGCCGCCGCCGTTGCCGCTGCAGCCGGCGGCGGGATCGCATGGCGCCGCGGCGTTTTCGCCGGCAAGTCGACGGCCACCGGCAATAGCGTGGCGGTGCTGCCATTCGAGAACCTCAGCGGCGACCCGCAACAGGTCTACTTCTCCGATGGCCTGTCGGAGGAAGTGCGCGCCACGCTCGCGCGCGACGCGCGCCTGCGTGTGATGGCGCAGGCCTCGACCAGCCAGTTCCGCGGCCAGGAGGCCGACGCGGTCAGCATCGCCGCGCGCCTTGGCGTCGCCTTCCTGCTCGATGGCAGCGTGCGCCGTTCCGGCGACACCTTGCGCATCGCCGCCGACCTGATCGATGGCGCCACCGGCTTCAGCCGCTGGGCCCAGTCCTTCGACCGCAGCAACGCCGACGTCTTCGCGGTGCAGGAAGAGATCGCCGGCGCAGTTGCCGCCGCGCTCGCAGCGCAAGTCGGGGCGGCGCCCGGCCCCGGGCCGGTGGCCATCGGCGGCACCCGCAACCCGGCCGCCTTCGATGCCTTCCTGCGCGGGCGCGCACTCTACGACCTCAGCGCCGACGAGGAGTCCGAGCGCGCCGCCCTGGCACAGTTCGAACTGGCGATCGCGACCGACCCGGGCTACGCCGCCGCCCATGCGGCCCGCGCGCGAGCGCTGACCACGCTCGCCAACCAGTACGGTGCGGTCGAGCAGCACGCCGCCATGCACGACCAGGCGATCGCGGCGGCGCGGCGCGCGATCGAACTCGCGCCGGAACTCGGCGAAGCCCACTCGACCCTGGGTTTCATCCTGTTCCAGGGCCGGCTCGATGCGCGCGCGGCGCGCGAGCCTTTCGAGCGCTCGGCGACGCTGGGCGCCGGCGAGTCGACGGTCATGGCCCGGTTCGCGCAGTACTGCGCGCGCATCGGCCGCGACCCCGAGGCCGTGTCCGCGATGCAACGCGCGCTCGCGCTGGATCCGCTCAATCCGCTCATCCACCGCGCGGTCGGCTCGATCGAATACGCCGCGCGCCGCTACGAGGCCTCGATCCCCGCGCTGCGCAGGGCCCTGGACATGAATCCGCGGATGTCGCGGGCCCACGCCTCGCTCGGCGACGCCCTGCTCAACCTGGGCCGGATCGGGGAGGCGCGCGCCGAGTACCTGCTGGAACCGAGCGCCGACTTCCGCCTCGCCGGGCTGGCCATCGCCGAACAGCGCGCCGGGGATCCCGCCAAGGCGCGCTCGACGCTGGACGAGATGGTGGCCACGCAGGGTGACCGCGTCCTTTACCAGCAGGCGCAGGTGCTGGCCCAGTTCGGCGAGATCGAGGCAGCGCTGTCGCGGCTCGAGCAGGCCCGCGGCCTGGGCGACGCCGGACTGATCTATGCGCGCAACGACCCCTTCCTGGACCCGCTCCGAGGCGATCCGCGCATGCAGCGCCTGCTCGCGGACATCGGCTTCGAACCCCCTGCGCAGTAGTCCGCCGAAGATGTAGAGTCGAAGACAGTTCACCGGAGGGATGGCCATGAATCGATCGAAACTCGTGTTGATGCTCTTTGCCGCCTGCATCGCGCTGGCCGCGTGCGGCCAGAAGGAACCGACGGCGACCGCGGAACCGGTTGCCGCACCGGCCCCGGCGCCCGCACCGGCACCGCCGCCGCCGGCGATGGAGCCCGCGCCAGCACCGATCGCCGAACCGGCGCCCGCCGAGGGCGACGGCGACGAGGACACGCCGCATTCGGGCGGCGACAAGGTCAACGAACAGGATTCGGGTGGCGACAAGGTCGGCGAAAGCTGAGGAAGCGGTCGGGTCGGGCGGTGCCGCATGGCGCGGCGCCGCCGGACCCATTGCCTCGCGACGGCATCGCGGGCGAGGCTCGGCCCTGCGGCCGGCCGGTCAGGGCAGCGCAGTGCGATCTGGCGGCAGTTTCATGGCTTGGTCGATCCAGTCCAGGTAGCGATCGACACGGGTGTAGACGCCGGGTCTCCCGTCGCCCGCGCATTGCTTCTTGCCCCAACTCACCACGCCCACCAGCACCGGCTTCTCGTTGGTCAGCACGACCGGGCCGCCGCTGTCGCCGCGGCAGGTCGACCGCTCGGGGTGGGCAGCGCAGAAGACCTTGTCGTGGATCTTCTGCGGGCCGTACTTCGGGCGCGCCTGGCAGACCGGCGTATCCATGGTCTGCAGGTCGACGCGCAGAATCACGGCGCTGGCCGCATCCGCCGCCCCGGTGCCGGTGACACCCCAACCCGTGACGGAGACCGGCGCGCCGGGAGCCAGCGGCTTGCGGTTGAGCGGGATCGGCCGGATCCGCTGCGGATCGCGCGCGCGCGGCGGACCGTCATCGACGATGCGGATCAGCGCGATGTCGTTGGCGTACATGTTGGGCGGCCTGGCCGGGTCGTTGTTGTCGGGGTCGTACTGCGAGTGGCGCACGATGCGGTCGATCCGGTAGGTCAGTCCATCGTCCTTGGAGAGGTCGGTCATGCCCAGCCGCACCTTGAACCCCAGCGCCACCATCCGCTGGTTGATGCAGTGCGCGGCGGTCAGGACCCAGTCCGGCGCGATCAGCGCCCCACCGCAGTAGTGCTGGCGCGCCCACGACGGCTTGCCGTCCGCGGCCGGTGCCTTCACCCGCGGATCGAAGATCTCGGCCTGCCACGGCACCGACAGCGCCGAAACCGGACGGCCACCGTAAGCGCCCTTCGTGCGGCGGCCCTTGCCCTGCGTGCCCCACTGCCCGGGACCCCGCGCCGGGCGCGAGGCCTGGCTGCGGCTCGGGCGCGTTCCGGCCTTCGACGCGGGACCTTGCGCGGACGGGCGCACCAGCGCCAACTCACCGCCGCCCACCACGTCCTCGTCGGCATCGTCGGCGCCGACTTCCTCGTCGACGGCCTCCTCCCCGATGACGTCCCAGGCCACGTCCTCGCCCCAGGTCTCGTCGTCGACCGGGATCGCATCGTCGGAGTCGTCCTCGACGAACTCCGCAGCCCAGGAGTCGTCCGCATCGTCGTCGAGCAGTTCGGCGCCTTCCTCGTCGACGTACTCGTCGCCGTCCGCCGCCACATCCTCGCTCGACTCGTACGCCTCCTCGGCATACTCCCCGGAATCCGACTCCGCTTCCTCGCCCGACTCGTATTCCTCGTCGGCGTATTCGCCGGCGTCCGATTCCTCGCCCGAGTCCACCTCCTCGGCATACTCCTCCGCGTACTCCTCCTCGTCCTGCAATCCGGCATGGACGGCCTGCACGAGCGCGGCGCGCATGGGCGGCATGGCGTCCGCGTTCGCGGACCAGGCCAGGAGCATCGCGACGACGGCCATCGTCGCAAGCCCTTCGGTGACATTCACGCGCGGCAGGTGCATGGCGACTCGCTCTACGGGACCGCAATGATTTGGCGCGAATCGACCATCCGAGTCAAGCAGGTCAACCCAGCCGGTTGTGCTCGAGTGGACGCTCGCGATGCATCAGGATCCACTCCGCATGCTCCTGCAGCGCGGCGTCGCCCAGGGCTTCGAGCACGCGTCTCTGCTGCGCCGGCGTGCGGGCCACGGCGAGTTGCTGCGCGGCATTCGCCAGCACGCGCGCCATGAAGCGGTACTGCTTGATCAGCTCCTTGTCCGCGAGCTTGTGCGAATAGGCCTGGCGCACGCCGGCGAAGAGCGCCGCCACGCCCATGAACACCAGCAGGCCGCGCGCGACGCCATCCGCGAGCAGGCTCCCGCCGACCACCAGGGCCAGGGCGCAGACCAGGCTCGCCCACAAGCTGGCGCGACCGAGCGCCTCGGTCTGGCGGAACTTGCGCTCGCGGTCCTCGGCGCGCCGCTGGTAGTAGCCCAGCTGCCCGCTGCCGGCGTCGCCCACCCATTCCGCGACCACCCAGCGCAGGCCGGCATCGCCCGGATCCGGCCTCGGCACGCCGACCAGGCTCGCCACCCGCATGACGTGGCGGATCCAGCCCAGCTCGACGTCCTGCTTCTGCAGGAAGCTGTCGTAGGCGAAGCGCACGCGGTCGACCGCGGGCACGCCCGCCGCGACCCAGTAGAACTGCACGCGCAGGCCCTCGGCCAGCACGCGATAGTCGAGATAGCGGCGATGCCACTCGCGCACGTCGGCCACGCGCGCCACGCCCCAGCCGACCGCGAACAGCACCAGCAGCAGCGCCAGGTAGCCGCCCCAACGCTCGAATTCGGAGTAGACGAGGAAGACCAGGCCGGTCAGCACGGCCAGCAGGTGCAGGAACCACTGGCTGCGCCGGACGCGCTGCCGGTAATGCACCGCCAGCCAGTCGGCGTGCACGAAGAGGTGGTCGATCGCGCGCGCGGAGTCCGGCAGCATCGGCGCCGCGGCGGCGGCCAGCAGGCTGCCGCCATCGCGCGCGATCGCGGCCGCGTGGTCGGCGGCATTGCGGTTGAACTCCTCCAGCTGGCGGAACAGGCGCTGGTAGCCCGGCGGCATCGGCTCGCTGCCCGGGCGCTCCCCGGAGCGCAGCAGCCAGCGGCTGCGCAGCGGTTCCGCGGCCGCATCGCGCGCGCGCGGGCACAGCAAATGGAACACCAGGTCGCTGTCGTCCTCGGCCAGCAGGTTGGGCGGCGCGTCGTCCAGCGGCAGCCCCGGCATCTCGCCGCTGAGGTGGAAGCCCACCACGTCGGCCGTGCCCCCCAGGCCTTCGCTGGGCCGCCCATCCCACAGTGCGAGCAGCAACTGGCAGTGCGAGGCGATGAACACGCCGACGCGCGCGTACTGGCGTTCGCGATCGCCGGCATCGGTGCCGGCCGCATGCGGCAGCACGCGCACCCGGGCTTTCGCGCACAGGGCCGCGAACTCCGTGCGCGAGGCCGCGTCGGCGAAATCGGCCTCGTATTGCGCCGGCGGCAGCGGCAACGGCGCGATCAGGGCCATGTCCAACGCGAGGGCGCAGTGCGCCACCCAGCGGTCGCCCCCCTCGGCCAGCGCCGACATCACCGCGACCGGCAACGCCGGGTACGCCGCGCGCAAGCCGAGCAGGAACTCGCGCACCGCGGCCTCGACCTGCGGTCGCGATTCCGGCGCGAGATCGCGATGCGCGACGACGCCAACCACCAACTGCGCGAGCGGCAAGGGCCGCATCGTCGACATGCCGCGGATCTCCGCCAAACGTCCCCACGACGCCCTCGGATTGTGTCCGAAAACGCGACTTGAGTCGCTGCCAATGGAATCCCGTTTGCGCGGGACTGACGGTATGGGAGAGTGCCCCAGTCGTCGCGACCGTCCCCGGACCAATCAGGCCTTGCGCGCGTGCCAGGCAGCGAGGAGTTCGGATTCCCGCGCGCGACTCATGCCGGCGCGCGGCGTCGCCTGCCGCTCGGCGGGCTGGCTGCGGAACCAGGCCAGGAGATCGGCGACGGTGTTGGCCAGCGGCCGGAACGTCAGGCCCGCCTCGATCGCGCGCGCATTGCTCACGCTGCCGAAGCCGCCGTACTGGCCGTCCGCTGGCTCCCAGATCGGCAGGTCCTCGCCCGACTTGACCTTGTGCTCATCGAGGAAGTCACGCGACACGTTGGTGAAGCTCGCCCTGCCGCCGGTCACGGCGTGGATGCCATGCATCAGCGCCATCGTGGACAGCATGTAGTCGGGACCCACGGCATTGAAGGTCCCGAAGCGCCGCGCCTCGGCCACCCGCACCATCCACTCGGCGAGGTCGCGCCCGTCGATGACCTGCACCGGATCGGAGCCGTCGCCGGGCACCAGCACCTCGCCGCCGGCGGCGATGCGGTTGGGCCAGTAGGTGAAGCGATCGCTTTCGTCGCGCGGGCCGACGATGTAGCCCGGGCGGATGATGGTCACCGCATCGCCGAACTGCTTGAGCGCTTCCTTCTCGCTCAGGGCCTTGAGCGGCCCGTACAGGTTCTCGATGTCGGCCAGCAGCGTGTCGCGCGTCTCGGCCATCGCATCCTTGCCGCCGTACTGCGCCAGCGGCTGGTCCTCGCCGATGCCGGCCTTCGAGGGATCGGCGTAGACCGAGATCGTCGAGATGAAGAGGTAATGGCCGACCTTGCCCTTGAGCACCGCGCCCGCGTCGCGTACCCACGAGGGCACGCTGGTTGGATTGTCGAAGCACACGTCCCACTCGCGCCCCGCGAGCGACTCGAGGTCGCCGGTGCTGCGGTCGCCATGCAGCTGTTCCACCGCGCCCGGCCAGTCCGGCGAGGGCCGCTTGCCGCGGTTGAACAGCGTGACCTGGTGCCCGCGCGCCAGCGCGTAGTTCACCTGGAACGGGCCGGTGAAGCCGGTGCCGCCCAGGATCAGGATTCGCAGAGGCCTGGCCGCGCGCTCGACCGGCGCCTTCGCCGCCGACTGCGCCAGCGTCGGCAACGCGACGGCCGCCGCCGCGAGGGCACCGAGCCTGAACAGGTCACGACGGGATGGCTGCATCGGAGTCTCTCCTCGGTGCCGCGCTGGCACGCCGGCCCGGCGTGGATGCGCGCCATTGTTCTCCCGTCGCTCGGACTTCGCGTATGGCGGAAGTCGTGGCGGTGGCGCCCCCCGTCCAATGGAAGGCGCTGCCGCATGCTTGACCGCGGAAGTCCGGTGCGTACAGTGGTGCGCACTTGTCGCAGGTCAACGTGCACCGCATCCGGGTCCGCTACCTTCGGTGCGGGATCGACTTGGTGCGAACCGCAAGGAGGGCTGGGCCATGCGCATGCGTCGGTATTGCCGCTGCATTTCGATCGCCGCCCTTGCGGTCGCGGGCCTTGCGCCCGCGGCCTGCGGCGCCGCGGATGCAACGCCGCCCGGGGCGCCCGCCCCCGGATTCCAGCGCAACAGCGAAGGCGATGAATGGATCGCGCCCGACCGCATCGCGACCCGGCCTCGCGCCATGCAACCCGATCCGGGAACCGAGGGCGACCCGGTCCGCGCCCTGTTGCCCCTGCCTGCCGCCAAGGCCGAGGAACACGCACTCGGCCTGGCCCTGGACCGTGCCCGCAACGCCGGGCCGGCAGCGGTGCTCGAACTGGTGGCGGGCCACCCCGGCACTTTGCCGCCGCTGCTGGTCGCGGCGCGACAGGATGCGACCCGCGACCTCGCCGCAGACGGAACGCCGACACCCACCGCGCCCGCCGGCATCCTGCGGGTGTCGTTGAACGGCGGGCCCTGCACCTTCGATGCGATCCAGCCGGCGGTCAATGCCGCGGTCAATGGCGACACGGTGCGGCTGGCCGCGGGCGCCTATGTGGGCAACGTCGACGTATCCGGCAAGACGATCACCATCGAGGGCGGCTACGACGCGACCTGCGGCGCGCTGGTCGCCGGCCAGAACGCGACCAT
>JAGOEZ010000164.1:4823-6090 GCA_017997455.1 Lysobacterales bacterium | reverse complement strand
TTCGCGGCGGAAGGCGCTCTACAGGGGACGGCGGCATCGCTCGCAAGGCGTGCGCGCGAAGGCCCGCGGCCATACACTGGCGTCCCCGCAAGCAGGCCTCGCCGTGGACCGCCAGACGCGCAACACCTGGGTGCTGGTCGGCGTGGTGGCCGCGCTTGGCCTCGCGGCGGTCGCCGAGCAGATGCGCGAGCGCATGCTGGCGCCCAAGCCGCTGGCCCGCGTGAACGAGAAGTCGCTGCGCGAAATCGTGCTCGAGTGCCCGTCCTGCCCGCGCCGGCGGATGGAGCGCATCCAGGGCGCGTGGACGCTGTCCGAGCCCTATTCGATCGCCGCCGACCCCGACATGGTCGCGCGCCTGGTCGGCGTGGCGGGCGCACAGGTCCGCCATCGCTATCGCGCCAACCAGCTCGAGCCGGCCAAGGTCGGCCTTGCGCCGCCTTTCGCGACCCTGGCGCTGGGGCCGCTCAAGCTCGCCTTCGGCACCACCGATGCGATCACCCAGGCCCGCTACGTCGGGATCGGCGAGGACATCGCGCTGGTGAACGACCACTTCAGCCAATGGTTGCTGGTGCCGCCCGAGTCGCTGGTCGATCCGCGGCCTTTCGCACCGCTGCGCGGCCTCAGCGCGCTCAGCTTCGATGGCAAGCCGATCCCCGCCGACCGGTTCGCGTCGGCGACCGCATTGCGCGCAACCCGGGTGGAGTCGGCGCCGAGCTGGCGCAGCGGTCGGCGCGTGGTGGCGAGCTACGGCGGCAATCGCCAGGTCGCCTTCACCCTGGGTCGCGACGGCGAGCGCTGGCTGCTGGTGCGCGACGCGCCGGCGCTGGCCTACGTGCTCGACGCGGCGCAGGCCCTGCTGCTCGACCCGGGCACGCCCGCGGGCTGACGCCGTGCCCGAGTTGCCTGAAGTCGAGACCACCCGGCGCGGCATCGCCCCGCACCTCGTCGGCCGCCGTATCGAGGCCCTGACCGTGCGCAACCGCGCGCTGCGCTGGCCGGTGTCGCGCGCCCTGCCGGGCCGGGTGCGCGGCCAGCGGGTCGAGGGCGTGCGGCGGCGCGCCAAGTACCTGTTGATCCGCACGGAGCCGGGCGAGCTGATCGTGCACCTGGGCATGTCGGGGTCGCTGCGCGTGCTGGGGCGCGGCACCGCGCCACGCGCGCACGACCACGTCGACCTGGAACTCGATTCGGGTCAGGTGCTGCGCTTCAACGACCCGCGCCGCTTCGGCTGCTGGCTGTGGCAGCCGCGCGGGCGCACGCACGCGGT
>JAGOEZ010000164.1:0-4723 GCA_017997455.1 Lysobacterales bacterium | reverse complement strand
CAATGCGGCACGCCCCTGCGCGAACTCGCCATCGGCCAGCGCGCCAGCGTGTGGTGCCCGCGCTGCCAGCGCTGAGTTGCAAGGCGATTGCCCTGTAGGAGCGCATCTCATGCGCGACCGCGGCACCCGGGCTTGGGGTGTCGTATTGGTCCGCGGTCGCGCATGAGATGCGCTCCTACAATGCGGGCTGTGTAGGAGCGCGCTCTGCGCGCGATGGGCCTCTCAAGGCTCCGGCGCGGATTCACCCAGCGGGAGCTGCGGCTGCTGCAGCTCGATGCGCCCCTCGCCGGCGGTGATCTTCTTGAACTCGGCGCGGCACACCGAGACGTAGCGCTCGTTGCCGCCGATCTCGACCTGCGGGCCCTGGGTGAGCGCGCGGCCGTGCTCGTCCACGCGCACCACCATGGTGGCCTTGCGGCCGGTGTGGCAGATGGTCTTGATCTCCGACAGCGTGTCGGCCCAGGCCAGCAGCCACTGGCTGCCCTCGAACAGCTCGCCGCGGAAATCGGTGCGCAGCCCATAGCAGAGCACCGGGATGTCGAGGGCGTCGACCACTTCGGTAAGCTGCCAGGCCTGGCGCTTGCGCAGGAACTGGGCCTCGTCCACCAGCACGCAGTGCAGCGGGCCGCGCGCGGCGATGTCGGCCGCGACCAGCGCATGGAGGTCGTCGTCGGCCTGGAAGATCCGGCCCTGGGCCGACAGGCCGATGCGCGACTGGACCTTGCCCACGCCGGCCCGGTCGTCCAGGCGCGGGGTGAGGATCAACGTGCGCATGCCGCGCTCGTGGTAGTTGTGAGCGCTCTGCAGCAGCGTGGTGGTCTTCCCGGCGTTCATCGCCGAGTAGTAGAAGAAGAGCTTGGCCATCGGGCTTCCCGGCAAGGGCGCGCATCGTAACCCATGAGCAACGTGACCTACCTCGAATGCGGCCTTGCCGGCGAACGGCTGCCGGCGGACCGGCCCGCCACCGTCTCCGCCGCCGGCAAGCCGCTGCTGGTGCGTTACGACCTCGACCGGATCCGCCGCGAGGTGGATCGCGACGCGATCGCCGCCCGCCCGGCCACCCTGTGGCGCTGGCGCGAGCTGCTGCCGCTGCCCGCCGGGGTCGAGCCGGTGTCGCTGGGCGAGGACGCCACGCCCCTGCTGCCGCTGCCGGCGTTGTCGGCCGCCTGTGGCGTCGCAGTCGTGGCCAAGGACGAGGGCCGCCTGCCCACGGCCTCGTTCAAGGCCCGCGGCCTGGCGATGGCGGTCAACATGGCGCGCCACTTCGGCGTGCGCACGATGGCGATCCCGACCAACGGCAATGCCGGTGCCGCGATGGCGGCCTATTGCGCGCGTGCCGGCATCGCCGCGCACTGCGTGTGCCCTGCCGACACGCCGCGCGCCAACCTCGACGAGATCCGCCTTTACGGCGCCGAGCTCACCCTGCTCGATGGACAGATCGACGACTGCGGCAAGCTCGTGCGCCAGTGGGAAAGCGAGCGCGGCTGGTTCAACTGCGCCACCTTGCGCGAGCCGTACCGGATTGAGGGCAAGAAGACCATGGGGCTGGAGCTCGCGGCCCAGTTCGGCTGGACGCTGCCCGACGCGATCTTCTATCCCACCGGCGGCGGCACCGGCCTGATCGGGATGTGGAAGGCCTTCGACGAACTCGAGGCCCTGGGCTGGATCGGGCCGGGACGGCCGCGGATGTACGCAGTGCAGGCCGCGGGCTGCGCGCCGATCGTGCGCGCCTGGGAAGCCGGGGCCGAGTTCGCTACCCGCTGGGACGACGCGGCCACGATCGCGCATGGCATCCGCGTGCCGGCGGCGCTGGGCGACTTCCTCATCCTGCGCGCGGTGCGCGCCTCGCGCGGCGCGGCCCTGGCCGTGGACGAGGACGCGATCCGGAGCGCCTGGCGCGAGACCGCGATGCGCGACGGCGTGCTGCTGTGCCCCGAGGGCGCTGCCACCGTCGCCGGGCTGCTGCAGGCGCGCGCGCGGGGCCTGGTCCATCCCGGCGAGCGCGTGGTGCTCTACAACTGCGCCAGCGGCTACAAATACCCGCTGCCGGCCTAGGGAACCTCTGGACAGGCATCCGCACCCGCGCCGACCTTCGCTTGCTACCATCCCCGGCGCGAGAGTCCATCCGCTCCGGGGAGACCACGATGCGCAGCCCACGTTCCCGACGCCTCATCGCCTGCAGCCTCGCGCTCGCCTGCCTGCCGGTCCTTGCCGACGACGAGAAGGTCGCACCCGACCCGCGCGTGACCAGCGCGCTCGATTCCGAGGACATGAAGTACACCGTGCAGGACAACGGCGAGGTCTCGGTCACCATCCAGTGGAACGAGGACGGCCGCAGCCAGGGCGTGCGCATCCAGTCCAAGTCCTTCAGCTGGAAACAGAACGAGTTCCGCGACGTGTACTCGATCGCGTTCAAGACCGACGACTCCAGGCTGATCGACCACGCGCTGGCCAATCGCCTGCTGGACGAGAACAACACCTCGACGCTGGGCTTCTGGGGCAAGCAGGACGACACCGTCTACAACATCGTGCGCGTGCCGGCCAAGGCCACGCCCAGCCAGCTGCACGAGGCAATCAGCTTCGCGGCCGAGAAGGCCGACGAACTGGAGAAGGAAATCCTCGGCACCGACGAGTACTGATCCGCCGCAGCCGCCGCGCGCCGCGCCTGCGGCGCGCGGCCTCATGCTGCACGTTGCCCGCATCGCATCGCGTCCCCGGTCCGAAGCCTCCCGCATGTCGCTCAATCCCGCCCAACGCGAGGCCGTCGCCTGGACCGACGGCCCCCTGCTCGTGCTCGCCGGCGCCGGTTCGGGCAAGACCCGGGTGATCACCGAGAAGATCGCGCGCCTGGTGCGCGATGGCCTGCGCGCCGACCGGGTCTGCGCGATCACCTTCACCAACAAGGCCGCGCGCGAGATGCGCGAGCGCGCGACGCGGCTGCTCAAGGGCCACGGCGGCGAGCACGAGCCGCAGATCAGCACCTTCCACTCGCTGGGCCTGCGCTTCCTGCAGATCGAGCACGCGCGCGCCGGCCTGCGCCGCGGCTTCTCGATCTTCGATTCCGACGATTCGCTGGCGATCGTCAAGGACCTGTTGCCGGCCGGGACCAAGGCCGACGCGCTGGAACGCATGCGGCAGCTGGTGTCGAAGGCCAAGAACGAGGGCCTCGACCCCGCGCAGGCGCTGGAGGCCGCGAGCTCGCCGCGCGAGATCGAGGCGGCCGAGGTCTACGCGCAATACCAGCGTCGCCTCGGCGCGTTCAACGCCGTCGATTTCGACGACCTGATCCGCTTGCCCCTGGCGCTGCTCGAAGGCGACGGTGGCGTGGCTGAGGCCTGGCGCGAACGCATCCGGTACCTCCTGGTCGACGAATACCAGGACACCAACCGCGCGCAGTACCGCCTCCTCAAGGCCCTGGCCGGCCCGCGCGGCGCCTTCACCGCGGTGGGCGACGACGACCAGAGCATCTACGCCTGGCGCGGCGCCGATCCGGAGAACCTGCGCGAACTCTCGCGCGACTACCCGGCGCTCAAGGTCGTCAAGCTGGAGCAGAATTACCGCTGCAGCGCGCGCATCCTGCGCGCCGCCAATGCGGTGATTGCGCAGAACCCGCATATTTTCGACAAGAAGCTCTGGAGCGCCCACGCCGAGGGCGCGCCGATCCGCGTGCTCGAGTGCAAGGACGATGTCGCCGAGGCGGAGAAGGTCGCGTCGGAAATCGCGCACCGGCAGGCGCAGGCCGGCGCGCCATGGAGCGAGTTCGCGGTGCTCTACCGCGGCAACCACCAGTCGCGCGCGGTGGAGAAGGCATTGCGCCTCCTGCGCGTGCCGTACCACCTCACCGGTGGCACGGCGTTCTTCGAGCGCGCCGAGGTCAAGGACCTGCTCGCCTACTTGCGCCTGGTCGCCAACCCCGACGACGACGCGGCCTTCCTGCGCGCGGTGGTCGCACCCAGGCGCGAGGTGGGCGCGACCACGCTGGAGAAACTGGGCGAACTCGCGGGCCGCGCGCACCTGGGCCTGCTGCGCGCCGCCGAAAGCCACGCCGTGCTGCAGCAGCTGTCGCCGCGCCCGGCCTCGGCGCTGGCCGGGTTCACCACGCTGGTCCGCGAGCTGCGCGCCGAGGCCGAGTCGCGCGGCGCCGGCAACCTGGTCGAGTCGCTGATGGCCGCCACCCACTACGAGGCGCACCTGCGCGCGACCACGCCCGACCGCACCTTGCTGGAGCGGCGCCTGGGCAACGTCAAGGAACTGGTCGAATGGCTGCGCGAAGGCGCCGCGCGCAGCAAGGCCGGCGTCGGCGACCTCGCCGCGCAGCTGGCGCTGCTGACCAACAACGACCGCGACGATCCGGGCAACGCCGTGCGGCTCATGACCCTGCACGGCGCCAAGGGCCTCGAGTTCCGCTGCGTGTACCTGATCGGCCTCGAGGACGGGACCCTGCCGCACGAAGGCGGCATCGAGGAAGGCCGCCTCGAGGAGGAGCGTCGGCTCTTCTACGTCGGCATCACCCGCGCCAAGGAGCAACTGACGCTGAGCTACGCCGCCACCAAGCAGCGCTTCGGCCAGCTCTTGCGCCTCGACCCCAGCCGCTTCCTCGCCGAACTGCCCGACGCCGACCTGCACCGCGAGGGCCGCGATCCCGAGCAGGACAGGGTCGAGCGCGCCGAGCGGGCGAAGTCGCACCTCGACCGCTTGGCGGCGATGCTCGGCGACTGAGCGA
>JAGOEZ010000163.1 GCA_017997455.1 Lysobacterales bacterium | reverse complement strand
GCCGGCGTGGCGCAGCAGTTCCCGCCCTTCGTGATGCTGGAACGGCGCCTGATGCTCGACCTGGACTGGTATGTCCAGAACACCATCCGGCGGGTCGCGCCGCTGCAGGCCGGATTCTCGCCTTCGCTGCCGCTGCTGTCGGGCGAGCGCGTGACCACCGCGGGGCTCACGGTGGCGGATGGTCGCGTGACGGTGCCGCTGCAGGCGGGCGAGGGCAGCGCACAGTGGAGCTCGCAGCTCGATCGCGTCGACACCCTGACCCTGGTCGCGCCGGCGCTGGACGCCCACGCCGAGGTCTGGCGCATCGTCGCCAGCCCGACCTGGAACGTGCGCGCGCAAGGCGTGCCGATGGTCCATGGCGCGGACGGCGAGGACTCGGTGCTGGAGTTCCATCCATTGCCCGGCGAGACCCTGGTGCTGACCATCGCGCGGCCGGCGCCGGTCCCCGGCCCGACCCTGGCGATCGACGGCGTGACCCTCGAGACCGCCATCGGCAAGCGAGCGCGCGACAGCACGCTGACCCTGCAACTGCGCAGCACGCAGGGCGGGCAGCACGCGATCGCCTTGCCCGCGGCGGCCGAAGTGATGGGCGTCACCATCGATGGCACCGAACTCAACCTGCGCCCGGAGAATGGCAAGCTGGTGTTGCCGATCGCGCCCGGCGCGCACAGCGCCAGCGTGCGCTGGCGCGAGGCCGGCGAGATCGGGCTGGTCAGCCGCACCGCCACGGTGGGCCTCGCCGCGCAGGCCTCCAACCTCGAGACCACGCTGGCGTTGCCGGCCGATCGCTGGGTGCTCAATGCCAGCGGTCCGCGCATCGGGCCGGCGGTGCTCTACTGGGCCGAGCTGGCGCTGATGGTGCTGGTCGCCTGGGCGCTGTCGCGCCTGCGCCGCACGCCGCTGCGCTTCTGGCAATGGCTGCTGCTGGGACTGGGCTTCTCGACCTTTTCGTGGAGCGCGTTGCTGGTGGTGGCAGCGTGGTTGTTCGCGCTCGACTCACGCGCGCGGCTGGCCCCGATCCGCAACGACACCGGCTTCAACCTTGCCCAGGCCGGCCTCGCGCTCCTGACCCTGGTCGCGGTCGTGGCCGTGGTCTCCGCGATCCCGCAGGGGCTGCTCGGCACCCCCGACATGCACCTGGCCGGCAATGGCTCCACGCCCACGCAGCTGCGCTGGTTCGCCGATCGCACCAGCGATGCGATCGCGCCGGGCAGCGCGGTCACGGTGTCGATGTGGTGGTACAAGGCGGCGATGCTGGCGTGGGCCCTGTGGCTGTCGAATGCGCTGATCGGCTGGCTGCGCTGGGGCTGGCAGGCCTGGTCCGCGGGCGGCTACTGGCGCGCCGCGCCGCGCCGCACGGTGTCGAACCTGCCCGAGCCGCCGACGCCACCGACCCACGATGCCTGAGTCGATCGCCGCGACGCTGCGCGCGGCCACCAGCGCGCTGGGCACCGACGAAGCGCGGGCCGAGGCCGAGCGGCTGCTCGCGCACGCGCTGGGCCGCGACCGCACCTGGCTGCATGCGCATGCGGACGAGGTGCCGGACGCGGCCGCGCGCGCGCGCTTCGATGCCCTGGTCGCGGCACGGCGCGCCGGGCAGCCGGTCGCCTACCTGCTCGGCGACGCCGGTTTCTGGAGCCTGTCGCTCACGGTCTCGCCCGACGTGCTGATCCCGCGCGCCGATACCGAGCGCCTGGTGGAACTGGCGCTCGAGCGAATGCCGTCCGCCGGCTCGATGCGCGTCGCCGACCTCGGCACCGGCAGCGGCGCGATCGCGCTGGCGCTCGCGCGCGAGCGGCCGCAGGCGCAGATCATCGCCATCGACGCGAGCGCCGCGGCACTCGCGGTGGCCGCGGCCAACGCCCGGCGCCTGGGCATCGCCAACGTGGCGTTCCGCCATGGCGACTGGTTGCAGCCGCTGGCGGCCGAGCGCTGCGAACTCATCGTGGGCAATCCGCCCTACATCGCCGCGCAGGATCCGCATCTCGCCCAGGGCGACCTGCGCTTCGAGCCGCGCATGGCGCTGGTTTCGGGCGTCGATGGCCTCGATGCGATCCGCGCGATCGCGCGCGATGCGCCGGGGCACCTGCAGCCGGGCGCATGGCTGCTGCTCGAACATGGCTGGGAGCAGGGTGCGGCGGTGCGCGTGCTGCTGGCCGCGGCGGGCCTGCGCGACGTATTCACCGCCACCGACCTTGGCGGACGCGAGCGCGTGTCCGGCGGACGAAGGGCCTAGCGCGACTTGCGGCGCCTATCGCGCGCAGAGCGCGCTCCTACAGGGGCCCACGCAGCGTTTCCGGCGGGCGAAGGGCCTGGCGCGACTTGCGGCACCTGTCGCGCGCAGAGCGCGCTCCTACAAAGCCGGCTTTGTAGGAGCGCGCTCTGCGCGCGATGGGCTCCGCCAGCATGCCGCCCGATCCTCGACAGGATGGGCAGTGCGGATTCGACGCCTCAGGGCGTGGCGGCCAGCCGCGGCGTGGGTGCCGGCGCCAGCTGCGGCCAGCGCGCGAGCAGGGCGCGGCGGATGCCGGCTTGATCGAGGCCTGCTTCGGCCAGCAGCTCCTCGCGGCTTGCATGCTCGAGGAACCGGTCGGGCAGCCCGAGGTGCAGGATCGGCAGGTCGATGCCGTGCGCGGCGAGCGCTTCGGCGACGCCCGAGCCGGCGCCGCCGGCGGTGGCGTTGTCCTCGGCCGTGAGCAGGAACTCGTGGCTGCGCGCGATCTCGAGCAGCAGCGCCTCGTCGAGCGGCTTGACGAAGCGCATGTTGACCACCGTGGCGTCGAGTTCGGCGCCGACCAGCTCGCAGGGCTGCACGGTGCAACCGAAGGCGAGCAGGGCCACGCGCTTGCCGCGCCGGCGCAGCTCGGCCTTGCCGATCGGCAGCAGCGTCATCTCGGCCTTCGGCGCCACGCCGGTGCCGCCGCCGCGCGGATAGCGCACCGCGGCGGGACCCGCGTGCTCGAAGCCGGTGTAGAGCATCTGCCGGCACTCGTCCTCGTCCGACGGCGCCATCACCACCATGTTGGGGATGCAGCGCAGGTAACTGAGGTCGAAGCTGCCGGCGTGGGTCGCGCCGTCCGGCCCGACCACCCCGGCGCGATCGAGCGCGAACAGCACGTCGAGGCCCTGCAGGGCGACATCATGGATCAACTGGTCGTAGGCGCGCTGCAGGAACGTGGAGTAGATCGCCACCACCGGCTTCATGCCCTCGCAGGCCATGCCGGCCGCGAGCGTCACGCTGTGCTGTTCGGCGATGCTGACGTCGAAGTAGCGCTCGGGGAACTCGCGCGAATAACGCACCAGCCCCGAGCCCTCGCGCATCGCCGGCGTGATCGCGAGCAGGCGCGGGTCGCGCGCGGCCATGTCGCACAGCCAGTCGCCGAAGACCTGGGTGTAGCTGGGCTTGGCCGGCTTCTTGATCACGCCGACCCTGGGATCGAAAGGCGAGACCGCGTGGTATTCGATCTGGTCGGCTTCGGCCAGTTCGTAGCCCTTGCCCTTGCGCGTGATCACGTGCAGCAGTTGCGGGCCCTTGCGGTCGCGCAGCGCGCGGATCGCGGTCACCAGCTGGCCCATGTCATGGCCGTCGATCGGTCCGGTGTAGTGGAAGCCGAATTCCTCGAACAGGGTGCTGGGCACGAACATGCCTTTCCAGTGCTCTTCCCAGCGGCGCATGAAGCGCCACATCGGCGAGCCGCGGCGCATCGCGCGCTTGGCGCGGTCGCGCACCTTGTTGAGGGTCGGGCTGGTCATCAGGCGCGCCAGCACCTTGGTCAGGCCGCCGACGTTCTCGGAGATCGACATCTGGTTGTCGTTGAGGATCACCAGCAGGTCGGGCTCGGGCTGCACGTCGCCGCCGTGGTTGAGCGCCTCGAAGGCCATGCCCGCGGTCATCGCGCCGTCGCCGATCACCGCCACCACGCGGCGCGGGTCGCCCTTGCGCTGCAGGGCGATCGCCATGCCCAGCGCGGCGCTGATCGAGGTCGACGAGTGGCCCACGCCGAAGGCGTCGTAGGGACTCTCCTCGCGGCGCGGGAAAGGCGCCAGCCCGTCCTTGCGCTTGACCGTCTCGATGCGGTCGCGGCGGCCGGTGAGGATCTTGTGCGGATAGGCCTGGTGGCCCACGTCCCAGACCAGGCGGTCGGTGGGCGTGTCGTAGAGCCAGTGCAGGGCCACGGTCAGCTCGACCACGCCCAGGCCGGCGCCGAAATGGCCGCCGGAGCGACCGACCGACTCGATGAGGTAATTGCGCAATTCGTCCGCGACCGCCGGCAGCTCGGATTCGGGCAGGGCGCGCAGGTCGGCCGGCGCGTCGATGGCAGCCAGCCTCGGGTAGCGGGTGGGATCGGTCATGGTCGGGAACCTGGTGCGCCATTGTCGGGCACGTCCCGCGGGGCGGCAAGGCGGTCCAGGGGCGGCGCCGGGGCGCGCCGCGGGCAGCGCGTCACACCAGGTGGCGGCGGTTGCGCGGCAGGTGGCCGACCAGGAACTCCATCTGGTCGGCCAGGATGTTGCGGTTCGACAGGATCAGGTGCTCGACCCAGCTCGGCCGGTAGGGGATCGCCAGCAGCGGCATGCGCGCCTGCTGCGGGGTGCGGCCGCCCTTGCGCACGTTGCAGTCGAGGCAGGCGCTGACCACGTTCTCCCAGCAGTCGCGCCCGCCGCGCGAGAGCGGCAGCACGTGGTCGCGGGTCAGTTCGCTGCGGTGGAAGTGGTCGCCGCAGTAGAGGCAGACATGGCGGTCGCGCGCGAACAGCGCGAGGTTGGTCAGCGCCGGCGCGGGCTCGAGCAGGCCGGGCCGCGCGTGCCCGCGGCTGGCGACGATCGGATGCAGGCGGATCAGGCTCTGGCTGCCGGTCTCGCGGCAGGTGCCGCCACGGATCGTCAGGCACGAGTCGCCGAGCGTCCACGCGACCGCGTCGCGCACGTAGAGGCAGGTCGCATCCTGCCAGGAGATCCAGTCCAGGATGCGCCCGTTGGAATCGAGCGACAGCACCCGGGTGGAATGGATGTCGCCGAACGCCCTCGCAACCGCCTGCATTCAGGCCTCCGCTGGACTTCTGACCGCCCGAGCATAGCGCCGGCGCCGTTTCCGGGGGAAGCGCGCCCCAGCTCGCGAACCGCGGCCGCTCGCCGCCGGATCACGTCGCGCCACCCGCTCCCTTGCAGGAGCGGCTACAGCTGCGACCAGGCCTATCGCGCGCAGAGCGCGCTCCTACAGAGCCGGCCTTGTAGGAGCGCGCTCTGCGCGCGATAGGCCTGGTCGCGACTGAAGCCGTTCCCAAGGCGGCGATGCGGAACTCAGCCCTTGACGCACACGACCTGGCGCAGGGTGTGCACGACTTCGACCAGGTCGGTCTGGTTGGCCATCACGGCGTCGATGTCCTTGTAGGCGGCCGGCAGCTCGTCGACGACGCCCGCATCCTTGCGGCACTCGACGCCGCGGGTCTGCTCGGCGAGGTCGCGCGGGCCGTAGCGGCGCCGGGCCTCGGTGCGCGACATGCGCCGGCCGGCGCCGTGCGCGCAGGAACTGAACGAATCGGGGTTGCCCTTGCCGCGCACGATGTAGCTGCGCGCGCCCATGCTGCCGGGGATGATGCCCAGTTCGCCGGCGCCGGCGCGGATCGCGCCCTTGCGGGTGAGGAGCACGTCGGCGCCGAAATGGCGCTCGCGCGCGACGTAGTTGTGATGGCAGTCGATCGCCTGCGCGTCGAGCGTGAACGCCGGCAGCCGCGCGCGCATCGCCGCGACCACCAGCGCCATCATCTGGCGGCGGTTCTCGGCCGCGTAGTCCTGCGCCCAGGCGACGGCGTCGAGGTAGTCGTCGTGGTCCGGGGTGCCGGCGGCCAGCCAGGCCAGGTCGCGGTCGGGCAGGTGCACGTCGTCGCGCAGCATCGCCTCGCGCGCGCGCGCGATGAAGTACTGGCCGATGCGGTTGCCGATGCCGCGCGAGCCCGAATGCAACATGGCCCACACGCGCTGGTCCTGGTCGATGCAGACCTCGATGAAGTGGTTGCCGCCGCCCAGCGTGCCGAGCTGCAGCGCCCAGCGCTCGCGCGCGCCGGGCTTGCCGCGCTCGGCCAGCGCCGGATG
>JAGOEZ010000162.1 GCA_017997455.1 Lysobacterales bacterium | reverse complement strand
GCGAGTTCCTCGATCGCGCCCACCACCACGTGGTCGCGGAAGCGCACGCCCTTGACCACCTGGCCGTCGCGCACGTCGAGGCAGGGAATGATGCGCCGGGTCAGCACCGCAGCAGTTCCTCCAGCGTTGCCCTGCCCTCGAGCAGGGCCTTGCCGACCACGGCGCCGGCGACACCGGCCTCGCGCAGGGCGCGCACATCGCCAGCGTCGCGCACGCCGCCGGAACCTTGCAGTTCGACCGACGGGTGGCGCACCGCCAACTCGCGGTAGAGCGCGAGGCTGGGTCCGGCGTACACGCCATCGCGCGAGATGTCGGTGCACAGCACGTGGCGCAGCGCGCACGCGCCCACGTACCAGTCGAGGGTCTCGTGCAGTCCCGCGCCGCTGTCCTCGGTCCAGCCCGCGACCGGCAGGCGCCAGCCGCCGCCCTCGAGCGGGCGCGCGTCCAGCGCCACGCAGATCGCGTCGGCGCCGAGGCGCCCGACCCAGCCGGCCACCATCTCGCGCTCGCGCACCGCGGCGCTGCCCACCACGACCCGGCTCGCGCCCGCCGCAAGCAGGGCCTCGACGTCGGCAAGGCTGCGCACGCCGCCGCCGGCCTGGATCCGCAGCCCGGACCCGGCGGCGATGCGCGCGACCAGCTCGCGATGGGCGAAGCGACCAGTCCGCGCGGCGTCGAGGTCGACCAGGTGCAGCCAGCGCGCGCCGGCGTCGGCGTAGCGTCGCGCCAGCGCCAGCGGCTCCTCCGCGTAGCGGGTCTCGCGCGCGTAGTCGCCCTGGGCCAGGCGGACCGCGAGTCCGCCGCGCAGGTCGATGGCGGGGTAGACGATCATGCGTGGATCACAAGGCGAGGAAGTTGGCCAGCAGGCGCGCGCCGGTCGCGGCCGATCGTTCGGGGTGGAACTGCGCGCCGTGGAAGTTGCCGCGCGAAACCACGGCGCAGTAGCGCGCCCCGTGCTCGAAGGCGGCGACCGTGTGCGCGTCGACCGGTGCGGCGTAGCTGTGGACGAAATAGGCGTGGTCGGCCGCGCCGAAACCGGCCAGCAGCGGTGCCGCGTGGCGCGGCAGGAGCTGGTTCCAGCCCATGTGCGGCACGCGTACGCCGGGCGCGGCGGCGATCCGCGCGAGGCGGCCCGCGAACACGCCCAGCCCGGGCGCGTCGCCCTCATCGGATCCTTCATAGAGCACCTGCATGCCGACGCAGATCCCGAGCACCGGCTGGGTCAGGCGCGGCACCAGCTGGTCGAGCGCGGTCTCGCGCAGGCGCTGCATCGCGCGCGCCGCGGCGCCGACGCCAGGCAGCACCACGCGCGCCGCGGCACGGATCCGCGCGGGGTCGGTGGTCAGCGGCGCCGCCACCCCGAGCCGGGCGAACGCGGCCTGGACCGAGCCGATGTTGGAGCCACCGGCGTCGATCAGCACCAGCGCCTCGCTCACAGCACGCCCTTGGTGCTGGGCAGCGCATCGCCTTCGCGCCGCAGGGCCTGGCGCAGGGCACGCGCCACCGCCTTGAAGCAGGCCTCGACCATGTGGTGGGCGTTCTCGCCGCTCACGCGCAGGTGCAGGTTCGCGCCCAGGCTGTCGGACAGCGAGCGGAAGAAGTGCGGCACCAGCTCGGTCGGCAATTCGCCCACGCGCTCGCGCGGGAACGCGCCCTCGAACACGAACCAGGGGCGGCCGGAGAGGTCCAGCAATGCCTCTGCCCGCGCCTCGTCCATCGGCAGCGCGAAGCCGTAGCGGCCGATGCCGCGCTTGTCGCCGAGCGCGACGCGCAGCGCCTCGCCCAGCGCCAGCGCGCAGTCCTCGACGGTGTGGTGCTCGTCCACGCGCACGTCGCCCTCGCAGCGCAGCGCGAGGGCGAAGCCGCCGTGCTTGCCGAGCTGCTCGAGCATATGGTCGAAGAAGCCGATCCCGGTGCTGGCGCGCGGCTCGGCCTCGCGGTCGAGGTCGACGCTGACGCGGATGCGGGTCTCGCGGGTGTCGCGCACGACCTCGGCGGTGCGCGGGCGCACGGCCAGGTGATGCGCGATCGCCGGCCAGTCGAGGCCGTCATGGCCCAGGCGCAGCCCGCGCAGGCCGAGGTTGCGCGCGAACGCCATGTCGGTCTCGCGATCGCCGACCACCGCGCTGGCCTGCATGTCGAGGTCGCCGGCGCGCAGGTAGTCGAGCACCATGCCGATGCCGGGCTTGCGCGTGGGCGCCTGCTCGTGCGCGTGGTGCGGGTCGACATGGATCGCCGCGAAGCGGATGCCCTGCGACGCGAGGATCTCGAGCAGCATGGCCTGCGGCGCCTCGAACTGCTCGCGCGGGAACGACGTCGTGCCGAGCCCGTCCTGGTTGGTCACCATCACGAACTCGTAGCCGGCGTCGCGCAGCCGGCGCAGCGCGGGAATCACTTCCGGCACCAGGCGCAGCTTGTCGAGGCGGTCGACCTGCTCGTCCGCCGGCTCCTCGATCAGGGTGCCGTCGCGGTCGAGGAACAGGATCCGGCGCCGCGCGCTCATGCCACGCGCTCGCGGCGGGCCAGCACGCCGAGCAGGGCGTCGTTCTCGCCCGGCGTGCCGATCGTGAAACGCAGGCAGTCCTCGAGTCCCGGATAGCCGCCGACATCGCGCACCACGATCCCGGCCGCCAGCAACGCGGCATAGGTCGCGGACGCAGCATCCAAGCGTGCGGTGAGGAAGTTGGCCGCGGACGGGAATACCGCGCGCACCCCGGGCAGGCGCGCGAAGGCGCCGGCGAGGCGCGTGCGCTCGGCCCGGATCGCCGCCACGCGCAGCCGGGTCGCGGCCAGCGCATCGGGCGCCAGCGCGGCGAGCGCGGCGCGCGCGCACGGCACCGCGATCGGGTACGGCGCCAGCAGGCGCCGCAGCAGCGCGACCAGCCCGGCATCGGCCACCAGCGCGCCGACCCGCGCGCCGGCCAGCGCGTGGGCCTTCGACAGGGTGCGCAGGACCACGAGGTTCCCGGGCTGCGCCGCCCGCGGCGCGAGGCTGGGCGCGTCGGCGAACTCGGCGTAGGCCTCGTCCACCACCACCAGCGCGCGTCCCGCGAGCTCGCGCGCCAGCGCCAGCACCGGCTCGGCCGGCGCGATGCCGCCGGTGGGATTGTTGGGCGTGCACACATAGACCAGCTTGACCGGCTCGGCTAGCGCAACCTCGCGCAGGCGCCTGAAGTCCGGCGCGAAATCGCGCGCGGGATCCAGTGGCACGTTCAATACGCTGGCGCCCTGGATCCCGGCGCAGACCGCATACATCGCGAAGGTCGGCGGACTCACCAGCACCGCATCGACGCCCGCCCGGCAGGTCGCGCGGGTCAACAGGTCGATGCATTCGTCGCTGCCGCGCGCGACCAGGACGTTGGCGGCCGGAACCCCGTACAGGTCGGCGAGGCCCGCGACCAGGTCCGCCGGCTGTTGCGCGTCCGGGTAACGCTGCAGCGTGCCGTCGGGATCGGCGATGCCCGGCCACGGCGACTCGTTGGCGTTGAGCAGCACGCGTCCGCCGCTGGCCTCCATCCGCGCCGAGGAGTAGCCGCGCAGCTGGCGCAGCTCGGTCCGCACGAGATCGAGCACGCTCATGCCGCCACCGCCCCGGGAACGCGATCCCGGTCCTCGAGGCGGATCGCGACCGCGCGCGCGTGCGCGTCCAGCCCTTCGGCCGTCGCCAGCGTCATCGCACAGGGTCCGATCGTCGCCAGGCCGGCCGGGGTCAGCTCCTGCACCGTGATCGCCTTCTGGAAGCTCGCCACCGACAGGCCGCTCCAGGCGCGCGCGGCGCCATCGGTCGGCAGCACGTGGTTGGTGCCGCTGCAGTAGTCGCCGACCGATTCCGGCGACCACGCGCCGAGGAACACCGACCCGGCACAGGCCACCCGCGGCAGCCAGGCGCGCGCATCCGCGACCTGCAGGATCAGGTGCTCCGGGGCGTAGGCGTTGGAGACCTCGAGCGCCTGCTCGATCGAGCCGACCTGGATCATGCGGCCGTTGGCCAGCGCCTGCGCCGCGATCGCGCGCCGCGGCAGCCGTTCGAGCTGGCGCGGCAACTCCGCGGCGACCGCGTCCAGCAGTCGCGCCGAGTCGCTGACCAGGAGCACCTGCGCCTGCGGGTCGTGCTCGGCCTGCGCCAGCAGGTCGGCGGCGACGTAGCGCGAGTTCGCGTTCCCATCGGCGACGACCAGCACTTCGGACGGACCCGCCGGCAGGTCGATCGCCGGGCCACCGGGCGCCGCGGCCACCTGCCGCTTGGCCTCGTTCACCCAGGCGTTGCCGGGACCATAAAGCTTGTCGCAACGCGGAAGCTGCGCGGTGCCGAATGCCATGCCGGCGATCGCCTGCGCCCCGCCCAGGCGGAAGACGCGGCCGATGCCGCAGCGCGACGCCGCATACAGCACCGCGGGATCGGCACTGCCGTCGGCGCGCGGCGGCGTGCACAGCACGATTTCCGGGCATCCGGCGATCCGCGCCGGGACGCCCAGCATCAGCGCCGTCGACGGCAGCGGCGCGGAACCGGCCGGCACGTAGAGGCCGACGCGGGCAATCGGCCGCCACACGCGCTCGCAGCGCACGCCGGCCGCGGTCTCGAGCGAGAGCGCCGGCGCCAGGCTCGCGCGATGGAAGGCGTCGATGCGGCCGTGCGCTTCGTCGATCGCGTCCCGCAGCGCCTGCGGCAATCCGCGCGTCGCGCGCTCGAACTGCGCCGGCTCGACCTCGAAGCGCTCCAGTTCCGCGCCATCGTGGCGCCGGGTCAGCGCACGCAGGGCGGAGTCGCCGTCGGCGCGCACCTGGTCGAGGATCCGCGCAACGTCGTGGCGCAGGCCCGGGTCGCGTTGCGAGGCAGGGCGCGCGAGCGCCGCGCCGCGCGCCGCGGCGTCCAGTGCATTCCAGTCCAACCGCATCATGCAAGCACCTTCTCGACCGGGATTACCAGCAGCGAGCGCGCGCCGGCACGCTTGAGGTCCTCGAGGTGCTGCCAGGTGACCGCGCGCGGGCACAGCGCCTGCACCGCGACCTCGTCCGGCGAACCTTCCACCGCGGTGACCAGCGCGCGCGGCGCGCCCGGCAGCAGGCCGGTGATCGCGGACAGCGCATCGCGCCGCGCATGCAACAGCACCAGCTTGGAGTCCTTGACCGCGAGCACGCCCTCGATCCGGCGCAGCAGCATCTCGCGCAACTCGGTGCGCGCATCCAGCGGCGCGGCCGCGCTCCCGGCCAGCACCGCCTCGCTCGGCGCCACGACGGCGACCTCGCGCAGCTGGTTGGCGGCAAGGGTGGCGCCGCTGGAGACCAGGTCGCAGACCGCGTCGGCGCTACCCAGTCGCGGCGCGATCTCGACCGAGCCATTGAGCACCACCACGGTCGCGGCCACGCCCGCCGATTGCAGGTATCGCCCGAGCAGGCGCGGGTAGCTGGTCGCGATGCGCAGGCCAGCCAGGCTCGCCGCGCCGTTCCAGGGCAGGTCCTGTGGCAGCGCGATCGCGAGGCGGCAGGCGCCGAAGCCCAGCGCGCGCAGTTCGACCACGGGTGCCGTGCCGTCGTCCTGTTCGGCGAGCACGTTGCGACCGACGATGCCGAGGTCGCAACTGCCCTCGGCGAGCATGCGCGGGATGTCGTCGTCGCGCACCAGCAGCAGGTCGATCGGCAGGGTCTCGCCGAAGCAGAACAGCTTGTCGCGGCTCTGGCGGAAGCGCAGCCCGCACTCGGCCAGCAGGTCCTGCGACGGTTGCGCGAGGCGCCCGCTCTTCTGCACCGCCACGCGCAGGCGATCGGCACGGTTCATGGCGTGGCCGCTGCCGCTGCCGCCGGCGCCGGCAGCACGCGTTCCGCGGCCGTCCGGTAGCCGCCATTGCCGTGGCTGAGGAAGCGCGCGACGCGACCGATGGTGGTCACGCTGACGCCGGTGTGGTCGTGGATCTCGCGATAGGGCAGCCCGCGACGCAACAGCGGCACCACGCGCCAGCGGTCGGTCAGGGCCTCGAGTTCGGCCGGCGTGCACAGGTCGCGCAGGAACGCCGCCACTTCGGCGCGCGTGCGCAGGCTCAGCAGCGCATCGCACAGGCGGCTTTCCGGATCGGGCTCGTCGTCGGCCTGGATGTGGCGGCGTTTCATCGGGGGCTCGGAGGAAT
>JAGOEZ010000021.1:19983-23291 GCA_017997455.1 Lysobacterales bacterium | reverse complement strand
CTGGCGCCGGCGCAGGCCCGCGCGCCATTGTTCCAGCGGCTTGCCCATGCGCGCCTCGATATCCGGGAAGGCGGCGCGGATGTCGGGCGCCAGCGCGCGCAGCACGCCGTCGAGGAAGGCCTGCGAGACGTGCATGGCGACGAAGTCGCGCCACAAGGGCGCCAGTCGCGCGTCGTCGATGGCATCGGCGGCCGAGAAGCTGAAACGGCGGTTGTCGCCGACCTCGGCGCCGCGGGTGATGAGGTCCAGCGCGGGGAACTGCGCGATCAGCGCCCCGGCGACACCGGCGCCCAGCGCGCCTTCGACGCGGTAGTGCGGAAAGGGCGCGGCTGCATGGCGCGCGGGTGCAAGGGCGTCGGCGAGGTTCGGGGTGGACATGGCCCGCGCATTATCCCGCAAGCGCCCATCGCGCGCAGAGCGCGCTCCTACAAGGCCGGCTTTGTAGGAGCCCGCTCCGCGGGCGATGGGCCTCGGTGGCGGCGAAAGCCGCTCTCGCAGGGCAAGCGCCTCACGTCGCGCGCTTGACCGAAGCGCGTCCGCGAATGCCGGGACCAGGGTGCCGGCGAGTTTGCTTCACTGTCTGAGCCGGCACCCTGGTCCCGGCAGTCGCGGACCCCCACGATTGCAGATACCCACAGTCGTGGACTCCTACGATCGCGGATGCCCGCAGTCGCGGTCCCCTACGATCGCAGATGCCGGCAGTCGCGGACTCCCACAATCGCGGATGCGGCAACCGGCGACCTCAGCGCTAGGCCGCCCGCGGCCCGGGCACCAGCCCATGCTCGGTCCAGGTCGCATGCGCGCGCCGGGTCTCGGCTCGAATACGGAGGTTCGCCTCGATCATCCCGGGCTTCACGTAACCGCGGTCGTGGTCGAGGTGGACCACGATGGCCTGGTAGCGCACGCGCTTGCCGCGGATGCCGGCGTTCTGCAGGCGCTCGCCAAGTTCGCGGTCCTCGCCGCCGTACTGCATGCGCTCGTCGAAGCCGTTGACGGACTCGATGTCGCGACGCCAGCCCGAGGCGTTGTGGCCGTTCCAGCTCGCCCGCGCCGGCGTGATCGCGTTGAGCATCCGCGCACGCCAGCCGCGCGCGGTGAGCTTCCACAGCTTGTGGTCGCGCGGCACGCCGTGCGCGCGCAGCCAGTCCGGATCGGCGTGCGCGCCACGCGCGACTTCGGCCGCGGTGATCGCCTCGCTGGTCGCGCGCGGCAGCTTGAAGTAGCCGCCGGAGAGGAAGCGCCGCGGCGCCCGCGCGCGCAGGTGCACGCCGATGAAATCGGCGCGCGGCAGGCAGTCACCGTCGGAGAAGATGAGGTAATCGGCGCTGGCGGCCTCGATCGCGCGGTTCATGATCACGCACTTGCGGAAGCCGTCGTCCGGATGCCAGACGTGCTTGAGCGCATACGGCAGCGCGGGCCGCAGCGCGTCGATGCGCGCGCGGGTGTCCTCGCGCGAGCCGTCGTCGGCAACCACCAGCTCGAAGCCGGGCGTGTCCTGGCGCGCGTAGGCCAGCAGCACGCGTTCGAGCCAGTCGGGCTGGTTGTAGGTCGAGACGATGACGCTGGCCTGCACGGCGCTCATTCGCGCGCGCGCTTTGCCGAGTCGCCCTGGTCAGGGCCGCCACCCGCGTCATGGCAGCCAGGTTCCAGCGCATCGCTGCCGACCAGCCACCAGGTGCGGCGATTGGAGATCCCCACCGCCTGCGCAAGCTCGCGCTGCACGCAGGGCCCCAGCGCCTCCTCGAGCACGAACAGCCTGCGCGTGTCCGGCGCCTGCGCCATCCACGCCAACCCATCAACGCGCTGCTCGCCCCAGCTGCGCAGGAAGCCGAACTCGGTCACCGGCGGCACCGCGTGCAGCAGGTTCTGCTCCTTCCAAGCCACCAGCCCGAGCTCGGTGCCGGGTCCGGCCAGCGCGCGCGCGCGTTCCATCACGCCGCGCGCCGAGTTGGCGTCGTTGATCAGCGGATAGCCCCACAGGCCGAAGGCCAGGATCCAGATCGCGGCCAGCATGGTCGCGAGTGCCGCGAGTCCGCGGCGCAGGCGGAACACGACGAGGCCCACGATACCGATCGCGCCCACCGCGAGCAGCATCCACCAGCCGCTGTCGGAAGCCGGGTCGAGGCCGCGCGCGGCTTCCTGCGCGACTTCGAAGCGCGGTTCGCCCACCATCGCGGCGAGTCCCGCACCCAGCGTCGCCAGCGCCAGCAGCGCGGCCAGCGCAAAACACAGGATCTGGAAACCCCGACGGCGCACGATGCCGGGCAGCAGCGGTGCGCTCGCGAAAGCCAGCATCGGCAGCGCCGGCAGGATGTAGACGTCGCGCTTGCCCGGGCTGCTGGAGAACAGCAGCACCACGAGCGCGGCCCACGCCAGCGGGATCAGGAAACGGGCGTCGCGGCGCCAGCGCAGGCGCCGCCACCACGCGCCGAAGGCCCAGGGCCAGGCGAAGTTGAGCGGCATCCACATCGGCAGCATCACGCCGAGGTAGTACCAGGCCGGCTTCACGTGGTGCCAGGGATCGGCGTAGCGCTTGGCGGTCTGGCGGAAGAGGATGTCGTCGGCATAGGCGCGCAGCGCCGGATCGCCCGAGCCATAGGTCGCCAGCAGCATCGGCAACAGCCAGATCGACAGCGCGGCGACCAGGAACAGCGGCGCGACCGCCCCGCGCCAGCCGCCGATGCCCGCGGCGAGCCCGCGCCAGCCGCGCCAGCGCGCCCACAGGTACGGCAACAAGGCGAGCAGCGCGATCGCGCCGACGCCCTTGGTGATGGTGCCCAGTCCCGCGGCGAACCAGCCCAGCCAGTACCAGCCCCAAGCCGGACCCTTGAGCACATGCCGCAGCAGGCCGTAGGCCGAGAGCGTGACCCAGAACACCAGGGTCGGATCGATCTGCGCCTTCTTGGCCTGGTAGGTGAAGTGCAGCGTGAGCAGCAGCAACGCGGTGGCCCACCACGCCGCGCGCGCCGACCACGCCCGGCGCGACAGGTCGTACACCAGGGCCAGGGTGCCCAGCGCGGCCAGCAACGAAGGCAGCAGGAAAGCGAGTCGCCATGAGCCGGTCAGCGCATGGCCGGCCAGCTGCAGCCACATGAACACCGGCGGCTTGTCCGAATAGGGCTCGATGCCCCGGTGCGGGATCAGGAAATTGCCGCTGTCCCACATCTGCTTGGCGACCAGCGCGAAGCGCGGCTCGTCCGCCGGCCACGGATCGCGCAGCCCCATCCCGGTCGCCAGCACGACCAGCGCGAAGCCGAACAGGAGCCACGCATCGCGGCGCGTGCTGGCGTGGGAGAGGAAGCGCGGGA
>JAGOEZ010000021.1:0-19883 GCA_017997455.1 Lysobacterales bacterium | reverse complement strand
GCGAAGCGCGGCTCGTCCGCCGGCCACGGATCGCGCAGCCCCATCCCGGTCGCCAGCACGACCAGCGCGAAGCCGAACAGGAGCCACGCATCGCGGCGCGTGCTGGCGTGGGAGAGGAAGCGCGGGATCATGGCGGGCGCGGATTGTCGCATGCAGGCGCCACGCGACGAATGCCGGGTGCCGCGATCGTGGGGGTCCGGGCCCGCCGGCATCCGCGTGCCGGCTCAGACATTCAGTGGAACTCGCCGGCACGCGGATGCCGGCGGGCCCGGACGCGCTTCGACGCGTTGCACGTCGCGATTGCCCTGTAGGAGCGCACCTTGTGCGCGACCGCGGGCTGTCACGCTGGCATCCAGCTCGAATGGGGACCGGGGTGGCCGGGCCAGTCCGCGGTCGCGCACAAGGTGCGCTCCTACAAAGGCGCAAACCGACCGGTACTAGGCCAGCGGCAGGGTGACGACGAAGCGCGCGCCGCCGCCGTCGCGGCGTTCGGCGCGCACGTTGCCGCCGTGCTCCTCGGCGACCTTGCGCACGATCGCCAGACCGAGGCCCGAGCCGCGGGACTTGCCGCTGCGATAGGGCTCGAACCAGCGCGCGTCGAAGTCGGGCGGCAGCCCGGCACCGCGGTCGGACACCACGATCTCCACCTCGCCCGCGGCGATCCGCGTCGCGACCTCGATCACGGGCTCGCCCGCGGACGCCTCGAGCGCGTTCTTGACCAGGTTGTGCAGGAGCTGGCGCATCCGCACCGCATCGGCGCGCACGCGCGGCTCGGCCGGATCGAGCGCGCGCGCCACCGCTTGCGGCAGCGACTGGTCGTAGAGGTCCAGCACCGCGGCGACCAGCGCATTGAGCGCCAATGGCTCCAGCCGCAGCTGCGGCGGCCGCGCATAGTCGCCGAAGGCGTTGACCATGGCCTTGAGCGCCTCGACCTGGGCCACGATGGTCTGCGTGGCCTTGCCCAGCAGGGCGCGGTCCTCGCCTTCGAGGCGCGGCGCCAGCTTGTATTCCATGCGCTCGGCGGCGAGCTGGATCGGCGTCAGCGGGTTCTTGACCTCGTGCGCGAGGCGCCGCGCGACCTCGCCCCAGGCCGCTTCGCGCTGGGCCTGGTTGAGCACGGTCTGGTCGTCGAACACCACCACGTAGCGCGCGCCATTGCCGGCGGCGCCGGGCTCGGCGGCGCCCGGCAGCTCGGCCGCGCGCAGCACCAGCACCTGGTCGCCATCGGCACCGGCGAGGCGCAGCTCCTCGCGCCATTCGCGCACGCCCTCGCGTGCCCGCGCGGCCAGCAGTACCGCCAGCGGCGCCAGTGCCGGGCGCAGCGCCGCGAGCGCATCGAGCGTCTCCGGCACCCGCGCCTCCGGCAGGCCGAGGATCTCCGTCGCCGCCGTGTTGGCGGTGCGCAGGCGACCGTCGGCGTCGTAGGCGATCACGCCCGAGGACAGCCGTTCGAGCACCGCCTGCAGGTAGGCGCGCTGGCGCTCGGTCTCGGCCTGGCTCGCATGCTCGCGCAAGCTGGCATCGGCGAGCTCGGCCGACATGCGGTTGAAGGAATCGGTGAGGAAGCCCAGTTCGTCGTCGCCGGCCGGCGGCAACTGGTGGCCGAGGTGGCCGGCGGCGATCTCCTGGGTCCCGCGCGCCAGTCGCGCCACCGGCTCGACCTGGCGGCGCGCGACCCGCAACGCGGCCAGCACCGCGAGCAGCAGCGAGAGCAGCAGCACCGCGGACAGGATCAGCACGAAGGTCAGCTTGAGCGAGCCGCGCAGGAAGGCGAGGCGCTGGTAGTCGTGCCAGCTCGATTCGATGCGTCGCGCCAGCGGCTGCACCGCGGCCGGCAGCGGGTAGGTCGCGACCAGCACGGCATCGGCATCGACCGTGGACACCGCGCGCACCGCGAGGTCGGTGCCCAGCGGCTCGACCTGCACGTCGGTGCCGCCGTTGCGCACGCCCAGCAGGGTCGCCGCCTCGGGCGCCGCCGGCAGCAGCAGGCGCGGATCGGCGGCCGCCGCCGCCAGCAGCGCGCCGTTGCCGGAGAACACCGCGAGCCCGAGCGCGCCGCGCTGGTCCAGCGCGGTGTCCAGCGCCGCCGACCATGCGCCGCGGTCGAGGATCGCCAGCGCGCGGGCCTCGGCTTCGGTCGCGGCTCCGGCGCGCGCGCGCTGGTCGTCGAGGTAGATGCGGCCCAGCGCCAGCGCGTCGTCGAGCGCCTCGGCCACGCGCACGTTGAACCAGGAATCGATGCTGGTGGTGACGAAGCGCAGGGCGAAGCCGTACACCAGCAGCACCGGCGGCACCGCCAGCAGCACCAGCGCCAGGGTCCAGCGCGAGGCCAGGCGCGCGCCCGGTGCGCGCGCGCGCACCTGCCGCAGCAGGCGTCCCAGCGCCACCGCGATGGTGCCGAGCAGCACCAGCACCGCGACCGCGGCGCCGCCGAACAGCCACGGCGGGAATCCACCCAGCCGGCTGGCGTCGGTTTCGGCGTCGCCGGCGAGGAACAGCGCGGCGAACAGCAGCGCCGCCAGCGCCAGCGCCGGCAGCGCCGTGAGCGCGAGCCGCGTCAGCCGGCGTGTGGCCATGCGTGGCGGGCTTCGGGCAGGCGCCAGTCGCGCGCGAGCAGGGAGGGCAGGCGCAGCGGCCCGGGCAGGGCGCTGCGGTCGAGGGTCAGGGTCAAGGCCAGCGGCGTGCCGGCGGCGATCGCGCCCCACGACGCCGGGAGCGCCAGGCGCACGTGGTCGAGCGCGGCCAGCAACTGGGTGCGGCGCGGAAAGGTCCGGCGCGCGCCGCTCGCGCTTTCGAGCCACTGGTACTGCTGCGCCAGCGGCAGGTAGCGCAGTTCGAGTCGCTGCCGTTCGACCAGGCGCGTGGCGCCGCGCGTATCGGCGCGCAGCTCCATCGACAGCGTGAGCGGGATGCCGCGATCGAGCGCCTCGAGCATCGTGGGCGAGAACACCAGGCGCAGGTCGGCCTCGAGCGCGGGCCCGGTGGCGAGCGCGGCCTGCACGATCTGCGCCTGCGGCGCGGGTCCGGTGGCGGCGCCCGTGCAGGCGCCGAGGGCGAGCGCGCCCAGCGCCGCGAGCAGGCCGCGCGCGGCGCCGCGGCCGCGGCGCTCAGGCGCGATGCGCGAGCACCGCGTAGTAGAAGCCGTCCATGCCGTCGACCCCCGAGAGGTTCTGGCGCCCGTGCGCGCAAGGGCGTCCGAAGCCCTGCGGCACCGCGTCCACGGCCACCGCGGCTGGCGTGCGCGCCAGGAAGGCCGCGATCCGCTCATCGTTCTCCGCCGGCAGGACCGAACAGGTCGCATAGACTAGCCGGCCCCCCGGGGCCAGCAAAGGCCACAGCGCGTCGAGCAGGCGATCCTGCAGCGCCGTCAGGCCGGCGAGGTCGTCGGCGCGGCGCAGCAGGCGGATGTCGGGATGGCGGCGGATCACGCCGGTGCCCGAGCATGGCGCGTCGACCAGGATGCGGTCCCAAGGCTTGCCGTCCCACCAGCCGGCGGGTGCGGTCGCGTCGCCCTCGCGAACTTCGGCCGCCAGCCCCAGACGTGCGAGGGTCTCGCGCACGCGCGCTACCCGCGCCGGCTTGTCGTCGAGCGCGAGCAGCATCGCCAGCGCGGGTTCGCGTTCGAGCAGGTGCGCGCTCTTGCCGCCGGGCGCCGCGCAGGCATCGAGCACGCGCAGGCCGGGCGCCAGCGCCAGCAGTTCCACCGCGAGCTGCGCGGCGCCGTCCTGCACTGAAATGTGGCCCTCGGCCAGGCCGGGCAGGGTGGCGAGGTCCGGCGCCGGCGCCAGGCACAGGCCGTCGGGCAGCAGCGGATGGCGCGTGGGCGCGAGGCCGCTGGCCGCCAGCGTCGCGGCGTACTCCTCGATCGACGCGCGGCGCCGGTTGACCCGCAACCACAGCGGCGCCGGCGCGTTGCCGGCCGCGAGCACCGCCTCCCAGGCATCGGGCCACGCCGCGCGCAGCGCCGCGACCAGCCAGGCCGGATGGTTGTACCGCACCGCGGCGGTGTCCGGCAGCGCCCGCTCCAGTGCGTCGCGTTCGCGCTGGTAGCGCCGCAGCAGGGCATTGACCAGCGCGGCGTGCTTGGGGCGCCCGAGCGCGCGCGCCGCGGCGACGCTGCCGCTTACCGCGGCATAGCCCGGCGTGATTGCCTGCTCGAGCTGTGCCAGCCCGCACACCAGCAGGGCATGGACCTCGGCCTCGCGCGGCGGCAGCGGCTTCTGCAGCAGTTGCGCCAGCAGCGCCTCGTAGCGATGGATGCCACGCAGCGCGGCGTAGGCGATCGCGCGCGCCAGGCCGCGGTCGCGCGGATCGGCCAGGCGCGCGTCCGCCGCCGGCCATTGCGCGTCGAGCGCGGCGCCGTCGCGCAGCACGCGCGTGATCGCGCGCGCCGCCTCGACCCGCGCGTCGCCGGATTCGCTCACGAGGTGCGCGGCGCGTTGACCGCGAGCGGGCGCGCATTGAGGTAGTCGGCGGCGCCGACCGGCCGGCCGCCCTCGCGCTGGACGCGCAACAGGCGCAGCCCGCCGGCGCCGGTCGCGAGCAGGATGCCGCGGCGGTCGGCCTCGAGCAGGGTGCCGGGCGCGGCGGCCGGGGCATCGGCCACCACCTCGGCCTGGTGCACGCGCAGGCGCTCGCCCTCGAGCTGCAGTTCGGCCACCGGCCACGGATAGAACGCGCGCACCGCGCGCTCGAGTTCCACCGCCGGCAGGGCGAGGTCGAGCCGCGCCTCGGCCTTCTCCATCTTGCGCGCGTAGGTGACGCCGTCGGCGGCCTGCGGCTGCGCGGCCGGCGACAGGCCCACGCGCAGGAGCTTGAGCGCATCCTCGACCAGTTGCGCGCCGAGCGTGGCGAGGCGGTTGTGCAGCGTGCCGGTGGTGTCGTCGGGCGCGATCGGGGTCTCGAGCGAGATCATCACCGGCCCGGTGTCGAGCCCGGCCTCCATCTTCATCAGGCACACGCCGGTGCGGGTGTCGCCGGCCAGCAGGGCGCGCTGGATCGGCGCCGCGCCGCGCCAGCGCGGCAGCAGCGAGGCGTGGACGTTCCAGCAGCCCAGGCGCGGGATGCGCAACACGGACCGCGGCAGGATCATGCCGTAGGCCACCACGATCATCAGGTCCGGCTTGAGCGCCTCGAGCTGCGCCCGGGCCTCGGGCGACTTGAAGTCCCCGGGCTGGAACACCGGCACGTTGCACTGCTGCGCCAGCACCTTCACCGCGCTGGGCACCAGCTCGCGGCCGCGCCCCGCCGGCCGGTCGGGCTGGGTGTACACGCCCACGACCTCATGGCCGCTGCGCAGCGCGGCCTGCAGGCAGGGCACGGCGAAGTGGGGCGTGCCGGCGAAAACGATGCGTTGGGGCTTCAAGCGGGGAACTCCGGTGGAAAGCGTCGCTGCGATCGCAGCGTGATTGGACCTGCAAGTCCGCGGTCGCGCATGAGATGCGCTCCTACGGGAGCGGCGCCGCCTGGACGCGTCGCATGCGCGACCGCGGACCCGAACGTCGCGGCAGCATTGCCATTGTAGGAGCGCATCTCATGCGCGACCGCGGAATCGATGGTCGCGACAGCGCCGCATCATTGCCGCCGCGCTGGCCCGGCGACCGTCAGCGCCGCCTCAAAGCGTGTGTTCGCGCGCGTCCGCGCGCTTGTCGCGGGCGTGCTTCTCCAGGCGCTTGCGCACCTGTTCGCGCTTGAAGGCCGACAGATAGTCGACGAAGACCTTGCCCTCGAGGTGGTCCAGCTCATGCTGGATGCACACCGCCAGCAATCCGTCGGCCTCGAATTCGATCGTGCGGCCGTCGCGATCCAGGGCGCTGACGCGGACCTGGTCCGCGCGTTCCACGTCGGCGTAGATCCCCGGAACCGACAGGCAGCCCTCCTGGTAGACCTGGCTGCCGGCCTTGCCGAGGATGGTCGGGTTGATCAGCACCAGGGGTTGGTCCTTGGTCTCGGACACGTCGATCACCACCAGGCGGCGGTGCACGTCGACCTGGGTCGCGGCCAGGCCGATGCCGGGGGCCGCGTACATGGTTTCAAGCATGTCATCGACCAAGCGGCGCAAGGCGTCGTCGACCCGTTCCACCGGCTGCGCCCTGGTTCGCAGTCTGGGATCGGGGAATTCAAGGATAGTGAGGAGGGCCATGCCTCCAGAGTGCGGCACGGACCCCGGCGTTTCAAGCCGGCCGGGGGGCCCCCGGAACCGGGAACGGGGCCTCGTTTTCACTGGGGGGCCTTTGCGCTATATTCGCGAAGGCCCCGGGGAATCAGGACTTTGGCCATCATGCTTAAACAATTGCTTGCAGTTGTGGCGGGAGCTGCATTGGCCTTGGCGGTTTTTGCCGCCGAGGACGTGGAGCTCCGGGCCGACCATCCCGACGTGTATGTCGTCCAGCGCGGCGACACGCTGTGGGACATCGCCGGCAAGTTCCTGACCAAGCCCTGGCTGTGGCCGGAGATCTGGCAGGCCAACCCGCAGGTGCAGAATCCGCACCTGATCTATCCCGGGGACCGCCTCAGCCTGGCCTACCTGAACGGGCGGCCGTATGTGCAGAACACGGGCGGCCCGCAGGTCCGGCGCGAATCGCTGGCCGACGCGATCAAGGCCGTGCCGCTGGGCCAGATCGAGCCCTTCCTCGAAGACTTCCGCCTGATGGACGAGTCGGAGGTCGAGCGCCTGCCCTACGTGGTGGCGCTGGAGGAGAACCGCCTGCGCGCCACCACCGGCCAGATCGCCTACGTGCGCGGGGCCGACTTCGCGCCCGGCACCAAGGTCACCATCTCGCGCCCGACCTTCGCCTACTACGACGTCCCGGCCAACTATCCGTGGGATGTCGAATACAAGCTGCCGCAGGCGCTGGAATGGACCAGCCATCGCGGCCGCACCATGAGCCGCTGGTGGAACGAGAGCGTCTGGGTCCTGCGCGGCAAGCAACGCCACACCGACTACCTCGGCCACGAGGTCCTGGACATCGGCCAGGGCGAGGTGCTGCGCGGCGGCGATCCCGCCACCGTGCTGATCCAGTACGGGGACGTCGAGATCCGCAAGGGTGACCTGGTGCTGACCGAGACCACCCTGCCCTTCGACCTCGAGTTCTTCCCGCGCGCCCCGGCCGCGGTGCCCGACAACATGCGCGTGATGGCCTTCCACCGCGACGATGCGCTCACCGCGATCGGCCCGCGCCAGGTGGTCGCGCTCAACCGCGGCGTGCAGCACGGGGTGGAGAACGGCCACGTGTTCTCGATCTTCGAACCGGGCGACGTGATCCGCGACGAGGTCGAGTTCGCCGACGCCGATTTCCGCACCACGTTCAGCGACCGCAAGGCGATGGTCGAGCTGCCGGCCGAGTTCGTCGGCCACGTGATGATCTTCCGTACCTTCGACCGCGTGAGCTACGGCCTGGTGATGGATGGCATCCGCCCGGTGCACCTGGGCGACGAGTTGCGCGCGCCGCTGCGCTGAGGCGCGCAGCGGCGGGCCGCCGCCCTGGAATGCGCGGGCGGGCCGCCGTCCGGGAACCCGCGCGCGGGCCGCCGTCCTGGCCCTGCGGTCGGCCCGCCATCCTGTAGGAGCGCACCTTGTGCGCGACCGCGGAACCACGCATCGCCTCGCGCCACGAGGTGACTGCGGCGGAGCGAAGTTCCGCGGTCGCGCACAAGGTGCGCTCCTACAGTGCCCCGCCAGACCCGCGCGTCCGCGCAACGAGTTCCTACAACGCGCGGCGCTGGGGGCTGACACGCCGCGCGCGCCACGCCCGCTAGCCTGCGGGCATGAGCTACCCCACCGATCCGCGCCGCCTCGCCGCGTGGCTGGCGCTACCCGGCAATTGCTGCCTGGCGCTGGGTGACGACGACTACCCCCCGCTGCTCGCGCGCATCGGCAATCCGCCGCCGCGGCTCTACGTCAGCGGCGATCCGGCCGTGTTGTGGCGCGCCCAGGTCGCGGTGGTCGGCAGCCGGCGCGCCAGCCCGGGCGGTCTCGCCACCACGCGCGAGTTCTGCCTCGCGCTGGCCGGCGCCGGCCTGGCGATCACCAGCGGGCTGGCGCGCGGCATCGACGGCGCCGCGCACGCGGCCGCGCTGGAGGCCGCGACGCCCACGATCGCGGTCTGCGCCACCGGGCTCGACGAGGTCTATCCGCCGCGCCATCGCGCGCTCGCCGCGCGCATCGCCGCCGAGGGCGCGCTGGTCTCGGAGTTCCCGCCCGGCACGCCCGCGCGCGCGCCGCACTTCCCGCAGCGCAACCGCATCATCGCCGGGCTCGCGCTCGGCATCCTGGTGGTGGAGGCGGGCCTGCGCTCGGGCTCGCTGATCACGGCGCGGCTGGCGGGCGAGTACGGGCGCGAGGTCTACGCCATTCCCGGCTCGATCCACCATCCCATGGCGCGCGGCTGCCATCGGCTGATCCGCGACGGGGCGCGCCTGGTCGAGGGCGTGGACGAGGTCCTGGACGGCCTCGGCCCGCTGGCGCAAGCGCTCGGCGCCGACATCGCCGGGCGCCTCGCGCGGGCCGCGGCGACGCCCGCGCGGCCGGCCGCGACAGCGCCGCCCGCCGACCCGGCGCGGGCCCGCGTGCGCGCCGCGCTGGGCCACGATCCGCTGCCGGTCGATGCCCTGGTCTTGCGTTCCGGGTTGACCGCCGCCACCGTATCTTCGATCCTGTCCCTGCTGGAGATCGACGGCGAGGTCGCCGTCCATCCCGGCGGCCGGTACGCCATCCTGGCGCCGTCGGGCCGAGGCGAGGCGGGCTGTGGTCCCCGTTGATGCGGGGACGTCGGTGCCGGCGCGTCATGCCGGTGCCGTGGGGAGGGGCAAGCATCGGTCCCGTCGCGCCGCCGGCGCGGCGCACGCATCCCTGGGAACGCGCGACCTTGAAAGAAAACGTCCTGGACGTCCTGGTTTACCTCTTCGAACACTTCATCACCGACGCGCCGGAAGGATCGCCCGACCGCGATTCGCTCCAGGCCACCCTGCTGGAAGCGGGCTTTCCGCCCGGCGAGATCCGCAAGGCCTTCGACTGGCTCGACGAGCTGGAGCGCGGCCGCGCGGACGGCGTGGCCCCGATCGGCACCGGCAGCGGGCCGGTGCGGGTCTATGCCGGCCCGGAGCTCACCCGCCTGGACGCGGATTGCCGCGGATTCCTGCTGTACCTGGAGCAGCAGGGGGTGCTCGACGCCACCCGCCGCGAGCTGGTGATCGAGCGCGCCATGGCCCTGGAACTGGCCGAACTCGACCTCGACGACCTCAAGTGGGTGGTCCTCATGGTCATGTTCAACCAACCCGGCCAGGAAGCGGCCTACGCGTGGATCCAGGGGCACCTGCTCGAGAGCGAAGGCGAGCCGGTCCACTGAGCCCCATCGGGGGGCGTCACGCCCGTTGGGTTGACAGCACCATAACTCCCGTGTTTTCAGTGAGTTGTGCGGGCGCGCGTGCGTGCGCACCCGCGAGCGCGCGCGTACGCGTACGCACGCGAGGCGCTTTTCACGTTGTCTGTACCACCCTGCGCATTGTTGCCAGCCCTCCGCTGCGGATCCCCTGAACCCATGGCCAAGAACCTCCTCATCGTCGAATCGCCGGCCAAGGCGAAGACGATCAACAAGTACCTCGGCAAGGACTTCCATGTCCTGGCCTCGTACGGCCATGTCCGCGACCTCGTGCCCAAGGAAGGCGCGGTCGATCCGGAGCGCAAGTTCGCGATGCGCTACGAGCTGATCGAGAAGAACGAGAAGCACGTCGAGGCGATCGCGCGCGCGGCCAAGGCCGCCGACTCGCTCTACCTCGCGACCGACCCCGACCGCGAAGGCGAGGCGATCAGCTGGCACATCGCCGAGATCCTCAAGGAGCGCGGCCTGCTCGAGGGGCGCGCCCTGCACCGCGTGGTCTTCACCGAGATCACGCCGCGCGCCATCGGCGAGGCGATGAAGCACCCGCGCCGGATCTCCGCGCCGCTGGTCGACGCGCAGCAGGCGCGCCGCGCGCTCGATTACCTGGTCGGCTTCAACCTTTCGCCGGTGCTGTGGCGCAAGGTCCGCACCGGCCTGTCGGCCGGGCGCGTGCAGTCGCCGGCGCTGCGCATGATCGTGGTGCGCGAGGAGGAGATCGAGGCCTTCAAGGCGCAGGAGTACTGGACCCTGGCCGCCGACTGCGCCCATCCGCAGCAGGCCTTCCAGGCGCGCCTCACGCGCTACGACGGCCACAAGGTCGAGCAGTTCAGCTTCCGCGACGGCGCCAGCGCCGAGGCCGCGCGCAGCGCGATCGCGAAAGCCGCCAACGGCGCGCTGCTGGTCTCGGAGGTCACGAGCAAGCAGCGCCAGCGGCGCCCGGCCGCGCCCTTCATCACCTCCACGCTGCAACAGGAGGCCTCGCGCAAACTCGGCTTCTCGGCCAACCGCACCATGCGCCTGGCGCAGGGGCTGTATGAAGGCGTGTCGCTGGGCGCCGACGAGGGCCAGGTGGGGCTCATTTCCTACATGCGCACCGATTCGACCCACCTCGCGGTCGATGCGATCGCCGAATTGCGCCAGGTCATCGCGCAGCGCTACGGCGCGCATGCGCTGCCCGAGCACGGCCAGCTCTACAAGACCAAGTCCAAGAACGCGCAGGAAGCGCACGAGGCGATCCGCCCGACCTCGGCTGCGCGCACGCCCGACAGCGTGGCGCCGTACCTCAACCCGGACCAGCAGAAGCTCTACGAGCTGATCTGGAAGCGCACCGTCGCCTGCCAGATGATCCCGGCCACGCTCAACACCGTGTCGGTGGACTTCGCCGCCGGCGAGCGCCACGCCTTCCGCGCCAGCGGCACCACCGTGGTCGATCCCGGCTTCCTCGCCGTGTACGAGGAAGGCAAGGACGTCGCGGGCGAGGACGATGCCGACGAAGGCCGGCGCCTGCCCGCGATGGCCAAGGGCGACCGCGTGCCGATCACCGCGGTCGTGGCCGACCAGCACTTCACCGAGCCACCGCCGCGCTACTCCGAGGCCAGCCTGGTCAAGGCGCTGGAGGAATATGGCATCGGCCGCCCCTCGACCTACGCCAGCATCATCCAGACCCTGCTCGCGCGCGAGTACGTGTACCTCGACAGCCGCCGCTTCCGGCCCACCGACGTGGGTCGCGTGGTGGCGAAGTTCCTGGGCGAGAACTTCAGCACCTACGTCGACTACGACTTCACCGCCAAGCTCGAGGACGAGCTCGACGCGGTGTCGCGCGGCGAGGAGGACTGGATCCCGCTGATGGGCAAGTTCTGGGGTCCGTTCAAGGCCCAGGTCGACGAGGTCGGCGGCGTCAGCACGCCGCGGCCCACCGCGCGCGAGCTCGGTTTCGACCCGGCCACCAGCAAGCGCGTGGTCGCGCGCCTGGGCCGCTACGGGCCGATGGCGCAGATCGGCACCACCGAGGACGGCGACACGCCCAAGTTCGCCTCGCTGCGGCCGGGCCAGAGCATCTTCACCATCGAGCTGGCCGATGCGCTCGAGCTGTTCAAGCTCCCGCGCGTGCTCGGCGCCGCGCCCGACGGCGAGGAGATCAGCACCGCGATCGGGCGCTTCGGCCCCTTCGTCAAGCACGGCAAGACCTACGCCTCGCTCAAGCCCGGCGACGATGCCTACACCATCGAGCTGCCGCGCGCGATCGAGCTGTTGCGCGAGAAGGCCGAGGCGCTCGCCAACCGCATCATCGCCAGTTTCGACGACGGCGCGATCCAGGTCCTCAACGGCAAGTACGGCCCCTACATCACCGACGGGAGCAAGAACGCCAAGATTCCCAAGGACCGCGAGCCGCGCTCGCTGACCCGCGACGAGTGCGCCGCGTTGCTCGAGGCCGCGCCGTTGCGCCCGGCGCGCGGCGGCTTCCGTCGCGGCGGCGCGCGCGGGGCCGCGGCGCCCAAGGCCGCGGCCAAGGCGCCGCGCGCGCGCAAGGCGGCCGCTGCGGGTGCCAACGGCGACGCGGCCGCGAAGCCGGCACCGAAGAAGCAGGCCGCCGCGCGCAAGGCCGCGCCGAAGAAGGCGGCTGCGAAGAAGGCCGCAGCCAAGAAGGCCGCCCCGGGCAAGCGCGCGGCCAAGGTCGCGGCCGAACCCGCCGGACCCGGCGGCTGAGCGGGCGGGGCGGCGGGCTTGAGCCGCCGCGCCGCTTCGGCCACGCTAGCCTGAATCGTACAGGTCCCGGGGCGGGGGAGCCCCCGCGATGTCGTCCATCCGCGATCCACGCGCGGCCGTGCCCCCGGTGGGCGATGGCCTGCCGCTGTTGCACGCCGCCGACTCCGACCGCGTCGTGCTCTGGCGCGGCAACGTGCCGCTGCGGGCGCGCCAGTTCCTCGCCGAGGTCGAGGCCGTGGCGGCACGCCTGCCGCCGCGCCGCCAGCTCCTGAACCTGTGCGAGCAGCGCGACCGCTTCCTGGTCGCCTTCGGCGCCGGCCTCGTGCGCGGCCAGGGCAACCTGCTGCCGCCCTCGCGCGCGCCGCAGGTGCTGGGCGAACTGGCCGCGGCCTGGCCCGACCACCACGCCTGCGACGACGGCCTGGTTGCCTTTGCCGCGGCCCACGCCGGGCCCGGGCCGGAGGCCTCGCCGCGGATCGCGGGCAGCCATGTCGCGGCGATTGGATTCACCTCGGGCAGCACCGGCCATCCGCGCCAGCATCTCAAGACCTGGGCCGCATTCGCCGCCGGCAGCAGGCGCAATGCGCAGGCGATCACGGCGGCGCTGGGCACCCAGGGCCTGCGCGGCGATCCCGCGCTGGTGGCCACGGTGCCGCCGCAGCACATGTACGGCATGGAGCTGTCGGTGCTGCTGCCGCTGATGAGCGACTTCGCGGTGCATGCGGGCCGCCCGCTGCTGCCCGCCGACATCGCCCAGGCCTTGTCCGAGGTGCCGGCGCCGCGCGTGCTGGTCAGCACCCCGGTGCACCTGCGCGCCTTGCTGGCCGCGGGGCTGGACCTGCCCACGCTGGGCCTGGTCGTGTGCGCCACCGCGCCGCTCGATGCCGAAGTGGCTGCGGCGGTCGAACGCCGCTTCGGCGCGCCGCTGCTGGAGATGTTCGGTGCCACCGAGACCTGCGTGATCGCGCAGCGCCGCACCGCGGTCGAAGAGGCCTGGACGCTCTACGACGACGTCGCCCTGCATGCGGGGCCCGACGGCACCCGCGTCGAGGCGCCATGGTTCGCCGAAGCCAACACGCTGCAGGACGTGGTCGAGCAGTTGCCCGGGCGCCGCTTCGTCCTGCGCGGCCGCAACGTCGACCTGGTCGAGATCGCCGGCAAGCGCGCCTCGCTGGCCGAACTCACCCGCCGCCTGCTCGCGCTGCCCGGCGTGCGCGATGCCGTGGTCGTGCAGCCCGATGCCGCGCCCGGCGAGGGCGTGCGGCGCCTGGCCGCGCTGGTGGTGGCGCCCGGCGCCACCACCGCCGGCCTGCTGGCCCAGTTGCGCGACACCGTCGACCCGGCGTTCATGCCGCGCCCGCTGCTGCTGGTCGACGCGCTGCCGCGCAACGCGGTCGGCAAGCTCCCGCGCGAGGCGCTGCTGGCGGCGCTGGGGCGCAAAGATGCATGAAGGCAACGCCGGGCGCGGGCCCGGGCGCGTTGACCGCCAGGGCTTGCGCTGTTCGGGGCGCCTATCGCGCGCAGAGCGCGCTCCTACAAGAACGCGTGCGGGTCCTGGCGCGTTGACTGGCGGGGCTTGCGCTGTTCGGGACGCTTGTCGCGCGCAGAGCGCGCTCCTACAAGGCCGGCTCTGTAGGAGCGCGCTCTGCGCGCGATAGACCTCGCACCGAACCGCCGCGCTCAGGGCAGGCACACCGTCCCGTCGATCTCGACCAGCAGGTCGCCGCGGCAGATGTCGCCCTCGAGCACCACATACGGCGTGCCGGCCGGCAGGCGTTCGCGCAGCAGCGCCACGACGCCGTCGAGGGCGGCGCGGTCGCGCAGGTAGACCTTGAGCGGACTGTGGACCCCGAACGCGGTCGGCACCCCGTCCTGGCGCGCGGCGTGCGCGAGCAGGTGCTCGAGGTTGTGCAGGGTCTCGTCGAGCTGCGCGCGCAGCTCGCCCGGATGGCGGGTCTCGTGGCCGACCACGCTCGCGGTGCCCGACACGTACAGCGTGCCGCCCGGGCCGCGCATGGCGCGCGCGAAGGAGGGCGGGGTGGGGCCGTACTGGCGCGGATAGCGGTAGGCGCTGACCTGGCGCGGGTTCTCGTGCGAGCGGCCGGGGTCGCGCGCGGCCAGCCACAGCACCTGCAGCAGCGGCACGCCGTCGCGGCGGCCGATCGCGGTGGCCGCGGCATGGGTCGCGTCCGGGTCGAGCGCGAGGCCGGCGGCGCGGCCGACGCAGAAGCGCCGGTAGCGCTCGTCGTCGTCGTCGCCGGCATTGATCGCGTCGATGAAATTCCACAGCCGCAGCAGGTGCGGATGCGCGCCCTGGGCGGTGTGGGCGCGGATCCGCGCATAGGCCTCGCGCGCCGCGGCCTCGATCCCGCCCGCCTCGCGCTCGTCGATTTCGACCACGCCGAAGAGGTGGCTGTCGTCGGCAGCCCAGCGCACATGATCGGCGCGTCCGCTGCGCACCGCGCCCTGCGCGTGCCAGCACTCGGCCAGCGGCGCGCCTGCCAGGGGCTCGAGGTTCACGCGCACGACGCGCGGATCGTCGGGCAGCGGTCGCGCGCCGAATCCCACCAGTGCCAGCGTGCGTGCATCGAGCGCGACGGGCACCGGCAGGTAGGCGACCCGCGGCGCCGCGCTCGCGGGCAGGCGACCGGCGGGCTCAATCATCGTCGTGTCCGGCCGCTGCCGCGCACCCGCGCGCGGGCGCTGGCACCGCGACTGCCGGGCCGGCCCGGCCGGCGCCCGCGACCCGCGTGGCGCGGGAGCGGGGCAGGGCTTTTGCAGGCGGATTCACGGCATCGGGCGGCGGGTGCGTCGGGGCGCGCATGATACACTGCGAGCCGCAATCGCCCGACGTTCCAGGCCCGATTTCCCCCATGTCCGTTCCGCAATCCAGCGCCGAGCGCGAGCTCGCCGAACTCATCGTCACGGCCCTCAATCTCGAGGGCGTGAGCGCCGACCAGATCGAGCCCGAGCAACCGCTGTTCGGCACCGAGCTCGGCCTCGATTCGATCGACGCGCTGGAGATCGCGCTCGCGGTCAGCAAGCGCTACGGCTTCCAGCTCCGCAGCGAGGGCGACGACAACCGCCGCATCTTCGCCTCCCTGCGCGCGCTCTCGGCCCACATCGAGCAACAGCGCCCGCAGTGAGGCGGCTGGCCGTGGCGCTGGCGCTCGGCTATCCCCTGCTGGCGCATGCGGCGAGCCATTGGCGCAGCCCTGGCCTGGCGCTCGCCGCGGGCCTGCTGCTGGTGGTCCTGGTCGCCTTGCCGGGGCTCGCGCGCAGAAGCCTCGCGGGCTGGATCGTGCTGGCCGGTGGACTCGCCGCGCTGGCGGCACTGGCCTTGCTGGGCAATCCGCAGCTGCCGCTGTTCCTGCCGCCGGTGGCGATCAACGCCGCGCTGGCCTGGCTCTTCGGCCACACCCTGGCGCGTGGCCGCATGCCCCTGGTCGAGCGGCTCGTGCGCCTGCTGCATCCGCCGCAGGATCCGCTCGATCCGCGGGTTCCGGGCTATGCGCGCCGCCTGACCCTGCTGTGGGCCCTGCTGTTCACGGTCCTCGCGCTGGTGGCCGCGGTGCTCGCGACCCTCGCGGTGCCCGGCGGCCTGCTGGACGCGGCCGGCATCGCCCCACCGCTCGCGGTGCCGCTGTCGACCTGGTCGCTGTGGGCGAACGTGCTGGGCTATCTCCTGGTCGGCGCGCTGTTCGCCGGCGAGTACGGCTGGCGCCGGCACGTGTTCCCGCAGCAGCCGTTTCGCGACTTCGCCGACTTCACCCGCCAGGTGGCCGCGGCCGGACCGCGCCTGTGGCGCGCGCTGCGCGCGCCGGCCTGAGGCGCCGCCGCGGTTTATGCTCCGCGACGCCATGCCCGCCGCCGAACACCACGCCGAGTTCCTCGTCGCGCCCACGCATCCGGCGCTGCCCGGCCACTTTCCTGGTGCGCCGGTGGTGCCGGGCGTGGTCGTGCTCGACGAGGTGCGCGCGATCGCGGCGCGCTGGCTCGGCGAGCCGCTGGTGCTGGCCGGCCTGCCGCAGGTGAAGTTCAGCGCGCCGCTGCTGCCGGGCCGCACGGCCCGGGTGCGCCTGCAGCGCGAGGGCGCGCGCCTGCGTTTCACGGTCAGCGACGCGGCCGGCGCGCCGCTCGCCAGCGGCGTGCTGGCGCTGGCGGAGTCGCCGCCATGAGCGCGGACTGGACCCGGCGTCCCGAGGGCGGCGGGCGCACCGCGGTGAAGCTGATCCGCGGCATCGCGCTGCGCTGCGGGCGCGCGCCGGCACGGCTGCTGCTGGTCCCGATCACCCTGTACTTCCTCCTGCGGCGCGGACCGGAACGGCGCGCGGCGCGCGCCTACCTCGGCCGCGTGCTGGGGCGGCCGGCGCGACTGCACGAGGTGGCGCGCCTGTTCCACCGCTTCGCCGGCAGCATCCTCGACCGCGTGTATCTCCTGGGCGAGCAGTTCCGCCGCTTCGAGGTCGCCACGCGCGGACTCGACGCGCTGCACGCGGCGATGGACCGCGGCCGCGGCGTGCTGCTGCTGGGCTCGCACCTGGGCAGCTTCGAATCGCTGCGCGTGCTCGGCCTGCAGCGCCCCGAGGTCAGCGTGCGGCCGGTGATCGACCTCGGCCAGAACGCGGCAGTCACCGAACTGCTGGCGGCGCTCCATCCGGGCCTTGCCGCGTCGGTGATCGACGCCGGCCAGGACGGGACCGCGGTCGTGCTGGCGATCAAGCAGGCGCTCGACGAGCAGGCGCTGGTCACGCTGCTGGCCGATCGCGCGCGGCCGGGCGAGGCGGCGCAGCGCGCGGACTTCCTCGGCGCGCCGGCGCCGTTCCCGGTCGCGCCGTGGCTGATCGCCGCCGCGCTCAAGGTGCCGGTGGTGCTGTGCTTCGGGCTCTATCGCGGCGGCAAGCGCTACGAGCTGCACTTCGAGCACTTCGCCGACGAGCTCGCGATCGAGCGCCGCGGGCGCGAGGCCGCGCTGGCCGGAATCCTGGCGCGCTATGCCGCGCGCCTGGAGCACTACACCCGTTACGAACCCTGGAACTGGTTCAACTTCTATGACTTCTGGCAAAGCGATTCGCTGGCTGGCGGCGCTGCTGGCGTGCCTGCCGGCGAGCGCGTCGTGCGGCGCGCCTGAGCTCGACGCGCTGCTGGCGCGGATCGCGCGCCCGCCGCCCGAGCGCACGGCCTTCGTCGAGTGGCGCCAGTCGGCGCTGCTGGATGCGCCGCTGCGCGTGGCCGGCGAGCTCGAATACCGCGGCCCCGGCGCCTTGTCGCGGCGCGTGGATTCGCCGTGGCGCGAGCACACCACGATCGAAGGCGAGCGGGTGACGGTGGCGCGCGAGGGCGAACGCGAGCGCCGCTTTTCGCTGCGCCGCGCGCCCGAGCTGCGCGGCCTGTTGGGCGGCTTCGCCGCGCTGCTGGGCGGCGATCGCGCGGCGCTGGAGCAAGTCTTCGAGGCGACGCTCGAGGCCACGGGCGCGGACTGGCGCCTGACCCTGGTGCCGCGCGACGCGGCGCTGCGACGCCAACTCGCCAGCCTGGTCGTCAATGGTCGCGACGCGGCGCCGCGCTGTTTCCTCAGCACCGAGGTCGACGGCGACCAGAGCCTGATGCGCGTCGGCGCAGCCGCCGCATGGACGGATCCGCCGGATGCGGGCCTCGCCGCGCTGCACGCGCGCTGCACGGCCGCGGACTGAGCCGGCGTGGGCCCGGTCGCGCGCGCGGGACTGCTGCTGGCGTGGGTCGCCGTGCTCGCGATCCTTGGCCTCGCCGTCGCGGCGACATTGCGCATCGGCACCGACCTGCGCCTGTTCATGCCGACGCCGCAGACGCCGGCGCAGCGCCTGCTGTTGTCGCAGGTCGGCGAGGGACCGGCCTCGCGCCTGCTGCTGCTGGCCATCGAAGGCGATGAACCCGGGGCGCTGGCACAGGCCTCGCGCGCGCTGGCTGCTGCGTTGCGCGCCGAACCGGCGTTCCGCAGCGTCGCCAACGGCGAGTTCGACGCGCAGGCGATCCCGGAGCAGTTGCTGCCATATCGATACCTCTTGAGCGCGCGCTTGGACGCCGCGCCGCTCGACGCCGTGCAATTGCGCGCCGCCCTGCGCGCGCGCCTCGCCGACCTGGGATCGCCCGCGGCCAGCCTGGTCGAGCCCTGGGTGGCGCGCGATCCGACGCTGGAAAGCCTGGCGCTGGCCGAGGCCTGGGCGCCGACGCATGAGCCCGAACGCATCGACGAGGTCTGGTTCGATCGCGCGGGCCAGCGCGCCTTGCTGGTGACCGAGACCCGCGCCGCCGCCTTCGATCCCGACGGCCAGCGCGTGGCGCTGGATCGCCTGCAGGCGCTGTTTGCGCAACATCGGACGGCGGCGACGCAGGCGCTGGAGGTGAGCGGACCCGGACGCTTCTCGGTCCTGATGCGCGAGCGCACGCAGGGCGAGGCGCAACGCCTGGGCGGCTACGCCAGCGCCGGCATGCTCGCGCTGCTGCTGCTGGCCTACCGCCGCGTGCGCACCGTGCTGCTCGGCGCGCTGCCGCTGGCCAGCGCCGCGCTCGCGGGCCTTGCCGCGGTCGCCTTGCTGTTCGATGCCGTGCACGGCATCACGCTGGCCTTCGGCTTCACCCTGATCGGCGTGGCGCAGGACTATCCCCTGCACCTGATGAGCCACCAGCACGCCGGCATCGCGCCGCTGGCGAACGCGCGGCGGCTGTGGCCGACGCTGGCGACCGGCGTGGCCAGCACCTGCATCGCCTACCTCGCGTTCCTGGCTTCGGGCGTGGCGGGCCTGGCGCAGCTTGCCACCTTCACCATCGCCGGGCTCGCGGCCGCGGCGCTGGCCACGCGCTACCTGCTGCCGCACCTCATCGAGCCAAGGACGCGCGACTGCGCCGAGTCGCCATGGCTGGCGCGCCTCGAATCACGCCTCTCGCGCCTGCCGCGGCCACGCCTGCTGGTGCCGCTGCTGGCGCTGGCCGCGCTCGCCGTGCTGGTGCTGCGGCCGGGGCCCTTCTGGGAGCACAGCCTGGCCACGCTCACGCCGGTGCCGCCGGACCTGCTCGCGCGCGACGCCGCGCTGCGCGCTGAACTCGGCGCGCCGGACGTGCGCTACCTGCTGGTGACCGAAGGCGCGGATGCCGACGCCGTGCTCGTCGCGGGCGAGCGCCTGCAGCCGGCGCTGGACGCGCTGGTCGCGAGTGGCGCGATCGACGGTTACGACCTCGCCGCGCGCTACCTACCCAGCGCCGCAACCCAGCTGCGACGGCGCGATGCGCTGCCCGATGCGGCAAGCCTCGAAGCCGCGCTGGCGCAAGCCCAGGCCGGCACGCCGTTCCGGGCTGCGGCCTTCGCGCCCTTCCTCGCCGACGTCGCCGCCGCGCGCGCCCTGCCCCCGCTGACGCCGGACATGCTGGCGCAGACCGCACTGGCGCCGCGGCTCGAATCCCTGCTGGTGCCGCGCGAGGGCCACTGGACCGGCCTCGTGAGTCTGCGTGGCGTGCACGATCCGGCGGCGCTCGCGCGCTTCGCATCGGACCCGCGGCACGCCGTCACCTTGCTGGACCTCAAGGCCGCCGCGGAGGAACTGGTCGCGAGCTATCGCCAGCGCATCCTCGCCAGCCTCGCGCTTGCGGCGCTGCTGCTGCTGGTCGTGGTGCGCCTGGCGCTGGGCTCGTGGCCGCGCACGCGCCGCGTGCTGCTGCCGATGGCGCTGGGCACGCTGCTGATCGTGGCGCTGCTGCATGGCGCCGGGGTCGCGCTGGGCCTGTTCCACCTGGTCGCGTTGGTGCTGGCGGCGGGCCTGGGCC
>JAGOEZ010000161.1 GCA_017997455.1 Lysobacterales bacterium | reverse complement strand
GGCCTCGCTCAAGCTAGCAGCAAAGCGAGGATTACCCCATGCATTACTGGTTCGCGCTGGCCCTGGCGGCGCTGCTGGCCGCACCGGCCCAGGCCGATGTGTACAAGTGTCGCGATGCCGACGGCAAGCTCAGCTTCACCGATCGCCCGTGCCCGAAGGGCGCGCAGTCCGAGACCGTGGAAATCGTCGACCCGGCCAGCGATGCCGCCGTTGCAAGCATCGAGCCGGGCTGCGTCGACCTGGCGCAGGCGGTGTGGCGCCTGCAGCCCATGGAGGCCGGCGGACGCCTGAGCGCCGACCAGCGCAGCGAGCTGAGCGGCGCGCGCAACCGCCTGGAACAGGAGTGCGGCATGCAACTCGCGTCGAGTTCGCTCGCCTTCCGCTGCCAGGTGCGCCAGGCGGCGGTGACCGCGGCCACGGCGCGCGCGGCCGACCCGGCGCACGCCGGCGATCTCGCCATGGCCGAAGCCGACTACAAGCAGGAGTGCGACGACGGCGCGGTCAACGCCGACATCCGCCAGCATCTGCGACCGACGGGTGGCGCGCGCTGAGCGCGGGTCGCTTGCAGCGCGCCCGGGCGCCGCGGCGCACGCGCAACCCATGGTGGCGGCGGAGCGGGTAAACTGCGCAGTCCGTCCCCTCGCGCATCCTGGTTCATGCCCCGCCGACTCGTCCTGCGCCGCTCGCCCATCCACGGCAACGGCGTCTTCGCCGCCTGCGACATCCCCGCCGGGGTCGAGCTGATCGAATACAAGGGCCGCCTGCGCAGCATCGCGCAGGCCGACCGCCTCTATGCCGACACCAGCGGCACCGGCCACACCTTCCTGTTCACGCTCAACGAGGGCTACGTGATCGATGCCAACGTCGACGGCAACGTCGCGCGCTGGATCAACCACGGTTGCGATCCCAATTGCGAGGCCTTCGTGCACGAGGGCGCCCATGGCGACCTGCGCAAGGACCGCGTGATCATCGAATCGCGGCGCGCGATCGCGGCCGGCGAGGAACTGACCTACGACTACGGCATCATCCTCGAGGAGCCGCATACCGCGAAGTTGCGGCGGATCTGGGGCTGCCGCTGCGGCGCGCCGGGCTGCACCGGGACCATGCTCAAGCCGCGCCGGCGCGCCGCACGCTGAGCCCGGGCCGGGCGCATGCGATGATGCGCGACCCATCCGCGCTGGAGGACTGACGATGAGCCTGCTCTACACGATCCTGATCGGTTTCCTGGTTGGACTGGTGGCGCGCGCGCTCAAGCCCGGCGACGACAAGCTCGGATTCCTGCTGACCATCGCGGTCGGCATCGGCGGCTCGCTGCTGGCCACCTACGGCGGCCAGGCGCTGGGCTACTACGCAGCCGGCGAGCGCGCCGGCTTCATCGCCGCCACGCTGGGCGCGATCGCGATCCTGTTCGTGTACGGCATGGTCCGCAAGGGCGGCAACGCGAAGCCCCCGGCGTCCTGAAGCGGCGCCGCGGCCGGGGCCGCGCCCGGCAGCGATCGCGTCTCGGGCAATCGAGGACGCTACTGGAAGGGACGCTTGAGGCGCGCCCATAGGCCCGCCGGCTGGTCCGACCCTGCCGCCTTCTTCAGGCGGTCGCGCGGCGACCACTCCAGCCAGCCGATGGCGGCATAGGCGTTGACGATGTCGAACACCGCCTCCATGCCGGCGCCGCTGCGCGCCGCGATCTCGTTGAGCTTGGTCGGGGTCCGCATCGCATGCGAGATCGGGCCGTGCGCGTGGTAGTGGGTGTCGACCACGACCATCTGGCGCAGGCGGTAACTGCCGCCGGGATCGAGGTTCGACGCCAGCCGTCCGTTGGAGCGCAGCAGCGCCTCGAGCCAGACCAGGTATTCGTACAGCCGCGGCGGCTGCGAGACGCGCAATTGCGCCAGTTCGCCGCTGGTCACGGGCCGCCACGCGGTGCGTGGCAGGTTCTCGGTGCAGTAGCGCGCGAGGTGCGACAACGGCGCCTCGGAATGGAATACGCGGTGCTTCGGATCGAGGGTCAGCGACGGCATGCCGTCGAGCCGGATCTGGGCCGGTCCGCCCAGCAACTCGCCACCCATGTACGAGGCGAGCAGCCGTTGCACGCCCGTGGCCGCGAGCAGGCCCGGGGTAGTGCCGGGCGGCTGTCCCGGCGGCGGCTCGAGGCCGGGCTGGCGCGCGGCGCCGGGCGTCGCGGGGGACGCCAGGCTGCGCGGCTGGCTGCGCGCGATCGCGTCCGGGGCGTCGTTCGAGCGCTGCTCGCGGCGCGAACTGGCCGTGGACGCGGCGCCCAGCGTCGCCGCGTCGAGGACCCGGACCTTCGGTTGCGGCAGGAGCTCCAGGCCGGCGTCGTCGCGCATGAGCTCCTCGAGGCCCTTCGCGACCGGGGCGCCCGCATCCGCGGGCGGCCTGGCATCCGCCGGCCCCGGCTCCGCGGTACCGCCCGGCGGTCCGTCGAGGTAGAAGTCGGCGTCCTGGTGGCGCACCGGTTGCGCCTGGAAAGTCGGCTCGACTGCGCGGCGCAGCACGTCGACCACGTTGTCGAGCCGCAGCGGCACGTGCAGCACCAGGGCCCCGGCCTGGTTGTGTCCCGGCGCGCAGACCAGCGCGCAGCGCACGCCGGAAGACTCGCAGCGCGTGCGCGAGACCTGGCCCGCAAGGGATTCGGGATTGACCAGCACGAGGTCGGCTTCGGCCTCGTTGCCCCACTGCCAGCGCCGCTCGAGCCGGGCTGCGGCTTGCCGCATCAGCAGGCGCAGGTGCGCGATGGTCCGCTCATCGAGCCCCACCGCCGTCACGATCAGGTCGCGGGCCATGGGCGCCATGGTGCGCCCGCCGAATCGCGGCCGCAACGGGGGCCGGCATGCGCGCCGTGCGGGCCCGGGTCCGGGGCCTTGGTTGGCGTCCATGGGCGCCGAAATCCGTTGTAGTGGGTAGCCGGCGCGGATTCGACCGATGCGCGCGGCGCGAGGAGTGGACATGCCCTTGTGCAAGCTGCCCGTGGGTCAGTCGATCGAAGTGGTGGTCGATCCGCGCGAGTTCTACGTCGCCACCGGCGTGCAGGTCGATGGCGGCGAGCGCTACCGCGTGCGCGGCAGGGGTCGCTGGCGCGACGGCATGCTCGCGCCCTGCGACGCCGATGGCTGGCGGCGCTGGTATGCGCTGCCGTTCCGGCTCTGGAACCGGGTGGGCGGCGTGGACCTGCTGCGGCTCTGTGGCGCGATCGGGCGCAGCGAGCGCTTCCTGTTCGCCGGCGGTCGCGAGGCGGTCTGGCAGATCCCGCCCGAAGCGGCGACGCTGGCGCCCGAAACGCGCGAACTCTTCCTGTTCGCCAACGACTGGCCGAACCGCTATTTCAACAACGTGGCGCTGCCGCCGCAGGAGGGCGGCCCGCTGCGCGCGATGCTCACGCGCTCGGCCTGAGACCGGGACTGGCGCCGCGCGCCCCTGGCACGACGCCTGGCGTCATGCCCGCGCATGCGTGGATCCATCCGCAAGCGCGCGCGCGAACGCGGCGACCTCGCGCGCGACGCCGTCGGGCGCGCGCAACCAGCGGAAGTGATCGAGCGGCTGCTCCCCGGGCCCGGCGCCCACGGGGCGCAGCGCCGGCGCGGGCGCGAGCCCCGCCAGCAACGCGCGGATAGCCGCCGGCGGCGCGAAGGCATCGCCCTCGATCGCGATGGGCAGCACTGGCAGCCGCAGCGCGGGCAGCGCATCGTGCAAGGATTGCGCGGGCGCCGGGCCGGGCACGAGCACGCCGCGACGGGCGCAACGTGCCCATTGGCGCATCAGGCTGCGCGGCTGGTTGCCGCCGAAGCCCACCCGGCGCCCCGGATACCAGCCGAGGATCGCGGTCAGCGCCGGCACCAGGTGGCCAAGCACGAACGCGGTCAGCGCGACCCTGCCGGAGAAGGCACGCCAGTGCGGGGTGCCGCTCGCGACCAGCACGATGCCGGCCACCGCATCCGTCGGAAACGCCGCTGCGCGCAGCAGCGCCAGGTGGCCACCGAGCGAATGGCCCAGCCAGAGCACGCGCGAACGCGGGTGGCGCGCGCGGCCGCGCGCGAGCAGCGCCGGCAGTTCGTCGCGCACCAGTTCCGCGTAACCCCAGTCCCGCTCGCGACCGGCGCGCACATTGCTGGCGCCGAGCCCGCGCAGGTCCACGCCGCCGGCGTGCAGGCCGGCGAGGGCCAGCGCCGCGCCCAGGCGGTCGTAGGCGGAGGCCGGCGTGCCCAATGCCGGCAGCATCAACACCAGCGGCGCGTCGTCGCGCCCGGCGCTCCACCAGCGCGCGGCGGTACGCAGCGCACCGGGAAGTTCCAGCGGCTCTTCGATGACGCCTCGGCGCGGATCGTCGGTCAAGCGGCTGGGGCCCGGTGTGACGGCGTGATGGTCCGGCAGCAGGACCCGCGGCGCAATCGCCGCCGGCCGCGGCAATCCCTTGCTGCTGGCCGCCGCTTGCGCCGCAGCGTGTTCAGGCCGGCGGCGGGAACTCGATCACGTCCTTGCCGGCGTCGGTCCAGGTGCCGTCGGCGAGTTCCATCAACTGGGCGCCGCGCACGATGTTGCCGACCCCGTTGGTGCCCTCGATCACCAGCACCGCGGTCGCGCCCTTGCGCCAGCCCCCCAGCACGCGCGCGTCGACCAGCATGCGGGTGCCCTGCGCGCGCAGCTTGCGCTTGCGAACCTCGAGCGGGACCGGTTTGCCGGCGTAGTCGGTCGCGCCCAGCACCGCCGCGCCCCAATCGCCGCCGGCAATGGCCGCGGCGTCCGGGTCCTTGGCCTTGATCGCGGCGGCCATGGCCTGGACCTTGGCCAGGAAGGCCGCGCCGGCCTCGCCGCCGTCGGCCGGCAGCACCTCGGCCGTGGTGGCCCAGGTCGTGTCGCGCTCGCCCGCGGCGCTGTCGTAGATGCCGCCCTCGAGGGTCTTCAGTGCCGCGGCCTGCGGCGTGGTGGCCTTGAGTTCGGCCAGCCTGGCCGCCGTATAGCGACCGATCACGATGCGGTACTGGCCGTCGACCTTGGCGTAGGGCAAGGACATCTCCGAGGAGCCGCCGCCTTCGCCCGCGTCCTTGGCCGAAATGGCGATCAGGCCTTCAGGCGTGACACCCCACTCGGCCCCCTGCTCGAGCATCTGCTTCTCATTGTCGGCCTTCCACTCGGCGTCGAGTGGCTTGACGCTGACCGTGCAGACGGCGCCGTCGTCGCAATCGCTCGGCAGGTCGGCGAGCATGAACACCGCCATCGCCGGCGCGCCGCGCAGGTCGGCGCTGGCGAGCACGGCGTCTGCGTCGCCCTTGGCCAGTGCATCCTGCAAGGCCTTGGCGAGTCGTTGCGGATCGCCGGCGCCTTGGCAGGCGGTGGCGCCCAGGGCGAGCAGCAGGGTGGCGCAGGTCTTCCTCATGGTCGGTCTCCGATGGATATGCGCTGCGATGGATCGCGGCCCGGATGCGGCCGTCTTCCCACGATAAACGGAAGTTCGAGCCGTTGGGGGCCATGCGGGCACCGGCGGCCGCGCAATTCGGCGCCGATTGGGCGCTAAAGTCCCCCGGGTCGGCGGCTGGCCCGCCCGGGAATCGGGTCGAATCGGATGGGCATCGAGGCCATCGCGGTGCAGCGTGAGTGACGGGCCCGGCGCGCGCCCGGGCGCGGATCCGCTGGCCCAGGTGCGCGAACGGCTGCGCGCGCGCGATTACGCCGGGGCCGAGGCCCTGCTTGCGGCGGATGCGCTGCGCGACCTGCCCGGTGCCGCCCTGCTGGTCGCGCAAGCGGCGTGGGGCGGGGGCCGGCATGAGGAGGCGCTGGCTGCGTTCCGCGTGGCCGCGGCACGCGCGCCCGACGATGTCGACGCGCAGGTGCGGCTCGCGCAGGCACTGGTCTCGCTCGGCGCTGGACCCGAGGCCGAGCGCCTGCTTGCGGCGACCGAGCAACGCGCGCCCGGCGCGGTCGAGCCGGCCTTCCTGCGCCTGCTCTACGCCCTCGACCATGAGCCGCTGGACGCGGTGGCCAATGGCATGGCGGCGCTTGCGGCAGGCGCGCCGCAAGCGGGCGAAGTCGAGATCGCCGCGCGCGCCCTCGCCGTGCTGGCCGGCCGCCAGCCGGCCGCGCCGCACGAGTTCGGCCGCGCGCGCGCCAACGCGCGCTGGCGCGGGGTGCTCCACCAGGCCCGCCATTGCCC
>JAGOEZ010000160.1 GCA_017997455.1 Lysobacterales bacterium | reverse complement strand
CCGGGGTCAAGGGCAACATCGTCGAGTTCATCGGCCACGAGCAGCGCATCTTCCCGATCGGCCGCCTCGACAAGGATTCGGAAGGGCTGATCCTGCTGACCAGCAACGGCGACATCGTCAACGAGATCCTGCGCGCCGAGAACCGCCACGAGAAGGAATACCTGGTCGGGGTCAACCGCCCGGTGACCGAGGCGTTCCTGCGTGGCATGGCGCGTGGCGTGCGCATCCACAACCAGATGACCCTGCCGTGCCGCACCGCGCGCATCGCCAAGTTCGGCTTCCGCATCGTGCTCACCCAGGGCCTCAACCGCCAGATCCGCCTGATGGCTGCCGAGTTCGGCTACCGCGTCACCCAGTTGCGCCGCGTGCGCATCGACCAGATCACCCTCGGCCTGCTCAAGCCCGGCCGCTGGCGCAACCTCACCGACGCCGAACTGCGCAACCTCCTCCCCGGCCGCACCGACTGGTAACCACAGCCGGTCAGCGCTGGCGCCCATGTAGGAGCGCATCTCATGCGCGACCGAGGCCTCGCGGCACAACGGGTACTCACCTGCAGCGCAGGACGCGCAGAAACCGCCGCGCCGCCAGTCATGGGGGTCCGCAACTGCCGGGATCAGGATGCCGGCTCAGACAAGAAGCAAACTCGCCGGCACCCTGATCCCGACATTCGCGGACGCGCTCCGCCCAAGCCTCCAACTCGTCGCCAATTCGCCGCCACGGACCACGCTCCGACAAACGCTTGGCAGTCGGGTCGTCCCGAACGACTTCAATCGCGGGCGTGGGGGTCCGCAACTGCCGGGATCAGGATGCCGGCTCAGACAAGAAGCAAACTCGCCGGCACCCTGATCCCGGCATTCGCGGACGCGCTCCGCCCAAGCCTCCAACTCGTCGCCATGTCGCTGCTGCGGACGCGCCCCTGTAGGAGCGGCTTCAGCCGCGACCCGAAGTGCGTCGGGTCGCGGCTGAAGCCGCTCCCATCGGACCATGGAGCGGGTCGGGCCCACGCTCGTTCGGAGCGCGTCCGGGTCGGCCGGGATCAGGGGGCCGGCGAGTTTGCTTCTTGTCTGAGCCGGCCCCCTGATACCGGTCGGCACGGACCCCCAAGATCGCCACGAATCCACCCCGAACGTCGCATCTGATACCGCTCCTGAAAAAGCGGGCTATCGTCCTGGCTGTGCATGTGTGGCGGTTAGAAGCGTATTTGCCCGTTTGGTCAACTGCGCGAACATGCCGCTTGAACTCGGAGACGCCGATGCGCCACCTCGCCTTGCTGCTGGTCCTGCTTGCCGGCACCGCCTTCGCGACCCAGAACAGCGTCGCGTTCGGCCAGCGCCTGGTCTCGACCGGCGATTCGGTCGGCAAGGTGATCGAGGTCGCGGGCCAGCCCGACCGCACGGTGCGGCTGGAGAACTCGCAGGGCGGTGCCGCGGGCGAGCGCTTCGAGTACTACCTGCGCGGCAAGACCGTGACCCTGTGGATCCACGGTGGCCGGGTCGTGGCGATCGAGGAAGTCCTCGACTGAGCGAACCCCGCGCTCAGGCGTCGCTGGCGAAGAGCACGCCGTAGGCGGGCAGGCGCACGCGGTTGCCGGATTGTTCGCCGGCAACGAGGCCGTGGCCGTTGATCGCGCGCAGGGGCCTGGCGTCGGGCAGTTCCACTTCGCAGGCTTGATCCGAGGTGTTGAAGACCGCGCGCACGGTCTTGCCATCGAGCGTGCGCTCGAAGGCCAGCACCGGTTCGGGCGTGGGCAGCATGCGCACGCTGCCCCACATCAGTGCGGGCTGCTGCTTGCGCCAGCGCATGAAGGCGCGGAAGCGCTGCAGCGGCGAATCGGGTTCGGATTCCTGGCGCGCCACGCTGCGTTCCAGGTGCACGTCGGGCACCGGCAGCCAGGGCTTGGCGGTGCTGAAGCCGCCGTTGCGGCCCGTCGTCCAGGGCATCGGCGTGCGGCAGCCATCGCGGCCCTTGAAGGTGGGCCAGAAGGCGATGCCGTAGGGATCCTGCAGCAATTCGAACGGCAGATCGACTTCGGTCAGGCCCAGTTCCTCGCCCTGGAACACGCAGATCGAGCCGCGCAGCGAGCAGGCCAGCGCGGTCAGGGTGCTGGCAATGTGTTCGGGCGCCTCGCCGCCGCCCCAGCGGGTCGCGACGCGCTGCACGTCGTGGTTGGAGATCGCCCAGCAGGGCCAGCCGCGGGTCATCTTCGCTTCCAGCGCCTCGACCGTGCTGCGCACGTGCCCGGCGGAGAAGTCGTCGGTCAGCAGTTCGAAGCTGTAGCCCATGTGCAGGCGCTCGGGTCCGGTGTACTCGGCCATGGTCGCGAGCGAATCCTCGGACGAGATCTCGCCCAGCGCCGCGACGTCGGGGTAGCGGTCGAGCAGGGCGCGCAGCTCGCGCAGGAAATCGAGGTTCTCGGGCTGGGTGTTGTTGTAATAGTGATACTGGAAGGCGTAGGGATTGTCGGGGGAAAAGCCGCGGCCCACCCGCTCGCCCAGCGGCTTGGGCGGGTTGTCGCGCAGCTGGCGGTCGTGGAAGCAGAAGTTGATCGCGTCCAGGCGCAGGCCGTCGACGCCGCGGTCGAGCCAGAACTTCACGTTGTCGAGCGCCGCGCGCCGCACCTCGGGGTTGTGGAAATTGAGGTCGGGCTGCGAGGCGAGGAAATTGTGGAGGAAGTACTGGCGCCGCCGCGGTTCCCACTGCCAGGCCACGCCGCCGAAGATCGAGAGCCAATTGTTGGGCGGGGTGCCGTCGTCGCGCGCGTCGGCCCACACGTACCAGTCGGCCCTGGGGTTGTCGCGGCTCTCGCGGCTTTCCTTGAACCAGGCATGCTCGATCGAGGTGTGGCTCAGGACCTGGTCGATCACGACCTTGAGACCGAGCGAATGCGCCTTGGCGACCAGGCGGTCGAAATCGGCCAACGTGCCGAACAGCGGATCGACATCGCGGTAGTCGGCGATGTCGTAGCCGAAGTCGGCCATCGGCGACTTGAAGAAGGGCGAGACCCAGATCGCGTCGACGCCCAGGCCCGCGACGTAGTCGAGGCGCTCGATGATGCCCGGCAGGTCGCCCACGCCGTTGGCGTCGGTGTCCTGGAAGCTGCGCGGATAGATCTGGTAGATGACGGCTCCGCGCCACCAGGGATTTGGCTTGCCGCCCATCGCTAGATCCGCGATTGCCCATCCAGGGGCACCGGCGGGCAGCTTACCGTCGCCCGCGCGGCGTCTGCGGGCCTGCAATCGTATTCATTGCGATGCCGGGGTCGCGGCCGTTTAGCTTCGACCGGGCCGCGCGCGATGCCCCGCGACATGGCACGCTGTCCATGCCCGCGCAGTGCCACGCCGGTCCCCAGTGGAGCAATGCATGTCCGATCCCCTCCAGCGCCCCCGTCTCCGCCCGGAGCTGTCGTTCTGGCAGATCTGGAACATGTGCTTCGGCTTCCTCGGCATCCAGTTCGGCTTCGCGCTGCAGAACGCCAATGTCAGCCGCATCTTCCAGACCCTGGGCGCGTCGATCGACGCCATCCCGATGCTCTGGATCGCGGCTCCATTGACCGGGCTGCTGGTGCAGCCGGTGGTGGGATACCTCTCGGACCGCACCTGGACCCGCCTGGGCCGGCGCCGGCCGTACTTCCTGGTCGGGGCACTGCTGGCTTCGGCCGCGCTGTTCGCGATGCCGGCATCGCCGGTGCTGTGGATGGCGGCGGGGCTCCTGTGGGTGCTCGACGCCTCGATCAACGTCTCGATGGAGCCCTTCCGCGCCTTCGTCGGCGACCAGCTGCCCCCGCGCCAGCGCACCAGCGGCTTCGCCATGCAGAGCTTCTTCATCGGCGTCGGCGCGGTGGTCGCCAGCGCCTTGCCCTGGATGCTGACCGCGGCCGGGGTATCGAACACGGCGCCGGCCGGGATCGTGCCGGATTCGGTCCGCTACGCGTTCTGGTTCGGCGGCGTGGTCCTGCTGGGCGCGGTCGGCTGGACCGTGCTGCGCACGCGCGAGATGCCGCCCGAGGAACTGCGCGCCACCGATAGCGCGCGCCACGCGCCGGCGCGTGCCGTCGATGCAGGCCAGGCCCGCCGGACCGGCCTGGTCTGGCTCGCGGCCGGCGCCCTGGTGGGACTGGGCGTCCATCGCTACGCGCTGGATCGCGAGTTGTACCTGCTGGCCGGCGGCCTCGCCCTGTACGGCGCGGCGCTGCTCGCGCTGGCGCGCGGAAACGCCGCCGACCGCGGCATGTTCGGCACGATCATGCGCGACCTCTACACCATGCCCGAGGCGATGCGGCAACTGGCGGTGGTGCAGTTCTTCTCGTGGTTTGCGCTGTTCGCGATGTGGATCTACACCACCTCGGCCGTGGCCCAGGTGCACTATGGCTCCAGCGACCCGCAGTCGGCGGCGTACAACGAAGGCGCCAACTGGGTCGGCGTGCTGTTCGCGGCCTACAACGGCTTCGCCGCGCTCGCGGCCGTGGTGATCCCGTGGATGGTGCGGCGCCTGGGCCTGCGGCTGGCGCACCTGGTGAACCTGTTCATCGGCGGTGCGGCCCTGCTCTCGTTCTTCGTCGTCCGCGACCCGCAATGGCTGCTGCTGTCGATGGTCGGGGTCGGATTCGCCTGGGCCTCGATCCTTTCGCTGCCCTATGCGCTGCTGGCCGACAGCCTGCCGGCGGACAAGATGGGCATCTACATGGGCATCTTCAATTTCTTCATCGTCATCCCGCAGCTGGTCGCAGCCACCGTGCTGGGTTTCCTGCTCAAGACCTTCTTCGGCGGGGCGCCGATCCACGCCCTGACCCTGGGCGGACTGAGCCTGGCGCTGGCAGGCCTGTGCGTGCTGCGGGTGCGGGTCGAGTCCGAGGCGCCGCGCGGCGCGGCGGTGGCGCCATGAGGGCCGGCAATGGCGCGACGCTGGCGCTGGCGACGGCGCTGCTCGCCGGCTGCGCGCAGACCGGGGCGCCGACCGCGCGCCCCGCCGCGGTGGCCGCGCCGGCGTACTACGGCACCACCGAACCCTTCGCGGCCGAGGCCGTGTACTTCGTCGTCACCGACCGCTTCGTCAACGGCGACGAGTCCAACGACCAGCGCGCGCAGGGCGGGGCGCATCCCAGTTTCGACATCCCGATCGCGGGGCCGGACGGGCGCAGCGACAACATCGGCTACCTCGGCGGCGACTTCAAGGGCATCGTCGACCACCTCGACTACATCAAGGACATGGGCTTTGGCGCGGTGTGGATCACGCCGATCATCGACAATCCCGACCAGGCCTTCACCGGCGGCACGCCAGCCACGTGGGGCAGCATGTGGACCGACCAGGGCAAGACCGGCTACCACGGTTACTGGGGCGTGAACTTCTACCGGCTCGACGAGCACCTGCCCAGTGCGGGGCTGGATTTCGCCGGCTTCACCGCCGCGCTGCACGCCAAGGACGTCAAGGTCGTGCTCGACATCGTCGCCAACCACGGCTCGCCGGCCTTCACCATGCCGGTGGCGCAGCCGCAGTACGGCCAGATCTTCGATGCCGACGGCGAGCTGGTCGCCGACCAGCAGAACCTGCCGCCCGACCAGCTCGATCCGGGCTACAACCCGCTGCATCGTTTCTACAACCGCAAGAGCGACCTCGCGCAACTGTCGGACCTGCGCGAGGACTCGCCCGAGGTGATGGATTACCTGATCGGCGCCTACCTGCAATGGATCGGGCAGGGCGCGGACGCGTTCCGCATCGACACCGTGAGCCTGATGCCGGGCGAGTTCTGGGATCGATTCACCGCGCGCATCCGCGAAAAACACCCCGGCTACTTCATGTTCGGCGAGGTCTTCGACTACGACGCCGCGAAGATCGCGGCGTACACGCAGCCCGGCGGTGGTTCGATCTCGGTGCTCGACTTCCCGCTCAAGCAGCAGCTCGCCCAGGTCTTCGGGCGTGAAGGCGGCGACTATGCCCTGCTGGGCCCGGCGCTGTTCCTCGACGGCGGCCCGTACCGCAATCCCTACGAGCTCATGACCTTCTACGACAACCACGACATGGCGCGGCTCGACGCCAGCGACGCCGGCTTCATCGACGCGCACCATTGGCTGTTCACGGCGCGCGGCATCCCGGTCGTGTACTACGGCTCGGAGATCGGCTTCGAGCGCGGCAGCCCCGAGCTGGCCGGCAACCGCAACTACTTCGGGAC
>JAGOEZ010000159.1:4560-6263 GCA_017997455.1 Lysobacterales bacterium | reverse complement strand
CGATCCGGTCCGCGTCGACGCCGAGGTCCGCCGCCAGGTTGGCCTGGATCGCGGCCGCATGGGGCCCGAGCTTCGGCGCTTCGGCGATCAGGGTGAGATCGGCGTTGCCCAGGCGCCAGCCTCGCGCGCCAGCCATCGCCGCTACCCGGCGCAGGAACACGCGGCTGTCTGCGTCCTTCCACTGCGGGTCTCCCGGGGGAAAGTGGCGTCCGATGTCGCCCAGCGCCAGCGCGCCCAGGATCGCGTCGCACAGCGCATGGATCAGCACGTCACCGTCGGAATGGGCCACGAGGCCGCGCTCGTGCGGCACGCGCTGCCCGCCCAGGGTGACATGGTCGCCGGGACCGAAGGCGTGGACGTCGTAGCCGTGGCCGATGCGGATGCTCATGCGGGCAGAACCTGCTCTCTATTCACGGGATTGCCGGGAGAACGATCAGGAAACCGATTGCTTGCGTGATTCGAGTATCGCCGCAGCCAGGATCCGGTCTATAGCTGAGGTAACTTTGAGATTATCGGCAGAACCCTCTACCAACAAAGGATTTTTCCCCACGACTTCAAGTGCATTCGCTTCATCCGTGGGCAGGGAACCGATGGAAAGCATGGCGTCCAGCGCCTCGATCAGTTCTCCGCGGCGAAACAACTGCGGTGTCTGCGCTCTCCACAGGTTCCCGCGCGCGACCGTGGCTTCGGACTGGCCCAGTCCATCCGCGCGCTTGACCGTGTCGCTCATCGGCTGCGCCAGCAAGGCGCCGACCGGATGGCGGGTGCCGAGTTCGACCAGGCGGCTGAGGTCATCGGGTCGCAGGCAGGGCCGCGCGGCATCGTGCACCAGCACCCAATCACGGGATCCGACGCTGGCGGGCAATGCGCGCAAGCCATTGAGGACCGACTGCGCGCGCTCGGCGCCGCCGCTCGTGGTGCGCACCGGCTTGCCGAGGCATTCGAGCAGGCCGGGCCACCAGGGATCACCGGGCGCCAACGCCACCATCAGGCCGGCCACCGCCGGGTGCGACGCCAGGGCCTCCAGCGTCCACGACAGCATGGGCCGACCCGCGAGGTCCTGGTACTGCTTGGGCCGCTCGCCACCGGCACGGCGACCGGTGCCCGCTGCGGGAATGACGCACCAATACATGGGGGCTGTGCCTGCCTCTGGGGTGGATGCGCGAGCGGCATTGTCACGGGGAACGGGCGCGGCTGCGCGCCCGGTCCCACCCTATACGCAGGCCGCGGCGCGCGACAACACTCGGGAGTACGCCCTCAGGGCGCTTGCGGATCCGCGTCGGGCGCCGGCGCCTTCGCCGCGGTCGGCGCGGCGCCGGGGCCGGGCTCCACCACCTGGTAGAAGACCTCGCCCGGCTTGACCATGCCCAGTTCGGCGCGCGCGCGTTCCTCGACCGCCTCGCGGCCTTCCTTGAGGTCCTGCACGTCGGCGCCGAGATCCTGGTTGCGACGCTGGAGCTGGCGGTTCTCTTCCGCCTGGTCCACGACCCGCTCGCGCAATCGCCATGCGTCCGGCATGCCGCCGGGCCCCGTCCACAGCGTGAGCTGCAAGGCCACGATCAGGACCAGCAGGCCCAGCACGATCCAGCGGATGGTGGTGCGAGCGCTGGTGGACACCGCGATTCCGCCGGCGCCCCGGTCAGCGCGCGAAGCCCGGCAGGTTCGGGAAGGCCTGGCGCCCGGCATAGCGCGCCGTGGCGCCC
>JAGOEZ010000159.1:3251-4460 GCA_017997455.1 Lysobacterales bacterium | reverse complement strand
AGCACGATCCAGCGGATGGTGGTGCGAGCGCTGGTGGACACCGCGATTCCGCCGGCGCCCCGGTCAGCGCGCGAAGCCCGGCAGGTTCGGGAAGGCCTGGCGCCCGGCATAGCGCGCCGTGGCGCCCAGCGCCTCCTCGATCCGCAGCAGCTGGTTGTACTTGGCCACGCGGTCGCTGCGGCACAGCGAGCCGGTCTTGATCTGGGTCGCGGTGGTGGCGACCGCGAGGTCGGCGATGGTGGTGTCCTCGGTTTCGCCGGAGCGATGCGAGATCACCGCGGCGTAGCCATGCTTCGCCGCCATCGCGATCGCGTCCAGGGTCTCGCTCAGGGTGCCGATCTGGTTGACCTTGACCAGGATCGCGTTGGCCACGCCCTGGTCGATGCCCTGCTGGAAGATCGCGGGATTGGTCACGAAGAGGTCGTCGCCCACCAGCTGCACGCGATCCGCGAGCTTGCGCGTCAGCGCCTTCCAGCCGCCCCAGTCGTCCTCGGCCATGCCGTCCTCGATGGTGAGGATCGGGAACTTCGCGCACCAGTCGGCGAGGAAATCGGCGAACTGCTCGGGCGCCAGCTTCTTGCCCTCGCCGGTCAGGTGGTACTTGCCGTCCTTGTGGAATTCCGAGGCGGCGCAATCCAGCCCCAGCCACACGTCCTCGCCGGGACGGTAGCCGGCGCGGGTGGTGGCCTCGAGGATGGTCTCGATCGCTTCCTCGTTGGACTTCAGGTCCGGCGCGAAGCCGCCCTCGTCGCCGACCGCGGTGGCCAGCCCGCGGCCCTTGAGCACGCCTTTCAGCGCATGGAAGATCTCGGCGCCGCAGCGCAGCGCCTCGGCGAAGCTGGGCGCGCCCACCGGCAGGACCATGAATTCCTGCAGGTCGACGTTGTTGTCGGCGTGCGCGCCGCCGTTGATGATGTTCATCATCGGCACCGGCAGCAGCGCCTCGCGCGCGCCGGCGAGATGGCGCCACAGCGGCAGCCCATCGGCCGCCGCGACCGCATGCGCGTTGGCCAGCGACACGCCGAGCAGCGCATTGGCGCCGAGGCGCCCCTTGTTCGGGGTGCCGTCGAGCGCCACCAGCTTCGCATCGAGGGCGCGCTGGTCCCGCGCATCGGCGCCGCGCAGCGCCTCCGCGATCGGGCCATTGACGTGTCCCACCGCCTTGCGCACGCCCTTGCCCAGGTAGCGCGTCTTGTCGCCGTCGCGCAG
>JAGOEZ010000159.1:0-3151 GCA_017997455.1 Lysobacterales bacterium | reverse complement strand
AGGTTGTTGTAGCCGAAGCTGGCGCCGCGCTCGCAGGCCATCACCTGCGGGTTGCCGACCTCGCGCGCCTTGTCGATGACGTTCTTCATGTCCCAGGGCGAGAGGAACTGGCCCTTCTTGATGTTGACCGGCTTCATGGTGCGGGCGACGTTCTGGATGAAGTCGGTCTGGCGGCACAGGAACGCGGGGGTCTGCAGCACGTCGACCACGCTGGCGACCTCGTCCATCGGCGTGTACTCGTGCACGTCGGTGAGCACCGGCACGCCGAGCTGGCGCTTGACCTCGGACAGCACGCGCAGCCCCTCCGCCATGCCCGGGCCGCGGAAGCTCTTCGACGAGGAGCGATTGGCCTTGTCGAAGCTGGACTTGAAGATGAAGGGGATGCCCAGCCGCCCCGTGATTTCCTTGAGCCGGCCGGCGACGTCGAGCTGCAACTGCTCGGATTCGACCACGCAGGGGCCGGCGATCAGGAAAAAGGGCTGGTCGAGGCCAACTTCGAAACCGCAAAGCTTCATCGATCTGATTCCTTCAAGACGTCATTCCCGCGCAAGCGGGAATCCATTTTCAAACGGCAACATGGATTCCCGCATACGCGGGAACGGCGCCGCGGAGTGGCGGGTCGTACTGCAAAGGGAATGACGCCGCGGAGTGGCGGGTCGCACGGCGACTTCGGGTGCGCTCGTTTCTGGCGGTTTCACGCCGCTGCTTCCTGCAGCCCCATGCGCTTGGCGTGGTAGGCGCGGGCCGCGCGCACGAAGCCGATGAACAGGGGGTGCCCGTCGCGCGGGGTCGAGTTGAATTCGGGATGGGCCTGGCAGGCCACGAACCACGGATGGTCGCGCAGCTCGATCATCTCGACCAGCAGGTCGTCCATCGACTTGCCGGAGATCACCAGGCCGTGGTCCTCGAGGCGCTGCCGGTACAGGTTGTTGAACTCGTAACGGTGCCGGTGGCGCTCGCTGACCACGTCCTTGCCGTACATCTCGCGCGCCAGGGTGCCGGCCTTGAGGCGGCACTCCTGCGCGCCCAGGCGCATGGTGCCGCCCTTGTCCGAAGCCTCGTCGCGCTTCTCGACCTCGCCCGCGGCGGTGCGCCACTCGGTGATCAGCGCGATCACCGGATGCGGGGTCTGCTTGTCGTTCTCGGTGCTGTTGGCGCCGGCAAGGCCGGCGACATTGCGCGCGAAGTCCACCACCGCGGCATGCAGGCCGTAGCAGATGCCGAAGTACGGGATGCGATTCTCGCGCGCGTATTTCGCGGTCACGACCTTGCCCTCGAAGCCGCGCCGGCCGAAGCCGCCGGGCACCAGGATGGCGTCCACTCCCTCGAGCAGCCGCGTGCCCTGGGTCTCGATGTCCTCGGCCTCGAGCCAGCGCAGCTCGACCCGGGTGCCCTGGCGCAACCCGCCGTGGCGCAAGGCCTCGCCCAGCGACTTGTAGGCGTCCTTGTGCTCGACGTACTTGCCGGCGATGGCGATGGTGACCTCGCCGCGCGGGTGCTCCACGGCCTGGACCGTGCGCTCCCACTCGGACAGGTCGGCCGGTTGCGCCTTGAGGCCCAGCTTCGAGACCACGATCTCGTCCAGGCCCTGCTGGTGCAGCCACAGCGGGATGCCGTAAATCGTCTCGAGGTCGACCGCCGAGATCACGGCCTTTTCCGGCACGCTGGTGAACAAGGCGATCTTGCGCCGCTCGGAGTCCGGCAGCGGCTGCTCGGAGCGGCACAGCAGCACGTCGGGCTGGATGCCGATCGAGCGCAGTTCCTTGACCGAATGCTGGGTCGGCTTGGTCTTGATCTCGCCGGCGGCCTTGATGTACGGGACCAGCGTGAGGTGCATGAACAGGGTCTGTTCGGTGCCGCGCTCGATCCGCATCTGGCGGATCGCCTCGAGGAAGGGCTGCGATTCGATGTCGCCCACGGTGCCGCCGATCTCGACCAGGCCGACGTCGTAGCCGGCGGTGGCCTCGTCGATGCGGGCCTTGATCTCGTCGGTGATGTGCGGGATCACCTGCACGGTGGCGCCGAGGTAGTCGCCGCGGCGCTCCTTGCGGATCACGCTCTCGTAGATCTTGCCGGTGGTGACGGCGTTGCGCGCCGTCAGCCGGGTGCGGACGAAGCGCTCGTAGTGGCCGAGGTCGAGGTCGGTCTCGGAACCATCGTCGAGGACGTAGACCTCGCCATGCTGGTACGGGCTCATGGTGCCCGGGTCGACGTTGATGTAGGGGTCGAGCTTGAGCAGCGTCACCCGCAGGCCACGCGCTTCGAGGATGGCGCCCAAGGACGCGGACGCAATGCCCTTGCCCAGCGAGGAAACCACGCCGCCGGTGACGAAAATCAGGGGTGTCATGGGCGGGAGCCCCGGGGAAGCCGCGAAGTGCGGATTCTAGCGGATGACGGCGCTTTCCGCCCCGTCCCGGGACGGGATCGAGGCGCCCGTCAAGCCTTGATCGGCCCGGGAAGTCGGGCGATGCTGCGTCGCTGAGCCGCCCACGTCCCCCGCGATGACCACCCGCTACAACGCCGCCGACATCGAAGTCCTCTCGGGCCTGGAACCGGTCAAGCGCCGGCCCGGCATGTACACCGACACCACCCGGCCCAACCACCTGGTGCAGGAGGTGGTCGACAACTCGGTCGACGAGGCCCTGGCCGGGCATGCGAAGACGGTCGAGGTGACCCTGCACGAGGACGGCTCGGTCGAGGTCGGCGACGACGGCCGCGGCATGCCGGTGGACATCCATCCCGAGGAAGGGATCCCCGGCGTCGAGTTGATCCTCACGCGCCTGCACGCAGGCGGCAAGTTCTCCAACAAGAACTACCAGTTTTCCGGCGGCCTGCATGGCGTGGGCGTTTCGGTCGTCAATGCGCTGTCCTCCCGGCTCGAGGTGAGCGTGCGCCGTGACGGCCAGGTGCACCGCATGGAATTCGCCCACGGCGACCGCACCAGCGCGCTGTCGGTGGTCGGGGCGGTGCCGAAGAAGCAGACCGGCACCACGGTGCGCTTCTGGCCCGAGCCGAAGTACTTCGATTCGCCGAAGATCTCCCTGCCACGGCTCAGGCACGTGCTGCGGGCCAAGGCGGTGCTGTGCCCCGGCCTGCGCGTGAAGCTCCACGAGCTCGCCAGCGGCGAGCGCGAGGAGTGGTACTACGAGGA
>JAGOEZ010000158.1 GCA_017997455.1 Lysobacterales bacterium | reverse complement strand
GGCGCGATTTCGCCCCTGCCGCGGCCTCCGGCGATAAGCTGTGGCCATACCGCCTCCCAGGCCGATCCCCGTGTCCGAAGAAATCCTCATCAACGTGACGCCGCGCGAGACCCGCGTGGCCAAGATCGAGAACGGCATGCTGCAGGAGGTGCACATCGAGCGCGCCTCGCGCCGCGGCTACTTCGGCAACATCTACAAGGGCCGCGTGTCGCGGGTGATGCCGGGCATGCAGGCCGCTTTCGTCGAGATCGGGCTCGACCGCGCCGCCTTCCTGCACGCCTCCGACATCGTCAAGACGCCCAGCGCCGAGGCCGAGGGCGGCGAGAACGGCAACGGCGGCAATGGCAGCACGCCGGCGATCGGCGAACTGGTGCGCGATGGCCAGGAAATCGTCGTCCAGGTCGTCAAGGACCCGATCGGCACCAAGGGCGCGCGCCTGACCACGCACCTGTCGGTGCCGTCGCGCCACCTGGTCCTGCTGCCGGGCAGCCGCGTGCTGGGCGTCTCGACCCGGATCGAGGACGAGGCCGAGCGCCAGCGCCTCAAGGACGTGGTCACCGCGCTGCAGGACCCGGCGCGGCCCAACGGCTACATCCTGCGCACCAACGCGGAAGGCCAGAGCGCCGAGTCGCTGGGCGACGACGTCGCCTACCTCAACAAGCTGTGGGAATCCGTGCAGGCCGGGATCGCCGGTTCGCGCGTCGGCGAGCGCATCTACGAGGACCTCTCGCTGCCGCTGCGCGCGGTGCGCGACCTCATGCGCACCGACGTCGAGAAGGTGCGCATCGACTCGCGCGAGACCTACGACCGCACGCTGGCCTTCGCGCGCCAGTTCGTGCCCGAACTGGCCGACCGCATCGAGCACTATCCGGGCGAGCGGCCGATCTTCGACCTCTACGGGGTCGAGGACGAGATCCAGCGCGCGCTGAAGAAGGACGTGCCGCTCAAGTCCGGCGGCCACCTGATCATCGACCAGACCGAGGCGATGACCACCATCGACGTCAACACCGGCGGCTTCCTCGGCACGCGCAACCTCGAGGAAACGGTCTACCGCACCAACCTCGAGGCGGCGCAGGCGGCGGCGCGCCAGCTGCGCCTGCGCAACCTCGGCGGGATCATCATCATCGACTTCATCGACATGACCGACGATGAGCACAAGCGCCAGGTCCTGCGCACGCTGGAAAAGGCCCTGACCCGCGACCATGCCAAGACCACGGTTTACGACATGTCACCGCTGGGACTGGTGGAAATGACGCGCAAACGCACCATGGAGAGCCTCGAGCGCCAGTTGTGCGAGCCCTGCAGCGCCTGCGCCGGCCGCGGCAGCCAGAAGACCGCCGAGACCGTGGGCTACGAGATCTTCCGCGAGATCACCCGCGCGGTGCGCCAGTTCGACGCGGCCAAGCTGCTGGTGCTGGCGGCGCCCAAGGTGGTGAGCCGGATCATGGACGAGGAGTCGGCCGCGGTCGCCGAACTCGAGGCCTTCGTGGGCAAGACCATCCGCTTCCAGGCCGAAGAGCAGTATTCACAGGAGCAGTACGACGTGGTCCTGCTGTGAGCGCGTCGTCCCCGCCCGTTCCGTGACCCACGTTCCACTCACGCCCCGCCAGCGCCGCTGGCGCCGCATCGGCCTGTTCACCAAGGGCACCATCGCCGTGGTCGTCATCGGCATGGCGCTGGTGGTCGGCAGCGCCGGCCTGGCCCTGCCGTGGGTGGTGGCCCATCCGCACAAGGTCCAGGACTTCCTCTCGGCGCGCATGGGCCGGCCGGTCACGATCGGCTCGCTCACCGGCGACTGGACCGTGGTCGGCCCGGTGTTCCAGTTGCGCGACGTGCAGATCGAGCGGCCCGGCGGCCGCGGCCAGCCCTTCCGCATCGACAGCGCCGAGCTCGCGATCGATTTCTACGCCTCGCTGAAATCGGGGGTGTCGTTCAGCGAGTTCCGCCTGCTCGGGCTGGACCTCGACCTGGTCCTGCGCAGCGATGGCGGACTGCAGGTCGCGCGCCTGGGCCGCGCGGGCGCCGGCGCGGCCGGCACGGTGTCGGGCGCCGACGCGCTGCTCGACCTCGGCAGTCTCAACCTGCGCGAGGCGCGCGTGACCCTGCGCGACGAAGCCAGCGGACGGCGCCTCGCGCTCGAGCGCCTCGACCTGCGCTACGCCAGCGAGCGCGGTGCGCGCCGCATCGGCGGACTGGCCTGGGCGCGCAGCGGCGGCGTGCCGCTGCGCTTCGCCTGCGAACTCGAGGGCACCGCGCTGCGCCGCTGCCACGCGGCCGGGCAGGGGCTGGCGCCGGCGGAGTGGCTCGCGAACTGGCCGCTGGCCGGGATCGCGCCGGTGTCGGGCAGCATCGACCTGCGCGCCTGGGTCGACGTGGACCGCGGGCCGTCGGCGCTCCAGGTCGAACTCGCGACGCACGCGCTGGCGCTGCGCGGGATCGAGCCGATCGAATTCTCCACCGGCGACCTGATCGAACCGCGCGCCAGCCTCGACGGTGCCGCGCTTTCGCTGGGCTGGCGGCGCGGCGACGAGGGCTGGCGCCTGGACCTCGCCGAGCGCGGCGCGCGCGGCCAGGCCACCGAGCTGTCGCTGGTCGCCGCGGGCGCGGCGGCGGCGCGCGCGTACACGCTTGGCGCCGCGCGCATCGACCTCGGGCGCTGGGCGGCGCCGCTCGCGCTCGGCGATTTCCTCCCGGCGCGCATGCGCGCACCCTTGTACGAGACCTCCCCGCGCGGCGCGCTCGAGCGGGTGACGGCGGCGCGCGAAGCCGGCGGCGCGTGGTCGCTGAGCGCGCGCGTCGCCGGCCTGTCGTTGCAGCCGGCGCGCAAGACGCCGGGCTTCGGTCCGCTGTCGGGCACGCTGCTGGCCGATGAAGCGGCCACGGTCTGGGCGCTCGATCCGGACCAGGCGCTGCAACTCGACTTTCCCCATGTGTTCCGCGCGCCGATCGAGGCGCGCTTGGCGCAGGCCACGCTCGGCGCGATGCGCACGCCGGAGGGCTGGCGCATCGAGGCCAGCGGGCTCGATTTCGCCGGCACGGGCTTCGGCGCCCGGGCGCGCGTCGCGCTGACGCTCGATCCCGCGGGCAGCAAGCCGCATCTCGACGCCGCGGTGGCGATCGGACCTGGACAGGTCACGGCGGCCAAGGTCTTCTGGCCGATCAACGTCATGAAGGTCACGACCCGCGAGTGGCTGGACCGCGGCCTGCTCGGCGGCCGCATGGATTCGGGCGCGGCCATCGTGTACGGCGACCTCGACGACTGGCCGTTCCGGCAGGCGCAGGGGCGCTTCGAGGCCGGGGCCGACTTCAGCGATGTCGATCTCGACTACCACCCGCGCTGGCCGGCCGCGCGCATCGGCCACGTGCGCGCCGATTTCATCGGCGACGGCATGCAGGTGCGCGCCGAGGACGGGCAGGTGCTGGGGCTGGCGGCGACGAGTGCGCTGGCGACCATCGCGCATTTCGGCATGCCGGCGCTCGAACTCGCGGTCGAGGGCGCAGGCACGGGCCCCGAGTTGCTGCGCTTCCTGCGCGAGAGCCCGATCCGCGACACCGCCGGCGCCTACCTTGTCGGCCTGGGCATCGGCGGCAGCGCGACCCTCGGCTTCGAGCTCGACCTGCCGCTGGGCGAAGGCAGCGGCGAGGCCCGACTCGACGGGGTCGCCGACCTCGTCGATGCCGACCTCAGCAGCAGCACCTGGAACCTCGCGCTGGACCGCGCCCAGGGCCGGGTGCGCTTCAGCAACAAGGGCTTCGTGGCCGACGACCTCGCGGTGATCCTCGAGCGCGATCCGGCCAGCTTCGCGATCGCCAGCGGCGAGTTCGTGGTCGATCCGGCGCATGCGCTCGAGGCCAGCCTGCGCGGCGAACTGCCCGCAGCGACGGTGCTGCATGGATTCCCGGAGCTGGCGCTGCTGGTGCCGCTGCTGCCCGGCAAGGCGCATTGGGACGCCGGCCTGAGCGTGCCCAAGGCCGACGGTGCGCGTTCGCGCCTGCGCCTGGCTTCGGACCTGCGCGGGATGGCGGTGCTCCTGCCGGCGCCGCTGCGCAAGGAGGCGGCGGAGGCGCGCGCCTTGCAGGTCGCGGTCGACGTGCCGGCGCGCGGCGGAAACCTGGAATTGCGCTATGGCGCGGTGGTGGGCGCGAACGCGCGCCTCGAAGGCCCGGACGCGACCCTGGCGGCCGCACTGGGCTTCGGCCGCGACGCGGTCCCGGCGCTGCCGGACTCGGGCTTCGTCGTGCGCGGCGATATCCCGACGCTGGACCTGGAGGCATGGTTGGCCCTGGGCGGGGCCGGCGTGGCGGCCGCCGGCTCGACCGAGATCGACCTCGAGATCGGCGACCTGGTGGCGTGGTCGCGGCGCTTCGGCGCGATGCGGGTCGCCGGGCGCAGCGATGCGCAGGGCACGGAGCTGACCCTCGACGGCACCGCCGCGGTGGGCCGGATCGAGATGCCGCCGGGTGCGCGCCACGGCGTGACCGCGCAGTTCGAGCGCCTGTACCTGCCCGAGTCCACCTCCGACGCGCCGCCGACCGCGGTCGATCCGGCCGCGCTGCCGCCGATCCACTTCTGGGCCCGCGACGCGCGCCTGGGCGAGGCCGAACTCGGCGAGATCCGGATCGAGACCTATCCGCAGGGCGCCGGCATGCACCTCGAGCGGATCGAGGCCAACTCGCCCAACCTCGAGCTGCGCGGGCGCGGCGACTGGGTCGTCGCGGCGGGCGTGCAGCACACCACCATGGACGTCACCTTCACCGCCGAGAGCCTAGGCCGCATGCTCGACACGCTGGGGTACGTCGGCCTGGTCGAGGGCGGGCAGACCTTCGCGCGGGTGCAGGGCCGCTGGGCCGGGACGCCGTCGCAGTTCAGCCTGGCGCGCATGCAGGGCACGCTCGAGCTCAAGGTCGGGCGCGGCCGCATCGTCCAGGTCGATCCCGGCGCCGGCCGCCTGTTCGGCCTGCTGAACCTGAGCGAGGTGCCGCGGCGCCTGAGCCTGGACTTCAGCGACCTGTTCCAGAGCGGGCTGAGCTTCGATGCGATCGAAGGCCAGTTCCAGTTGCGGGGCGGCAGCGCCTACACCACCGACCTGCTGATGCGCGGTCCTTCCGCCGACATCGTGGTCAGCGGCCGCACCGGGCTGGCGGATCGCGATTACGACCAGGAACTGCTGGTGAAGCCGCGCCTGGGCGGGGTCCTGCCCGTGGTCGGCGCGTTGGCCGCCGGGCCGGTCGGGGTGGCCGCCGGGCTGGTCGCGCAGGGCGTGCTGAGCAATCCGATCGATCGCATGGGCGCGGCGCGCTACAAGGTGACGGGCAGCTGGGAGAAGCCCGACATCGAGCAGTTGGCGCGTATTCCCGCCGGGCCCGAGCCCAAGGGCTGAGGGGCCGGCGCGGCCGGTCGCGCTACACTACGCGCCCCGGCGCGCTTGCTTTCGACGCCGGTCGCCGCCAGATCCCGGGCACGCCGTCCGTCGCGCCCGCTCCCGAACCCGGAATGCCATGACCCAGGCCCTGAGCCTCGCCACCGCCCGCCTGCTCGCCCCGGTCGCCATCGGCACCGGCGACCTCGAGCGCGTCTTCGCGCGCCTGATGGGCCGCGGCATCGATCGCGCCGACCTCTACTTCCAGCATTCGCGCTACGAGGCCTGGTCGCTCGAGGACGGCATCGTCAAGGACGGGACGCACTCGATCGAGCAGGGTGTCGGCGTGCGCGCGATCAGCGGCGAGAAGTCCGGCTTCGCCTATTCCGACGAGATCGCGCTGCCGCAGCTGGTCGAGGCCTCCGGCGCCGCGCGCGCGATCGCGCGCAGCGGCGCCACGGTCGGCGCGCAGGCCCTGGTCGGGCGCGCGCCGCGCCCGCTGTACGCGCCGCAGGACCCGATCGACTCGATCCCCGCCGAGCGCAAGGTCGCGATCCTGCGCGAGCTCGATGCGTACGCGCGGTCGCTCGACCCGCGCGTGAAGCAGGTCATGGTCAGCATCGCCGCCACGCTCGACACGGTACTGGTCGCGGCCAGCGATGGCGTGCTGGCCGGCGACGTGCGGCCGCTGGTGCGGCTCAATGTCCAGGTCATTGCCGAAGCCGGCGGCCGCCGCGAGCAGGGCAGCGCCGGCGGCGGCGGACGCTATGGTTACGACCGCCTGCTGGCCGGCGACGACGCGCGCGACTTCGCGCGCGAAGCCGTGCGCCAGGCGCTGGTGAACCTCGAGGCGGTGCCGGCGCCGGCCGGCAGCATGACCGTGGTGCTGGGTCCGGGCTGGCCCGGCGTGCT
>JAGOEZ010000020.1:6773-23862 GCA_017997455.1 Lysobacterales bacterium | reverse complement strand
GCCATCAATAGGTCCGCGCCTTGGGCGGGACCGGCTCCACGTCCTTGGACAGCGTGTTCATGTGCACCGGCCGGTAGTCGAAGCCGACCCCGCCCTTGCCATCGAGCGACACCAGCGTGTGCTTGTGCCAGTTGACGTCGTCGCGTTCCTGGTAGTCCTCGCGCGCATGCGCGCCGCGCGACTCCTTGCGGTTCTCGGCCGAGTGCATCGTCACCACGGCCTGGCCGAGCAGGTTCTGCAGTTCCAGGGTCTCGACCAGGTCGGAATTCCAGACCAGCGAACGATCGCTCACCTTGACGTCGGCGAATGACTCGAAGGTGGCGCTGATCGCGGCGCAGCCCTGCTTGAGCGACTCGCCGGTGCGGAACACGGCCGCGTCCTTCTGCATCACCCGCTGCATCTGCAGGCGCAGGTCCGCGGTCGCGGTGCCGCCCTGGGCGTGGCGCAGGCGATCGAAGTTGGCCAGCGCGGCATCGGTGGCCGAGGCCGGCAGGGGCTTGTGGTTGCCGCCCGGCTTGATCAACTCGCCGGCGCGGATCGCGGCCGCGCGCCCGAACACGACCAGGTCGAGCAGGGAATTCGAGCCGAGGCGATTGGCGCCATGGACCGACACGCAGGCCGACTCGCCGATCGCGAACAGGCCGGGTACGACGGCGTCGGGGTCGTTGCCGACCTTGCGCACCACCTCGCCCCAGTAGTTGGTCGGGATGCCGCCCATGTTGTAGTGCACGGTCGGCAGGACCGGGATCGGCTCGCGCGCCACGTCGACGCCGGCGAAGATCTTCGCGGTTTCGGCGATGCCGGGCAGGCGCTCGTTGATCACGTCGCCGCCGAGGTGCTCGAGATGCAGGTGGATGTGGTCCGACTGGGCTCCCACGCCCCTGCCCTCGCGGATCTCGATCGTCATCGAGCGGCTGACCACGTCGCGCGAGGCCAGGTCCTTGGCGTTGGGCGCGTAGCGCTCCATGAAGCGCTCGCCCTTGGAATTGGTCAGGTACCCGCCTTCGCCGCGCACGCCTTCCGTGATCAGGCAACCGGCGCCGTAGATGCCGGTGGGATGGAACTGCACGAACTCCATGTCCTGCAGCGGCAGGCCCGCGCGCAGGACCATGCCGCCGCCGTCGCCGGTGCAGGTGTGGGCCGAGGTCGCGCTGAAATAGGCGCGGCCGTAGCCGCCGGTGGCCAGCACCACGGCGTGGGCACGGAACAGGTGCAGCGTGCCTTCCGACAGGTCCCAGGCCAGCACGCCGCGACAGGCGCCCTCGTCGTCCATGATGAGGTCGAGGGCGAAGTACTCGATGAAGAAGCGTGCCTCGTGCTTGAGCGCCTGCTGGTAGAGCGTGTGCAGGATCGCATGCCCGGTGCGGTCGGCCGCGGCGCAGGTGCGTTGCGCGGTGCCCTTGCCGTAGTGGGTCGTCATGCCGCCGAAGGGCCGCTGGTAGATGCGCCCGTCCTCGGTGCGCGAGAACGGCACCCCGAAATGCTCCAGCTCGATGATGGCCGGGATCGCCTCGCGGCACATGTACTCGATCGCGTCCTGGTCGCCGAGCCAGTCCGAGCCCTTGATGGTGTCGTAGAAATGGAAGCGCCAGTCGTCCTCGCCCATGTTGCCGAGCGCGGCCGAAATGCCGCCCTGCGCCGCGACCGTGTGCGAGCGGGTCGGGAACACCTTGGTCAGGCAGGCGGTGGAGAGGCCCTTGGCGGCCATGCCGAGGGTGGCGCGCAGGCCGGCGCCGCCGGCGCCCACGACGATGACGTCGTACTGGTGTTCCTGGATCTTGTACGCGTCCATGGTCTCAGGCGCCCAGTGCGATGCGGACGATCGCCAGCACGCTGGCGATCGCGGCCAGGAAGCAGGCGAACTTGGTGGCGATCTGCAACAGGATCTCCAGCCAGCGGGTGTGGACGTAGTCCTCCACCACCACCTGGATACCCAATTGCGCGTGATAGAACAGGCAAAGCACGAAGGTCGCCATCAGCGCGGCGTTGAGCGGCTGGGCGAGGAAGCTGCGTGCGTCGGCGTAGTCGCCGCCGGCCAACCCGAGCGCGGCCCACAGCAGCCATGGCGACAGCAGGCCCAGCGCGATGGCGGTGACGCGCTGCGCGAGCCAGTGCGATGAGCCGCCGCGGGCGGAGCCCAGGCCGCGGGCGCGACCGATGGGATTGCGCAAGTCCATCACGTCGCCTCCTCAGCCACGCACGGCGAACCACACCGCCGCGGTTCCCAGCAACGACAGGGCCACCACGGTCCAGCCGCTGGCGTAGGCCGAGCCCAGGTCGAGCCCGCGCCCGATGTCCCAGAACAGGTGGCGCACCCCGTTGAGCAGGTGGTAGAGCAGGGAAAACACCAGCCCCGCGAGCAGCAGCCGTCCGGGAACGCTGGCCATGCAGGCGACGAAGCGCGCATGGCTCTCGGGGCCGCCGGCGGTGGCGATCAGCCACCAGGCCAGCGCGAAGGCGCCGAATGCCAGCAGCACGCCGGTCGCGCGATGCGCGATCGACAGCATCGAGGTGAGCTGCGGCCGGTAGTACGGCCCGATCATGAAGGGCGACAGCGGGCGCTGCTTGGCTGGCGTTGGCGAGCTCATTCCCTTTCCCGGTTGCCAGGCCTTGCGATCAGAAATCGATGCAGCGGCCGTTCTTTTCCCAGTCGCCATAACGCGTCGGGTCCGGACCCTGGCGACCACCGATTTCCTGCGGGCGAGTGGCCGGATCCGACGCCCCGGATGCGGGTTGCGGCTCCGGCGTGCAGGTCGGCGCGGCGTCTTCTTCTATCATCGACGCGATCCTTGCACTGGATGCCCAAGGTTAATACGTCGCATCCGACAGGCACAAGCCGAAACGCGCCCGCATGAACCCAGCAGACGATGTCGCATCCGTGTTCCGGGCCCTGCCCGGGTTCGAGGTGATCGCGTTCGACGGACCCGATGCGGCGACGTTCCTGCAGGCGCAACTGGCGAGCGACGTCGCCAGCCTGGCGGTCGGCGAGTGGCAATGGAGCAGCTGGCTCAGCGCCCAGGGACGCGTGCTGTTCCTGCTCCTGCTGTTGCGCAGCGGGCCCGCCGGGTTCCTCGCGCTCGTCGCGCACGGGCGCGGCGACGAGCTGGTCCAGCGCCTGGGACGCTATGTGCTGCGCGCGAAGGCCGGCATCGCGCGCGCGCCATTGCAGGCCGGCGGCCGCGTCGCCGGCGCGCTCGGCGGCGGTGCGCGCGTGCAGGCAGGCGGTGCCGCGACCCCCGTCGGCGCGAGCTGGGACCTCGACCTGGGCGGCGCGCGCGCGCGCCGCCTGCGGCTCGGGCCGGAACCGGGACCGGCCGCCGGCGACGCCGACTGGGAACTGGCCGACATCGATGACGGCGTGCCGTGGATCCACCCGGCCGTCGCCGACCGCGAGACCCCGCAGGCCCTCGGTCTCGAGCGACTCGGGGCCTACAGCGTCCACAAGGGTTGCTATCCAGGGCAGGAAATCGTGGCCCGGACGCACTTCCTCGGCCGCAGCAAGCGCAACCTGCTGCGCTTCCGGGCCGGCTCCTCCGGGGTCCCCGCGCCCGGGGATGCGTTGAACGCCAGCGATGGCACGGCCGCCGCGACCGTGGTCGCCGCGATCCGCCTCGGGCACGAGGTCTCCGGCCTGGCCGTCGTGCGTGACCCGTCCCGCGCGTCGATGGCGACCCCGGACGGGGCGCCGGTCGTGCTCACGGAACTCCCCTGATCCCTCCCGGGCGTTGGCGCGGTCCCGGCGATCGTGGTATAGCGATGGCGGGAACGGGGAGGAACCGAGTTATGAAGAAGTTGCGCTTGCGCCTTGTCGCGGCAGGGATTCTCGCGGCAGTCGCGGCCCTGGCGCCGGGCCTGCGCGGGGCGGCGGCCGCCGAGCTCACCTTGATGGTGGAACCGAGTTACCCGCCCGACCAGGCGGCCGAGGTCTACAAGCCGCTGGTCGACTACCTGGCGGCCACCACCCAGCACCAGATCAAGCTGGTCACGCCGCGCAACTACCACTTCTTCTGGCGCGACCTGCGCCAGAACACCGCGGTCGACCTGGTCTTCGCCGAGGCCCATTTCACCGATTTCCGCATCAAGCGCTTCAATGCGGAGCCGCTGGTGCGCACCGCCGAGAAGACCAGCTATACGCTGCTCGCGAGCGACCAGCTCGAGAACCCGACCCTCGCGACCCTGTTCGGCCGCAGCATCGTGACCATGCCCAGTCCCAGCCTGGGCTTCGCGCTCCTCATCGAATTGTTCCCCAACCCGATGTCGCAGCCCAACATCCTCTCGACCGCCGCGTCGTGGCGCGACGGGGTCGAGATCGTCTTCGGCGGCGAGGGCGACGCCGCGATCGTCCCGACCTGGCTCAAGGAGCAGTATCCGAACCTGGTCCCGATCCAGACCTCGCGCGAGTTCCCGGGCGCCGCGATCACGGCCAGCGCCGGACTCGATGGCTCGATCCGCTCCGACATCACGGCGGCGCTGCTCACGTTGCACGAGAACGCGGACATGTACAGCGTGCTGGCCGAGATCGGCGTGACCCGCTTCGAGCCCGCCACGGCGGCCGAATACGAGGGCGCCGAGAAGATGCTCAAGGAGTTCTACGGCTACGACTAGCGTCGCTAGTGAGCCGTCGCCCGCAGCGGTAGCTCGAGTCGCGCGATGCAACCCGTGCGGTCGCGCCGGTTCTCCAGCCGCAGCGAGCCGCCATGGGCCTCGGCGATCTGTCGTGCCAGCACCAGGCCGATGCCCGATCCACCGGGTTTGGTGGTGAAGAAAGGCACGAACAGGTTGTCGGTGGTGGAAATTCCCTGGCCCTCGTCGGCGATCTCGATCACCGCCGCATCCCCGGCGCGACGCCAGCGCAGGGCCACGCCGCCGCCCCGCTCCAGCGAGGCCTCCGCCGCGTTCTTGAGCAGGTTGATCAACGCCTGTTCGACCTGGTCCGGATCGGCATCGAGCTCGAGGTCCGCGCCGCGCTCGACCGCGACCGGCACGCGCTGCTCGAGCCGGGCGACGCCCGCCAGCAGCGACCCGAGTTCGACCCGCTGCTTGGAAGGCGAAGGCAGGCGCGCCAGCGTTGTGTAGCCGTGCATGAAGCGGGTCAGGGCGTCGGCGCGGTCGCCGATCACCGCCAGGCCCGAGCGCGCGTCGTCGCGCCAGTCGGCCGGCGGCGGTTCGCGCGCGACCAGCGCGCCCAGGGTCGAGGCCATCGACTTGATCGGCGTGAGCGAGTTGTTGAGCTCGTGGCCCAGTACCCGGATCAGGCGCTGCCAGGCCTGGCGTTCCTCCTCGCGCAACGCGCGCGAGAGGTCCGTGATCACCAGCAGCTGGTGCGGCAGGCCGCCCTCGCGGAAGGTCGCGCGCCGGCACTCCCACGACCCGCTGCCGCCTGCGAAGGCGCGCTTGAGCGTCTGGGCCTGGTCGTGGGTCAGGCACAGCGCCAGGTCGAGTTCCTCGGCGGTGCGACCCATCGCCGCCGCGGCGCTCGTCGCCAGCAGCCGTTCGCCGGCTGGATTGATCAGGCGCAGGCGCATGCCGGCATCGAAGGCGAAGATCGCCATGTCGATGGTGTTGAGCACCTTGGTCAGCAGCGCCAGCGTCTCCTCGACGCGCAGGCGCTGCTCGCGCAGCGTTTGCGACAGCGCGTTGACTTCCCACACCACCTCGCCCACGGCATCACCGCGGCGCGCGCGGGTCCCGCGCAGGCTGAAGTCGCCCTCGCGCAGCGCCTCGAGCAGGTTCGACAGCGTGTAGAGCGGGAACACGACCTTGTTGCGCAAGCGCAAGGCGAGGCCCAGGGTCAGCAGCAGCAATGGCAGGTAGCCGGCCAGCCACAGCGCGCTGCCCGCGCCGTCGCGCCACAGCGCTACCGCCAGCGCGAGCAGGGCGGGCACCGCCACGCCGATCGCGCCCAGGTAGACCCGGCTCTCGAAGCTCCAGTGCCGGCGCACGGTTGGCGCGGTGCGCGGGCGCGGCGTGGCGGCGTTGTCGGCCATGGCGTCTAGGTGCCGGGACTGCGACCTCGGCGGGTCGCCGGGCCCGTTCAGACCTGGATCCCGAATTTCTCGAAGCGCCGGTAGAGCGCCGCCCGCGACAGGCCGAGCAATTCCGCCGCGCGCTGCACGTTGCCTTCGCTGCGCTCGAGCGCGCGGCGCACCATGCGCTCCTCGGCGCGGTCGAGGTCGAGATCGTCGCCCGGGGCCGCCGCCTCGCCGCCCGCCGCGAGGGCCGCGCTCGAACCCAGGGTCGCGTCGCCGAGGCCGAACTCGAGCGACTCGACCCGCTCGCCCTGCCCCATCAGCACCGCGCGCTCGAGCACGTGCGACAGCTCGCGCACGTTGCCCGGCCAGGCGTAGGCCAGCAGCGCCCGTTCGGCGTTCGCGCCCAGCGTCATCCCGATGCGCCCGTAGCGGGCCCCGGCGCGGGCGAGGAAGCGCCGGGCCATCGGCACGATGTCCTCGCGCCGTTCGCGCAGCGGCGGCAGGCGCAGCTCCACGGTATTGAGCCGGAACAGCAGGTCCTTGCGGAATGCGCCGCGCGCGACCTCGGCCGCGAGGTCGGCATTGGTGGCGGAGATCAGGCGCACGTCGACGCGCAGGGTCTTCGACGAGCCCACGCGCTCGAGCTCGCCGTCCTCGAGCACGCGCAGCAGCTTGGGCTGCTGCGAAACCGGGATGTTGCCGACCTCGTCGAGGAACAGGGTGCCGCCGTCGGCGACTTCGAAGCGGCCCACCCGGTCGCTGCGCGCGTCGGTGAAGGCGCCGCGCACGTGGCCGAACATCTCGCTCTCGAACACGCTCTCCGCGATGCCGCCCATGTTGACCTTGACGAAGGGACGATCGGCGCGCGCCGAGCTGGCGTGGATCAGGCGCGCCGCCACGCCCTTGCCGGTGCCGTTCTCCCCCAGCACCAGCACGTGCGCCGTGGTCGGGCCGACGCGCCGTATCAGCTCCAGCACCGGCTGCATCGCGCGCGACTCGGCCACGAAATCATCGTCGCCGCTGCCGCGCAGGATCTCGATCTCGCGCGCCAGGCGGCGCGACTCGCGCCGCGCGGCGCCGAGGGCGAGCTGGTTGCGCAGCACGCTGGTCAGGCGGCGGTTGTCCCACGGCTTCTCGATGAAGTCGCCGGCGCCGCGCTGCATCGCGCGCACCGCCAGGTCGATGGTGCCCCAGGCGGTCATCGCGACCACCGGCAGCTCCGGATCGAGCGCATGCAGCTTCTCGATCAGGTCGAGTCCCTCCTGGCCGGACGTGGTGTCGCGCGTGTAGTTGAGGTCGGTGAGGACGCAGGCGAGTTCACGGGTCCGCGCGAGCTCCAGCGCCTGTTCGGGGCTCGAGGCGGTGAGGCACGGAAGTCCTTCTGCCTTGAGCAGCAACCTGAGCGCCTCGACGACGTCGCGCTGGTCGTCGGCGATCAGGATGGGAAGCGCGTCTGCCATGGTGCCGATGTTACGCCAGCGCCGCCTCAGGCAGCGCGTTCCTTGAGCCAGCCGTCGAACATCTCGACCGTGCGGCCGGCATACGCCGCATTCTCTTCCGAATGCGTGACCTGGATGATGGTGGTGCCCTCGCGATTGAGTTCGCGCAGCAGTTCCATGATCGTGCGCCCCTGGCTGGAGTGCAGCGCCCCGGTGGGCTCGTCGGCCAGCAGCACGGCCGGGCGGCTGATCACCGCGCGGGCCACTGCCACCAGTTGCTGCTGCCCGCCCGAGAGCTGGGTCGGGTAGAGGTCCTTCTTGCCGACGATCTGGAAGCGGTCCAGGAGGTCGGCCACGCGCGCCTTGCGTTCGCCGGCGGCGATGTCGCGATACGAGAGCGGCAACTCGAGGTTCTCGGCGACGGTGAGGTCGTCGATCAGGTGGTAGTGCTGGAAGATGAAGCCGATCTTCTCGCGTTGCAGCGCCTGCCGCGCCTTCGGTGCCAGGGCGCGCACCGGCTGGCCGTCGAGCCGGTATTCCCCTTCCCAGTCGCCGTCCATCAGGCCGAGCACGCCCAGCAGCGTGCTCTTGCCGGCGCCCGACGGTCCCATCACGCTGACGAACTCCCCCGGCCTGATCCGCAGGTCGACCTGGCGCAGCACCCAGACCCGGCCGCCGGCCACCGGGTGCGATTTCTGGACCTTCTGCAACTCGATCATGCCCGGATTCCCCTCATTCGCCACGAGGGCGTTCATTACTGGTCGCGCAGCGCGGTCATCGGCGCGACCGCCAGGGCGCGGCGCGTGGGCAGAAGCGCCGCCAGCATCGCCACCGCCGACAGCAGCAGCGGCACGCCGAGGAAGGTCAGCGGATCGAAGGCACCGACGCCATACAGCACGGTCGAGAGTACCTGCGCGAAGGCGGTGGCGAGGCCCAGGCCGAGCACCAGGCCGATCACCAGCTGCCGCGCGCCCTGGCGCATCACCATGCCGGCGATGCCGCGGTTGTCGGCGCCCAGCGCCCGGCGCACGCCGATCTCGCGGGTGCGCTGGCTGACCGCGTAGGCCAGCACGGCGTAGAGGCCCGCGCTGGCGAGCAGCAGGGCGAACACGCCGAAGATCCCGAACAGGGTCACGAGCAGGCGATGGTCGAAGGCGGCGATGTCATGCCACTCCTCGAGGCTGCGCAGGAAGTAGACCGGCTGGTCGGCATCGATGGACTGCACCGCCGACCGTACGGCCGCGTCGTAGGCGTGCGGCGTGCCGGTGGTCCGGACTGCGAAGCTGAGGAAGCGCTGCGGTTGCTGTGCGAACGGCAGGTACATGGGCGTCAGGCCGGCGGTGACGTCGTCGCCGTCCTGCTCGACGTGCGGCACCACGCCGATGACCGTGCGCCACGGTTCGTCCGCGTCCTCGCCCAGGCCCAGGCGCAGGCGCTTGCCCAGCGGATCGGCGCCCGGCCAATGCCGTTCGGCCAGGCGTTCGCTGATCACGACGACTGGCGGGGAATCGGCGGCGTCCCTGGCGTCGTAGAGGCGCCCGCGCAGCAGCGGGATGCGCAGCATGTCGAAATAGCCCGGCGCGGTCGAGACCACCTGCGCAACCGGCAGTTCGCGCGCGTCGGCCGCCGCCTCGCCCTCGATGCCGAGGTAGTTCGCGTTGCTGAAGGTCAGCGGCAGGCTGGTCGAAATGGTGACGGATTCGACGCCCGGGATGCGGGCCAGCCCCTGCTGCAGCGACTCGCTGAAGCGCACCACGGCGGCATCGTCGGGGTATTGCTCCTCGAACAGCGCCAGGCGCCCGGACAGCACGTTGCGGATGTCGGCGCCCAGTTCGATGTTCTCGATCGCCATCGCGCTGCGCAGGGTCAGGCCGGCGCAGACCAGCAGCACCACGCACAACGCGATCTCGCCTGCCGCCAGGGTCTGGCCCAGCCGCCCGAGCCCGCCCGCGGTGCCGTGCCCGCCCTCGCGCATGACCGCCGCGGCCGACGAGCGGGTGATGCGCCAGGCCGGCAGCAGGCCGGCCAGCAGCGCCGAGAACAGCGCCACGCCCAGCGCGAAGGCGACCGAGAGACCGCTGATGCGCACTTCGGTGGTCCAGCGCGGCGGCGGGTCCTCGGACGAGCGGATCGCCGCCATCACCAGTTCGGCGCCCCACTGCGCGATCACGAAACCGACCAGGCCCGCGGCAAGCGCGATCAGCACGACCTCGAGCATCACGTGGCCGACGAGACGCGCGCGCGAGGCGCCCAGGGCGTTGCGGATCGCGGTCTCGCGCGCCCGCGCCGCGGCCCTGGCCAGCAGCAGGTTGGAGACATTGGCGCAGGCGATGCACAGCACCAGCAGCACCGAGGCGAACATGGTGTAGAGGATGCGGCGCGTCTGCGGCGAGGTCAGCCGGTCGCCGAGCGCCTGCACGTGCGCGTCGCTGCCCAGTTGCCGCTCCGGCGCCGCCGCGGCCAGGCGCGCGCTGATCGCGCCGACCTCGGCCTGCGCCTGCGCGAGCGTGGTCCCGGCGCGCAGCAGGCCCAGCGTCTCCATCGCGATCGTCCCGGGGCCGGCCGCGGGATCGAGTTCGACCGGCACCCACACGTCCTCGATCCGCGGGAAGGCGAAACCGCGCGGCATCACGCCGACCACCTCGGCCACGCGGCCATTGACGCGGATGCGCTGGCCGATGATGCCGCGGTCGCCGTTGAAGCGGTTCTGCCACACCGTGTAGCCGAGCACCACCACGGGCGCCGCGCCCGGCCGGTCGTCGCCGGCGCGCAGGGCGCGGCCCAGCAGGGGCCTGTCGCCCAGCGCATCGAACAGGTTGGCGGTGACGAAGGCGCCGGAATAGCGCTCCGGACGCGCGCCATCGCTGAGGTTGATCGTGCCCTCGTACCAGCCCGCCAGTTGCTCGAAGCGGGTCTGTGCCTCGCGCAGGGCGACGAATTCGCGGTTCGGGTACTCGATGCGATCCTCGGCGCTGCGCGGGTTGGTCATGTAGACGTAGGCCAGCCGGTCGGCGTTGGCGAAGGGCAGCGGGCGCAGCACGAAGGACTCGATCGCGCCGAACATGAACATGACCAGGCCGAGGCCGGCGCCGAGCATCAGCACGGTGGTCGCGGTGAAGCCGGGGCTGCGCGCGAGGCCGCGCCAGGCGCCATTCAACTCGTGCCATAGGGTGCTCATCGGGATCCTGCTCCTGCTCGGAATTCGGGCCGGCCCGGGACGGGCGGCCGCGCCGCCGCTGCGCGGGGCCCGGTCTCAGTCATGGCGCAATGCGGCGAGCGGCTCGATGCGCAGCGCGCGCCGCGCCGGAATCCAGGTGGCCAGCGCGGCGACCAACGCCAGGACCAGCACCACGACCAGGGCGCTGGCCGGCGTGACCTGCACCACGTGCGCGATCGGCGCCGCCAGCATCCCCGCGAAGGGAATGCCCAGCACCAGTCCCAGGGCGAGCCCGAGCGCGATCTGCCAGGCACTGCGACCCGCGACCGCGGCCAGCACGCGCCGGTCGGGCGCGCCCAGCGCGCGCCGCACGCCGATCTCGCGGGTGCGCTGGCCGACCGAGAACGCGATCACCCCGTAGAGGCCGGCAGCGGCGAGCGCGAGCGCCACCAGCCCGAAGCCGCCGAACACGCGCACCAGGACGCGCTCGCCGAAGGTGGCCTCGCGCAACACCGTCTCGTAGCTCCGGGTCCAGTAGGACGGCGTGTCCGCGTCCAGCGCGCGCACATGCTCCGACAGCTGGACGGCGTAGCCGGCGGGATCCCCGCGGGTACGCACCAGTACGCTGAAGAAGCGCGTGGGCCGCTGCGCGTACGGCACCAGGACCGAGGGTTCGCGGTGATCGTCGATGTCGTCCATCTGCACCGGCCGGATCACGCCGACGACGGTTGCCGTGCGCGGCGCCTCGCCCATGGGGTCGAGCACGAAGCGCTGGCCCAGGGCCTCGCCCGACCGCCCCAGGCGGGCCGCGAACTCCTCGTCGACCACCGCCACCGGATCGCTGCCCGCGTCGTCCTGCGATCCGAAGAAGCGGCCCGCAACCAGCGTCGCGCCCATGGCGCGCAGGAAGCCGTCGTCGACCGCGCTGTAGCCGGGATTCGGCATGCCCTCGGCCGGCGGCGCGGCTCCCTCGGGCAGCACGTCGATGTTCTCGCCCATCAGTCCGGGCAGGGAACTGCTCACGGTCGCGTCGAGCACCGCCGGATCGGCGCGCAGGCGCTCGAGCAGCGTGCTGGCGTACTGGCGCAGTTCCTCGTCGCCGGCGTAGCGCTCCGGGAACAGGCCGATGCGGGCGGTGAGGACGCCGTCGGTGCGCAGGCCGAGGTCGAAGCGGTCGAGGCGTTGCACGCCCTCGACCAGCACCGCAGCCGCGATCAGCAGCGCGCACGACAGCGCGATTTCCGCGATGACCAGCGCGCGACTGGCGCGGGCGAAGACCGCGCCGCTGGAGCCGCGCTCGCCGTCGCGCACCAGGCTGCCGGCAGCCGAACCGGCCCGCAGCGCGGGCAGGATGCCGGCCAGCAACGCCGTCAGCGCAGCCGCACCGGTGGCCAGCAGCAGCACGCGCTGGTCGAGCCGGAAATGCATCCAATGCGGCGGCCCGTCCTCGGCCGACTGGCGGAACAGCGCCTCGGTGGCGTCGACCATCCATTGGGCCAGCGGCAGCGCCACCAGCAGTGCGAACAGGGCCAGCAGGCCGGTCTGGGCCAGCAGCTGCAGCGCCAGGCGGCGGCGGCTGGCCCCGAGCGCGGCGCGGACGGCCAGCTCCTGCTGGCGCGACATCAGTTGCGCCAGCAGCAGGTTCGCCACGTTCGCGCACGCGACCAGCAACACCAGGAAAACCGCCGCGCCCATGACGCCGAACAGGGCGCGGGTCTCGCCGTCGGCGAAACGCCAGGCCAGCGGCCGCAGGGCGATGCCGCGGGCGCGGCTCGCCATGCGCGTCGGGTTGGCGCGCACCGCATCGGCCAGCCAGCCGTCCAGCAGCGTACGCAGGCCTTCGGCGGAGACGCCCTCGCCGGCGCGGATCACGACCTCGAGATCGAGCGGGTCGGGCGCCCCGCGCTGCATCTCGGCCGGGATCCAGGCCATCTCCATGCGCGGAAAGCTGAATTCCGGCGGCATCACCCCGACCACGGTGGCGGCCTGCGCGTTGACCCGGACCACGCGGCCGATGATTCCCGGATCGGCCTGGTAGCGCGAACGCCACAAGCTGTCGGAGATCACGACCACGGGCGCCGCGCCCGGCCTTTCGTCGGCGGCGCCGAAGCCCCGGCCCAATGCCGGCGCGACACCGAGCACGTCGAACAGGTTGGCGGTGGCGCGCGCACCCGCATAGCGCTCCGGCCGCTCGCCGTCGCTGAAGTTCACCGTGGCCGTGGCGTAGCCGGCGATCTCGGCGTGGCCGGCGAGCCGCTCGCGCCAGTCGAGCAACTCATCGACGTTCGGCGAATCCGGGTCGTCGGTGTCGAGGATGTCGCCGTTGTCCACCAGCCCGGCGTAATGGAGTCGCTCGGGCTCGGCGAACGGCAGCGGCTCCACGACCATGCCGTTGACGATGCTGGCGACGTAGACCACGCAGGCCAGGCCCAGGGCCAGTACCGCGACCACCAGCGCCGAGAATGCAGGCCGGTTGGCGATCGCGCGCCAGGCGTGGCGGAACTCGGTGGCGTAGCCGTTGATCATGGTCGTCGCTGCGTCCGCCGCATGCTACTCATGCCGCAACGCGACGATCGGATCGGTCCCGGCCGCGCGGCGCGCCGGCAGCCAACAGGCCATGAAGGCCACCGCCGCCAGCAGGCCCACCACCGCAACCAGCGTCACCGGATCGGTGGCACCCACGCCGTAGAGCTGCGCCGAAAGCGCGCGCCCGCCCACCAGGGCGGCCACGATCCCGATGCCCAGGCCGATCGAGACCAGGCGCGCGCCCTGCCGCAGGACCATCGACACGATGTCGCCGCGTTGCGCGCCGATCGCCATGCGCACGCCCAGTTCGCCGGTGCGCTGCGCGACCGCGAAGGCCAGCACGCCGTAGATGCCGATCGCCGCCAGCAACAGCGCGACCGCGGAGAACAGCGCCAGCAGCACCATCGGCGCGCGCCGGCCCTCGAGCGAGATCGCGATGCGCTCGTCCAGCGTGCGGATGTCGTACACCGGCTGCTCGGGATCGGCGCGCAGCACCGCGTCGCGCACCGGCTGCACCAGGCCACCGGTGGGCAGGCCGCTGCGCACCACGAAGAAGCCGTTGGGCACGTTGTACTGGCGGAAGCTGAAGTAGTAGCTCTCCTTCTTGACCTCGTCGGCGAGGTTGAGGTTCTTGATCGTGCCGACCACGCCGATGATGGTCCAGAATTCCGGATTGTCGTCGTCGCCATCGCCACGCTCGATGCGCTTGCCGATTGCGTCGCCGTTCGGGAAGTACTTCCGGGCCAGGACCTCGTCGATCACCATCACCTTGGGGCTGTCGCGCGTGTCGGTGGCGGTGAAAACCCGTCCCTGCAACACCGGGATGCCCATGGCCTTGAAGAAGTCCTCGTCCACGATCCGCGCGAAGCCGTGCGGCGACGGTTCCCCGGGCGCCTGTTCCATGCCCTCGATGTCATAGGAGGAGGTCCAGTTCGATTGCCCGAACGGCAGGTTGCTCACATAGGCCGCCTCGGTGACGCCGGGCACGGCGCGCAATTCGGACAGCGCGCGCTCGAACAGGCGCGCCTGGTCCGGCGGCTCCGGGTATTTGCTCGACGGCAGGTCCAGGCGCACGGTCAGGAGACCGTCGCGGGTGAACCCGGGATTCTCGTCGGCAACCTGCTGGAAGCTGCGGATCAAGAGGCCAGCGCCGACCAGCAGGGTCACGGCGAGGGCCATCTGCACCACGACCAGCACGTTGCGCGTGGCGCGCGCGCCGCGTCCGCCGGTGTTGCCGCGGCCGCCATCCTTGAGCACCTCGTAGGGCTTGCCGCCGAGCTGCGCCAGCGCCGGGAAGAGGCCGAACACGACGCCGGTCAACAGCGCGACCGCGAGGGTGAAGGCCAGTACCTGGCCATCGATCCCGACCTGATCCGCCAGCCGGCTGCGACTCAGGCCCAGCAGTTGCAGCAGGTCGAGGCTGAGGTAGGCCAGCACGATGCCGCCGATCCCGCCCAGCAGTGCCAGGAGCAGCGCCTCGACCAGCAACTGCCGCGCGATGCGCCCGCGCCCGGCACCCAGCGCCGTGCGCACCGACAGTTCCTTCTGGCGCCCGGCCACGCGCGTGAGCATCAGGTTGGCGACGTTGGCGCAGGCGATCAGGAGCACGAAGCCGACCACGGCCTGCAGCATCCACAGCACCGGGCGCAGCTCCCCCACCCATTGCTCGCGCAAGGACTTCGCGCGGCCGACGAAACCGCCCTGCCGGATGAACTCGGCGAACTCGACGCCACGCTCGCCGGCGCCGGCGAAGCGCTCCGCATTGCGCATCACGATCGCGTCCATCTGCGAGTTGAGCTGCTCGACGCTGGCGCCGGGCTTCAGGCGCCCGATCGATTCGGAGTATTCGTTGCCGCGCTCATCGTCCACCTTCTGTTCCGGCCGGAAGGCGAAGGGGACCCAGAGCTGCGTCGTGCGGTTGGGGAAGGCGAAACTCTCGGGCATCACGCCGATGACGCGATGCGCAACGCCGTTGAGGCGGATGTCGCGGCCGATGATCTCCGGGTCGGCGGCGAACTGCGCCTGCCAGGTGGCGTGGCTGAGCACCGCGACCTGGTCCGCGCCGGGCACGGCCTCGGCATCGGTGTAGGCGCGACCCAGCGCGGGCTGCGCGCGCAGCGTGGTGAAGAGCGACGGCGTCGCGCGCAGGCCCACCAGGCGCTCGGGGCGCCCCTCGAGGGCGAGGTTGTAGCTCTGGCCGGTATAGAGCGCGAGATCCTCGAGCGCCGCGGCCTGCTCCTTGCGGTCGAGGTAGTCGGGAATCGAGGTGCCGGCGTACTCGAGGCCGTTCTTCGGGTAGACATTGAACACCTGCACCAGGCGCTCGCCGTCGTCGTAGGGCAAGGGCTTGAGCAGCAGCCCGTTGACCACGCTGAAGATCGCGGTGTTGGCGCCGATTCCCAGCGCCAGCGTCGCCACCGCGGCGAACACGAAGCCGGGGCGCGCGAACAGCGAGCGGATGCTGTAGCGCAGGTCCTGGATCAGGGTCTCGAACATGTCCGGATTCCTCGTTGCGACCAGCGTGGCACTGCCGATGCACTCCCCGCGGCGAAAGCCCCCGGTTCAGGCCGCGGACTGCGCCGCCGGCTTGCGCACCAGCCGCGCGTCCTCCTCCTTGCGCAGGCGGTGCATGGTCTCCTCGTCAACCACGCGGCCGTCGAACATGAAGATCTTGCGCTGCGCGAATTCGGCGTAGCGCGGGTCGTGGGTGACCATGCAGATGGTCGAGCCGGCCTTGTGCAGGTCGTCGAGCAGCGACATCACGGCTTCGCCATTCTTGGAGTCGAGGTTGCCGGTGGGCTCGTCGGCGAGCAGGATCGAGGGCTTGCCGACCAGCGCGCGCGCGACCGCGACACGCTGCTGCTGGCCACCGGAAAGCTGCGCCGGGTAGTGCTTGAGCCGGTGCGCCATGCCGACGCGCTCGAGCGCTTCCTGCACCCGCTCGCGCCGCTCGGCCTTGCCCATGCCGTCGCGATAGGTCAGCGGCAGCTCGACGTTCTCGTACACGGTGAGGTCGCCGATCAGGTTGAAGGCCTGGAAGATGAAGCCGATCTCGCGGTTGCGGATGCGCGCGCGCTCGGAGGCGCCGATGTCCTGCACCGCCTTGCCGTTGAGCACGTAGCTGCCCTCGGTGGGTGCGTCGAGCAGGCCCAGGATCGACAGCAAGGTCGACTTGCCGCAGCCGGAGGGCCCCGAGATCGAGACGTACTCGCCGCCGGCGATCTCGAAATGCACGCCGGCCAGCGCGTGGGTCTCCACCTCGTCGGTATAGAAGACCTTCTTGATGTCCTGCATGTGGATCAGCGGCGCGGTGGCAGTCATGTCGGTTTCCTTGCGTCGGGCCGCCCGGAGACGAGGCGGCGTGGCGGTGCTCAGTCGAGGCGGATGCGGTCGTACTCGTCCCAGGCCGAGGTGTCGGACAGGATCACCTTGTCGCCGGGCTTCAAGCCCTGCGCGACCTCGATCACGCTGACCGAAGCGCGGCCGAGCTTGACCGGCACGCGGCGCGCGATGTCGCTGTCGGCGTCGAGGCGGAACAGGCCCACGGTGCTGCCGGGCTGGCCGAAGGCCGGGCGGCCGACGTAGACCACGTCGGCGAGGCGCTCGATCTCGATCGTGCCGTCGACCGACAGGTCGGGCCGCGCCCCGCTGGGCAGGGCGCCGACCAGGTCCACGTCGACCTGGACCGTGCCGGCCTGCACCGCGGGATCGATCCGCATCACGCGCCCCTCGACCACGCCGTTGCGGGTGTCGACCGCGACCCGCTGGCCCATGGCGACGTCCTTGGCCTGGGTCTCGGGGATGCGCAGCTCGGCCATCAGCACGTCCGGGCGCGCCACGCGCGCGAGATTGGTGCCGGCGATCACCTGCTGGCCCTCCTCCACCGGCACCTGCTGCAGCACGCCGGCGATGCCGGCGCGCACGCGCAGCGAATCGGCCTGGCGCTGGCGCAGGGCCAGGGTGTTCTGCAGCTGGTCCTTGCGCGCGCGGCTGGC
>JAGOEZ010000020.1:0-6673 GCA_017997455.1 Lysobacterales bacterium | reverse complement strand
CCAGGCGATCAGCCAGGCCCGAGTGGCGCGAGCCCAGCGCCAGCACGGCCGCTTCCACCACTTCGGGCGCGGCATACAGGATGACCCGTTGCCGCGCGCGACTGAGCGCGGTGTAAAGCCACTCGCGCGACACCAGCGGGTGCGGGCGGGGCGGCAGCAGCACCATCACCGCATCGAACTCGCTGCCCTGCGCCTTGTGCACCGTCATGGCCCAGGCGCTGGCGTGCGCGGGCAGGCGCGTGCGCGCCACGGCGCGCGCCGCCGGCCCCGCGCCGAACCAGATCGCCGACTCCTCGGCCGGCAGGCTCACGCCGAGGTCGCCGTTGTAGAGCCCGACCATGGCATCGTTGGCCTCGACCAGCCAGGGGATCGGGATGCGCGCGCCCGGCGCGCCCAGGCGCGCCTCGATCCAGGGATTGAGTCCGCGCGTCCCGCTCATGCCCTCGCGCAATGCGCACAGCACCCGGAAGCGCGACATCGCCTCGAGCGCGACCACCGGATCGCGGGCCTGGAGCAGCGGCGCGTAACCTTCGCGCAGTGCGGAGACGACCTGCGTGCGCGACGCCGCGGATGGCTGCAGCCACTGGACCGCGCCCGCCGCGCCGGCCTCCAGGCGGGCGCGGACGCGCGCCACGTCGCCGGCGCGGATCGCATCGAGCAGCGCGCCGAGACCGCTGTCCGCGGCGAAGCGATGCTTGCGCGACAGGTGCACCACGTTGGCATCGAGTCCACGCGCCACGTCCGGCGCCACCACGCCGGCCGTGGCCGCGCGCAACCATTCCGCCTGCGCCGCTGGCGCCCTGCCCTCGCGGTTGAACCCGGCCAGCGCCGCGAGCACCGCGCCGCTCTCCACCGCCGGCAACTGGTCCGGATCGCCGACCAGGACCAGCCGCGCCGCGGTCGGCACGGCATCGACCAGGCGCGCCATCATCGGCAGGTCGACCATCGAGCACTCGTCGACGATCAGGGCATCGAGCGCCAGCGGGTGCGCCGCGTCATGCTGCGTGCGCACGCCGAGTCGACGCTGGCCCAGCAGGCGGTGCAGCGTGGTCGGGGCAATCGTCGCCGCGAGCGGCCCCAGCGCCTCGGCGAGCCGCGCCGCCGCCTTGCCGGTCGGCGCGGCAAGCCCGATGCGGAACGCCGGTCCGAAACGCTCGCGCCACAACCCCACCATGCGCGCGATGGTCCAGGTCTTGCCAGTGCCCGGTCCGCCGCACAGCACCAGCAGGCGCCGATACAACGACAGCGCCAGCGCCACGCGTTGCCAGTCGAGCGCGTCGTCGGCGGCCTGGCCCAGCAGCGAGGCGACGCGCCGCGGGTCCTCCGACGCGTCGCAATGGGCCGCGCGTTCACGCAGCATCGTCGCGAGCCGGGCCTCGTGGTCGCGATAGCGTCGCAGGTAGAGGCGCCGGCCACCGTCCAGCACCAGCGGCAGGCCCGCGTCGGCGTCGCCGATGAAGGGCGCGCGGGTGGCGGCCGCGCGCAGGGCCGTTGCCGACGGCCCGTCGGCATCGCCACCCGCCAGCGCATCCGGCTGGTCCAGGTCGAGGCAGGTGTGGCCCTGCGCCACGGCACGCAGGGCGAGGCCGGCCAAGGCCAGGTCCGCCGGCGTCGCGTCCGGCCAGCAGCGCGCCAGCGTGCGCTCCAGCGCCTGCGCGGCATCCTGGGGCGGATGGGTGCGGGGCAGCGGAATCACGGCCATGGTTGCTCCGCACTGTCGTCGAAGGCGCGATCCAGGGCTTCGACCAGCGCCACCGGCGGCCGGTCGCGATGCACGCCGCGGGCGCCATCGCGCGACATGCCGCGCAGGAACAGGTACAGCGCCCCGCCGAGGTGACGCTCCGGGTCGTAGGCGTGGCCCAGGCGGTGGCGCAACTGCCGGTGCAGCGCGACCAGGTAGATCAGGTACTGCAGGTCGTAGTCGCCTTCCCGCACCGCCGCGGCCAGCGCCTGCGGCGCGTAGTGGTCGAGCTCGCCGCCGAGGAAGTTGGTCTTGTAGTCCACGACGTACCAGCGGCCCTCGTGCTGCAGCACGAGGTCGATGTAGCCGTGCATCAGGCCGTGCATGCGCGCCGGCAGCCGCGCGATCTCCGCTGGGTCGCGTGCGTGGCGCGGTTCCAGCGCCAGCGCGGCTTCCAGCCGGCGCGCCGAGCCCGCGAGGCGGAAATGGAATTCGAGCTCGCGCGCGCTCGCCGCCGGATCGAGTCCGGCCAGCGTGAGTCCCGGCAGCAACGCGGCGTTGACCGCCTGCCCGATCCAGTCCTCGAAGACCTCGCGTTCCGCCTCGCCGAAGCGGAAGCGGCGACAGGCCAGGTCGAGGCTGGCGCGCCCGGCGGCATCGGGCCAGCGGGCGAAATCGATCCGCTCGAGCGCGAGGTGGACGCACTCGCCGACCCGCGCGCCGCGCGGATACGCCGGGATCGGCCCGACCTCGGCCAGCGGATCGCCCAGGCGCGCCGGATCGCCCCCGTCGTGGTCGGCAACGGCATCCGTCCCGCTCGCGGCCAGCGCGCTGAAGCTCAGGGTGCGGCGCGCGGGCACCACCGCGCGCGCCGGCGTGCGCGCCGCCAGCAGCGGCGGCGCATCGAGGGGCAGCGGCGCGGGGTCGTCGGGCCGCGGCAGCGGGGCCACTTCGATCGCACCGCCACCGGCGTGCGCCAGGCGCGCCAGCGCATCGACCAGCGTGGCCTCGTCGGGCGCGGCGGCCAGCACGCCGTCGGGAGCGAGCTGCGGGTGCAGCAGCGCCGCCAGCGGCGCCTGCTCCATGCCACGGCAGCGCCCCCAGATCGTGTAGCAGCGTCGGCGCGCGCGGGTCAGGGCGACGTAGGCCTGGCGCAGGCCCTCCTGCTGCATTTCGATTTCCTGCACCTGGCGGTGGGCCTCGAGTTCGGGCGAGCCCAGGTCGACGCGCAGGATCCCGCTGGCGTCGTGGTATTGCACCGGAGGCTCGCCCACCGGCCGCTGGCCGCCGCGCGAGCGCCACAGGAACGGGGCGAATACCACGTCGAACTGCAGCCCCTTGGCCGCGTGGGTCGTGAGCAGCCGCACCGCGCCGGTGCCCTCGAGCGGGCGCGGTCGCTCGTCGCGCGCCGCAAGGCCGGCCTGTGCTGCGTGGCGCCGCGCCTCCAGCCAGACCAGTTCCGCATCCATGCCGCCGCCGGCGGCCCGCTGCGCTTCGAGGAACTCGCCGACCTGGAGCAGGTCGGCATGTCGGCGCGGTCCCTCGGCCTCGCCGATCCAGCGCGGCGCGACCTCGGCCAGCACGCGCAGCAGCAGCGCCAGGGGTCCGCGCTCGCGCCAGCACTCGCGCAGCGCCTCGCGCAGGGCCCAGCCGGCGTCCGCGCCGGCCTGCGCGCGCGCCGCGGCCAGTTGCGCGAGCGGCAGGCCGAACAGCGGCAAGGCCATCGCACCCGCGAAGGCGCGCTCGCCGCCGTCGAGCAGGGCGCGCAGCAGGTGCGCGAGGTCCGCGACCACGGGATTGGCATACACGCTCTCGCGCTCCTGCGCGACGGCGGGAATGCGCCAGTCCCGCAACGTGCGCGCCATGGCCGCGAGGTCGCGATGGGTTGGCGCCAGTACCGCGATCGACGGCGCCGGAACGCCCTGTGCGCAGGCGTGCGCAAGCAGCCGCGCGATCTCCGCGGCGGTGGCCTGGGTCGCCAGCGCGGTCATGGCGTCGCGCGCCGGCCGCGCGCCGCTTCCCGTGCTGGCCGCATGCCAGAGCACCAGCGGTGCATCCGTGGTCCAGGGCGAAGGCTCGAGCTTGCGCTCCGCGGGCCAGTGCGAAGCCCGGTAATCGATGAAGTCGACCAGGAACGGTCGCTCGGCGCCGCCGCGGGCGAACAGCGCGTTGATCGCCTCGACCAGCGCCGGATCGGCGCGCCAGTTGCCTGCAAGGCTCCAGCGGCGGTCGGCGTCGCGCGCCGCTTGCGCATAGGCGTGGATGTCGCCGCCCCGGAAGCGGTAGATCGCCTGCTTCGGATCGCCAACGAGGAACAACGCGGATCCGGCGCGGGCGAAGATGCGGCGGAAGATCGCGTACTGGCGCGCATCGGTGTCCTGGAATTCATCGACCACGCCAAGGCGCCAGCGCCGCGCCAGCCGCGCGACCGATTCGGGCCGCTGCAACGCGGCGTCGAGTTCGGCAATGAGTTCGTCGTGGGTCCAGGCACCGCTCTCCGCGCGCAGGCGCTGCATCCCGGCGGCGACGAAGCCGAGCACGTCGTGGCGGAACTGCGCCGTGCGTTCGCGCTCGTGCCCGGCGGCCACCGCGTACCACGCCTCGATCCAGTCGGTCAGCGGGTTGCGCGGCGCGTCCCATCCATTCGGGCTATAGCGCGAACTACGGAAGGACAGCACGGTCGCCGGACGCAGCAGGTCGAGCTCGGCCAGCGGCCATTGGTCCTCCGGCCCGGACTCGAACCAGTCGGCGAGCACGCGCTTGATCCGTTCGAGCCCGCCGTTGTCGTAGCGGTCGCCGGAAGCGGCCAGGTACACGGCATCCTCCAGGTGCGCCATGGTCGCGTCGAGCAAGCCGCGCGCATAGAGGGCGCGGCCTTCGACGCGGGCCCGGCGCAGGCGCTGGGCGGCCTCGTCCAGGGTCCTGCGATCGCGCGGCGGGTCGAGCGCGGTGGTCGGCAGCGCATGCGCATCGACCAGGTCCTGCGCCAGGTCCGTCGGCTCGCGCCATTGCGTCAACGCCCAGGCGGCCTCGGCCGCGTCGCCGCCGAGCACCCGTTGGCGCCAGAAGTCGGCGACCAGGCCATCGCGCAGCGGCCCGGGATCCACGCTCTCGCGCACGCCGGTCGCCAGGCCGAGGCGCTCGAGCGCGCGGCGGCAGAATCCGTGGATGGTCGCGACGGTCACCTCGTCGAAGCGCAGCAGCGCATCGCGCACGCGCCGCGCGAGCGCGTCCGCCGGCTCCGCCGGCGCCAGCGCCAGCAACGCCATCGCCCAGGACGGATTCGCGTCGGCGGCCGCGGGTTGCTGCAGGATCCGGGCCAGCTCGCGCAACCGCCCCAGCAGGCGCTCGCGCAGTTCGCGGGCCGCGGCATCGGTGAAGGTCACCAGCGCGATCGTGCCGAGGTCGATGCGGCCCTCCACCACCACGCGCAGGAACAGCGTGCAGAGACTGTGGGTCTTGCCGGTGCCGGCATTGGCCTCGACCAGGTGCGTGCCCGTGGTCTCGACCCGCAGCGGATCGAATTCGGCCGGGCGGGAATCAGACATGGACGGGTTCCATCACCGCCGCGACCGGAACCAGCAACTCGCGCGAGACCTGCTCGAATTCCGCCCCCAGCGGATCGTCGAAGGCCCTCGCCAGCACCGCGGTGGCCGGATCGCCGTGCTCGCCGCCATGCCGGAAGCCGTCCTCCCACTCTGCCCGCGCCGCCTTCATGCGCTCGGCCTCATTGGCATTGGCATGGGCCCAGCTGGTCTTGCGCCACAGCGGCAAGGGCACGCGGCGCGAGCGCTGGTAGAGACCGATGAATCGCGCCAGCCAGTCCTCCGACAGGCGCGTGGCGTCCAGTCGCCATGCTTCGACCGCAGGCCCGGACTCGGCCAGCGCCCACGCGGGCTGCGTGGCCAGCCCGGCCATGCACCCCAGCTTCGCGCTGAGCGCGAGTTCCAGCGCATGCTGCCCGTGCCAACGGCCGGCACGCGCCAGCACCACGCCGCGCGAATCCAGGATCGGCAGGCTGCCGGTGATGCGCCAAGGCCCGCACGACACGGCGATCATGCGCGGCGCGTCGGCCGGCGCCAGTCCCGGCCCCGCGCGCAGCGCCCGCAGCAAGCGACGCGCACGCTCGCAGGCCTCGTCGAAAGGCGCCAGGGCCGCGTGGCCCGCCGGCAGCAGCCCCTCGGCCCGCACCGCGCGCAGCACGTGCCCGCGTGGCAACTCGTCCGCCGCGAGCAGCTCGACCAGGCGTTCGACCAGGCGGAAGCGCCCGAGGCCGTCAAGCGCGAAGTCCTCGTCGTCGCCCAGCGCCGGCGCCGCGTCCTCGACATAGCCGACCAGTACCCGCGCCATGTCGCGCGCGGGGTGGCGCGCGAAGCGCAACAAGGCCGCCAGGTCGATGCCCGACTCGACGGGCGCCCCGCCGGACTCGCCCGCCTGCCCGGGCCATGGCGGCGCCGCCACGACGATCGCGGGCGCGGCGCCGGCCCGCGCCAGCGGCAGCCACTGCACCGCGTAGCTCGACGGCGCCGCGGCGGCGAAGTTTGCGGCCGAATGCGCCTGCGCCGGTGGAACGCGTACCAGCGCCGCGCGGAAATCGCCCGCGGGGACCCCCGGATAGGCCGCGCGGACGAAGTCGAGCAGTTCCTCGACCAGCGGCGAGGCGGCCTGGCTCGCGCCGTCGCGTGGCGCCAGGCAGGTGTAGCTCAGTACCAGGCGCTCGCGCGTCGCCAGCAGCGTCTCCAGGAACAGGTACCGATCGTCGTCGCGCAGGTCGCGGTCGCCTGCCCGGCGCGCGGCGCGCAGCAGGTCCTGGGCCTCGTCGCGGCTCGGCCGCGGGTAGCGCGTGGCGTCGAGGCCCAGCACGTGGACATGGCGGAACGGCACGTTGCGCATCGGCACCATCGCGCACACGGTGATGCCGCTGCCGGGAAAGGGCTGGCGTGCGGCCGGCAGCGCCAGGCGCGCCTCGATTTCCGCCCGTGCCGCCACCGG
>JAGOEZ010000157.1 GCA_017997455.1 Lysobacterales bacterium | reverse complement strand
GCGCTCCTACATGCCCACGATCCTCGTCATCGACGACAACCCCGCGGTCGGCACCGCGCTGGAACTGCTGTTCGGCCTGCGCGACTGGCGCACCGTCACCGCGCTGTCGCCGCAGGAGGGCCTGCGCTTGCTCGCGAGCGAGCGCGTCGACCTGGTCGTGCAGGACATGAACTTCACCGAGGACACCACGTCCGGCGAGGAGGGCGTGGCGCTGTTCCGCGCCATCCGCGAAATCCATCCGGACCTGCCGGTCATCCTGCTGACGGCATGGACCCATCTCGAAAGCGCAGTCGAGCTGGTCAAGGCCGGCGCCGCCGATTACCTGGCCAAGCCCTGGGACGACCGCAAGCTGCTGGCCACGGTCGCCAACCTGCTCGAGCTCGCCGAGACTTCGGGCGCGGCCCGGCGCCTCACGCGCGAATCGCGCCGCGCCGGCGACGACCTGCGCACGCGTTACGATCTGCGCGGCATCGTCTTCGCCTCCGGCGCGATGGCGCGCGCGATCGGCATCGCCTGCCAGGTCGCCCGTGCCGACGTGCCGGTGCTGGTCACTGGTCCCAACGGCGCCGGCAAGGAACGCATCGCCGAGATCGTGCAGGCCAATTCCGCGGTCCGCGACGGCCCCTTCGTGGTGCTCAATTGCGGCGCGCTGCCGTCGGAGCTGGTCGAGGCGGAGCTGTTCGGCGCCGAGGCCGGCGCCTACACCGGGGCCAACAAGGCCCGCGAGGGCCGCTTCGAGGCCGCCGATGGCGGAACCCTTTTCCTGGACGAGATCGGCAACCTGCCGCTGGCCGCGCAGGTCAAGCTGCTGCGCGTGCTCGAGACCGGCCAGTTCGAGCGCCTGGGCTCGACCCGCACGCGGAGCGCGCGGGTGCGCCTGATCAGCGCGACCAACGCCGACCTGCGGGCGATGATCCGCGAGGGGCGCTTCCGCGAGGACCTCTACTACCGCCTCAACGTGATCGAGATCGCGGTGGCGCCGCTGGCCGAGCGCCCCGACGACATCCTGCCGCTGGCGCTGGCCTTCACCGGGCAACGCGCGGTCCTGACCGATGCGGCGCGCGAGGCCCTGCTCGCGCACGAGTGGCCGGGCAACGTGCGCGAGCTCAAGAATGCGATCGAGCGCGCGGTCCTGCTGTGCCGCGACGGCCGCATCGAACCGGCGGACCTCGGCCTTGCCGCCGCGCGGCCGCCGCGCCCGCGCGAGGCCGTCGAGGAGCCCGACCGCGCCGCGATCGAAGCCGCGCTGGCGCGCTCGCGCGGCGTGATCAGCCAGGCCGCGGCCGACCTCGGCCTCTCGCGCCAGGCCCTGTACCGGCGCATGGACAAGCTCGGCATCGGCGGGAACTGACCGGCGTTGGCGAGCGGCGTGCAGGCAGGTCGCGACCGGCGCTTGTGGCGCCCATCGCGCGCAGAGCGCGCTCCTACAGGGCTGGCGTTGTAGGAGCGCGCTCTGCGCGCGATGGGCACCCGGCTGCGCGATGCCTGGCGCAACGCGAATACCCACCAGTGCCGCACCCGAATACCATTCCCCCATGCGCCCCTTTTCCCTCGAAGGCAAGCTCGCCCTGCTGCTGCTGCTCGCGGTGGTCGCGGGCGCGGGCGCGGCGGTGCTGCTCGAGCTGGCGATCGACTCCGACCTGCTGGCCTTCGTGGCCGCGGTGGCGGTGACCGTGCCGCTGGCGTTGCTGGCCGCGCGCCTGGTCACGCGGCCGATCAGCGAGCTGTTCCGCACGCTCTCGGGCGCGGTGGCCAGTTTCCGCGACGGCGACTTCAGCTTCTCCATACACCGCTCGCGCAACGACGAGCTGGGCGACCTGGTCGGCGCCCACAACGAGCTCGGGCGCGTGCTGCGCGACGAGCGCCAGGACCTGTTCCAGCGCGAGCTCCTGCTCCACACCGTGGTCCAGAACACGCCCAACGCCCTGCTGCTGGCCGACTCGCGCGACCACGTCGTGTATTCCAACGTCGCCGCGCGCCAGTTGCTCAACGGCGGACGCCGGCTCGAGGGCCTGACCCTGGAGCACGTGCTGGCCGAATCGCCGGCCGCGTTGCGCGAGGCGGTGGAGGCCGGCCACGACGCGATCTTCCCGGTCCGCCTCGAGGGCGAGGACGAGTCCTTCCACCTTGCCACCCGCGCCTTCCGGCTCAATGGCCAGCCGCACCGGCTGCTGTTGCTGCGCCACATGACGCGCGAGCTGTCGCGCCAGGAAGTGGCGACCTGGAAGAAGGTCATCCGGGTCATCAGCCACGAGCTCAACAACTCGCTGGCGCCGATCTCGTCGCTGGCTCACTCGGGCCACGAACTGGCCGGGCGCATCGGCCATGCCGCGATCCAGCGCGCCTTCGACACCATCGGCGAACGCGCCGGGCACCTCGAGCGCTTCATCCGCGGCTATGCGACCTTCGCCAAGCTGCCGGCCCCGCAGCTGGAGGCGGTGGACTGGGAGCCGTTCCTCGGCCGCCTGCGCGAGCAGCACCCCTGCACGCTCGCGGGCACGCTGCCGACCGCGCCCGGTCGCTTCGATCCGGCCCAGGTCGGGCAGGTGCTGATCAACCTGCTCAAGAACGCGCACGAGTCGGGCACTGCGCCGGACGCGGTCGAGCTGGAAGTGCGCGAACTCGGCAGCGAGGTCCGGATCGAGGTGCGGGATCGCGGCAGCGGGATGTCCGAGGCGGTGATGGCCAACGCCCTGGTGCCGTTCTATTCGACCAAGCGCAGCGGCACTGGCCTGGGCCTGGCGCTGGCGCGCGAGATCGCCGAGGCCCACGGCGGGCGCCTGGGCCTGGCCAACCGCGAGGGCGGCGGCCTGGCGGTGACCCTGTCCCTGCCGCGCTAGGGCCCCAGGCGCACCTCGGATCGAAGCGAGTCCGGGACCGCCGCCATCCGGTTGGAGGCGAGTTCCACTGAATGTCTGAGCCGCCAACCGGATGGCGGCGGTCCCGGACCCCCCAAGTCCACCGAGGCCACCGTCCGCAGCGTCGTTCGCGGCCACGATGCGCCGGCCAATCGGGTCTCATCGCCGCGCGCAACCCGCTACCCGGGCCGGCCGGCCGCAGCAGCCTGCGTGTTATCCTGACGGCCATCCCCTTTGGCCCGGCTCACGCCTTGTCCCCATGAGCGTGCCCTCGACCAGCATCCCCGGTTATGAGCTGATCCGCGAGCTCGGCATCGGCGGCATGGCGACGGTGTACCTGGCCATCCAGCGCTCCCTCGATCGCAAGGTCGCGATCAAGGTGATGAAGCGCAACATCGACGACCTCGAGAAATTCGAGCGGCGCTTCCTGATGGAAGGCCGCACGATGGCCAAGCTGCCGCACCGCAACATCGTCGCGGTGTACGACATCGTCAAGAACGAGGACGTCACCTACATCGCGATGGAGTTGCTGGACGGCGGCACGCTGTCCGACCGCATGAAGGCGGGCCTGTCGCTGGGCGACGCGATCTCGATCGTGGTGCAGGTGGCGCAGGCGCTGCAGTTCGCGCACGAGCACGGCATCGTGCACCGCGACCTCAAGCCCGCGAACATCATGTTCCGCGACGCGCACACGCCGGTGCTGACCGATTTCGGCATCGCCAAGCAGCAGGACGCGACCGCGACGCGGCTGACCCAGACCGGCATGCTGGTCGGCACGCCGACCTACATGAGCCCCGAGCAGATCAACGCGCTCGAGGTCGACGGCCGCTCCGACCTCTACAGCCTGGGCGTGCTGTTCTACGAACTGCTGACCGGCGCGCCGCCGTTCGTGGCCGATACCCCGATCGCGGTGCTGATGGCGCACCTGACCACGCCGGCCCCGCCGCTGCCGCCGCAGTTCGCCGACTTCCAGCCGGTGGTCGACGCAATGCTGGCGAAGAACCGCGACGAGCGCTTCGCCAGCCTCAAGGAGTTCACCCGCGCGCTCAAGGGCGCGGTGGTCAACAACGAGAACCTGTGGGCGAAGCTGCAGGCCGACCCCAACCAGTCCTCGTCCGAGCAGTTGCGCGCGCTGGGCTTCTCGATCTCGGGCTCCAACACCGCCGAGGGCATGCAGTCGCCGGTCTCGGGGCAGGTCCGCTTGCCGCCCTCGGGGCGCGGCACCGCGCGCACGCCCACGCCGCGTCCGGCGCCCGGGGCGGGGCGCGTGCCCACCGGCGAGATGCAGGCGCCCGCGCCGGGCCCGCGCTGGGGCCTGATCGGCGCCGCGGCGGCGATCGTGATCGGCCTCGCGGTCGCCGGCGTGATGTTGTGGCCCAAGCCCGACGTCGATCCGGTGGTCAAGCGGCTGGTCGATTTCGCCCTGGTCGAGGTCGATCGCGCGATCGAGGCCAAGGACCTGGCCAAGGCCGCCGAGATGCTGCAGGCCTCGCTGGCCCAGGCGCCGAAGTACCAGGCCGTGCAGGACCGGCTCGACAACCTGGTCGCCGCGCTCAAGGCCGAGGCCGACGCCGCGATCGGGCGCAAGGACCTCGACACCGCGCTGGCGCGGCTCGAACAGGCGCGCCTGCTCAACGAGAACGATCCCGGCCTCAAGGCGCTGTCCGACCGCATCGCCGGCGAGCGCGCCGCGGCCGAGCAGGCCGTGGCGCTGGCCGAGCTGTTGCGCAAGGCCGATGCCGCCACGCGCGCGGGGCGCGACCTCACGCCCGGCGGCGCCTACCAGCTGCTGAGCGAGGCGCGCGCCAAGGCGCCGAACGATCCGCAGGTCAAGCAGCGCCTCGACGCGCTGGTCGCGCGCGCGCTCAAGCCGGCCCAGGACGCGCTGCGGCGCAACGACGCCGCGGCGGCGCAGGCCAGCATCGCGCAGTTGGCCGGCGTGCTGGCCAACGAGCCGGCCTGGCAGCAGCTCAACACCCAGGTGCGCGGCGCCGCCGAGGCGCAGGCGGCGAAGGCGCGCCTGGCCGGGATCCTCGCCAGCCTCGATGCGCAGATCGCGGCGGGCCGCCTGATCGATCCACCCAACGACAACGCGCAGCAGACCCTGGGCCAGGCCATGGCGCTGGCGGCGACCGACCCGCAGGTGCTGGCGCGCCAGGAGAAGCTGGCCGCGGCCCTGGCCACGCAGGGCCGCGCCGCGCTCGATGCCGGCCAGGTCGAGCAGGCGCTGCAGCGCGCCAGCCTCGCGCTCAACGTCAAGCCCGACCATGCGCCGGCACTGGCGCTCAAGAAGACCGTCGAGGGCCGGCTCGATGCCAAGCAGGCCAAGCTGATCGAAATCCTGGGCCGGGCGCAGCAGGCGCTGGCCGAGGAACGCTTCCTGTCGCCCTCGGGCACCAACGCCAAGGCCCTGCTCACCGAGGCGCTGGCGCTGGACCCGCGCAACGTCGAGGCGCTCTCGCTGGTGCAGCAGTTGCCGGCGCGCCTGCTGGGCGCGGCGCGCGCGCGTGCCGACCGCGGCGACCTCGAGGGCGCGGGCCGCCTGGTGGACGAAGGCCGCAAGGCCTTCCCGGGCGACGCCGGGCTCGCGCAACTGGGCAACTCGCTGGCACAGCAGCAGGCCACGGCACAGGCCAAGCTCAAGCGCGACCAGCAGTTCGAGCGCATCGCGCAGTTGCTGGCGACGCGCCCGCTCAAGCCCGACAACATCGCCACGGCCGGCCGCGAGATCGCGGCGCTGATCGCGGCCAATCCGCGCGACATGGATGCGGCGACGCAGAAGGCGCGCCTGTTCGAGTCGCTGGACGAGTCGCTGGCGGCCGCCGAGCGCAACGAGGAAATCGAGGCCATCGCGAACGCGACCCAGCAGCTGCGCCAGGCCTTCGGGACCGATCCTGCCTACGCGCGGGTGTCCACCAACCTCGAGGCGGCGCGCACGCGCGTCGCCACCGCCGAGCGCGAGCGCCTGGCGACGATCTCGGGCGAACTGGTGCTCAATGCCTACCCGTGGGCGCGGGTCGAATCGGTGGTGGACGCCAACCGCAAGCCGGTGGCGCTGCCGCAGGACGCGGTCACGCCGCTGCGCCTGAGCCTGCCGGCCGGCGTCTACACCGTGACCTACCGCCATCCGCAGGCGCAGCGCCCGGCGACCCAGGTCGCGCAGGTGCAGGCCAAGCAGAGCGTCACCGCCGCGGCCTCGTTCTCGGCCGCGGTGTCGTCGAAGGACTACCTCAAGCGTGCGGGCTGGTAGCGCCATGCTGCGTGCGCGCGGCCTCGTCCTGCTGCTCGGCCTGGCCGCGGCCTTCGCGGCGCACGCCGACTACAAGCGCACCTACGCCGAGGGGCTGGACGCCGCGCGGGCGGAGGACTGGGGCACGGTGCGGCAGAAGATGCAGGAGGCCCTCGCCGAGGAGGGGGCGCCGGCGGCGAAGGTGCGCCTCTACGGCACCCGTTTCGA
>JAGOEZ010000019.1:13782-23968 GCA_017997455.1 Lysobacterales bacterium | reverse complement strand
CTGGTGGTCCACGGCCAGCTCGATTTCCGCATCCCGGTGGAGCAGGGCATCGCCGCCTTCACCGCGGCGCAGGGGCGCGAGGTGCCGAGCCAGTTCCTGTATTTCCCCGACGAGAACCACTGGATCCTCAAGCCCGCGAACTCGATCCTGTGGCACGACACGGTCAACGCGTGGCTCAAGCGCTGGTTCGAGGCGCCAGCGGAATCGAAATAGGGCGCGGCGGGGCGCGTTCGACGTCGCGGCCTGCGTAAGAACCAGGGCGAATTGGCGGGCCGCGGTCGCGCACAAGGTGCGCTCCTACAGGGGCGCGCGTTGTCGGTCGGGGTTGCGGCAATCGCCGTCCAGGTCACGGCAAGGCGAAGCCCCTGTAGGAGCGCACCTTGTGCGCGACCGCGGACTACCGGCCCGCCGCGGTCCACGCCAACGCGGCATGATCGCGCACTACAACCACTTCGCGCGCTTGAGCACCCGGTACAGCGAGCCCACCGCCACCACCGTGATGCCGATCAGCACCCAGTAGCTGTAGCGCCCGCCCAGCTCCGGCATGTGGGTGAAGTTCATGCCGTACCAGCTCGCGATCAGGGTCGGCGCGCCGAGCAGCGCGGCCCAGCCGGCGAGGCGCTTGACCACCTCGCCCTGCTTGACCGAGACCATCGCGAGATTCACCGACAGCGCCGAGTTCACCAGTTCGCTCATGGTGTCGGACGCTTCCTTGACCCGCAGCCCGTGGTCGTTGACGTCGCGGAAATACGGCCGCACCTCGTCGCGGACCAGCCCCGGATGGAAGCGCACCAGCTGGTTGAGGATGTCCTGCAGCGGCGCGATCGCCAGGCGCAGCGTGACCAGTTCCTTCTTGAGTTCGTACAGGCGCGCGATGGTCTTGCGGTCGAACTCGTCCTCGAAGATCGCCGATTCGAGCTGCTCGAGCTCGGTCTGGAAGGCGCGCACGATCGGCTGGAAATTGTCGACCACGAAATCCATCACCGCGTAGAGGCAGTAGCTCGGCCCCAGCGACAGCAGTTCGGGCTCGCGCTCGCAGCGCGCGCGGGCCGTGGCGTAGGACAGCGAGGCGCCGTGCCGGATCGAGAGCAGGTAGCGCTGGCCCACGAACAGGTGGGTCTCGCCGAACTGGATCCGGCAATCGACTTCCTGCGCGGTGTGCAGGACCACGAACAGCGAGTCGCCGTAGACCTCGAGCTTGGAGCGCTGGTGGGCGTTGTGCGCGTCCTCGATCGCGAGGTCGTGCAGCCCGAACTCCTCCTGCAGCTTCTCCAGCATCGCCTCGTCGGGCTCGTGCAGCCCGACCCAGACGAAGGTATCGGGCCGGGTCAGCACGTCGCTGATCTGGTCGAGCGTGATCTCGGGCAGGCGCCGGCCCTTGGTGTCGTAGGCCACGCAATTGACCACCATCGGGGTCGCGGGCGCGGTGTGGGGCGCGAGGTTCATGCGGCGTATCCGTGCGTCGGGCGCGCACAGGATGCGCCGGAAGCGGGGCGGCGGGCAATCCGGTTCAGTCGCTGCAGCCGGTTGCGGCGAGGGCGGCCGGGCCGAGGCGCGCGATCAGCGCCGCGCCTTCGCGCTCGGCCCGCATGCGGGCCGACGGGTGAAGGCGCGCCCCGATGCGCGCCAGGTGCTTCGCGGCCGCGGCATAGTCGAGGGCGCGCGGCGTGGCGTCGCAGGCATTGCTCGCGACCCAGCGGGAAAACCAGGCCCAGGCAAATGCGCGCAAGAGTTCTCCGCCCGATTCATCGGCGGCAATCAGCGCGTCGGCGGCGCCGGCGGATCCCGACCCGGCCGCGCGCTCCTGCCAGGGGCGCAATTCCTGGGGTGGCAGGGCCGGAATCCGGCCGCACCCATGCTCGAAACAGTACGCGAGCAGGCCGGCCACATAGGGTTCGTCGCCGGCCGCTTCGATGGCGATGGCCAGGTCATCAGCGGCGGCTGGCGACTGGTCGTCCATCAGCCGGTGCAAGGCGCCGGCGCCGGGCGTCGTGAACATGGGCAGGTCGCCGGTGCCGCCGAATGTGGCGCGGAACGCCTCGGCCAGGGCCTCACGATGGCCGTACTCTCCGCCATGCGGATCGGTTGCCGGATCGGGCAGGCCCAGCATCGCGGCCAATCGCGCCCAGCCAAGTCCGTGCGACCGGCACTGGCGCTGGATGTCCTCGAACACGGCGAATTCATGCGCGAGCGCACCGGTGACGAAGGCGCGATCGGCGTCCGGAATCCCGTGCAGCAGCGCCGTACCCATGCGTCCGAATGCACCGGCCGCCAGTGTCGGGTCCGCCCTGCATTCAAACGCCAGGTCGTGGAGCGCGTCGCCTGCATCGCGATTCCCGGATTGCGCAAGAACTTCGAGTTGCGGCCAAGCCTCCTGTATCGGGCGGCGCAGGAGCAGCGCGACTTCCGGCGAGTACCGTTGGGCGTTGAGGGCCTGGATCGCCGCCATCCGCTTCGCTTCGTAGGCCCAGCCCGCGTCGTAGCTGGCCTGCGTCTGCGCATCGACCTGGGCGCGCGGCAAGGTGGGATCGATCGCGGGCAATGCCGCCGGCTGTGAGCGCGAATGCTGGCGACGCATCGCCGCGCCGGATCGTCGATCCGCGAAGCTCGCGGGTCGCGGAGCCGTGCGCTCCACGGTGGCTTCCTTGCGCGGCTGCTGCGGCGCGCGTGGGGGGCGCTCGAACCATCCCGGATTCAGCAGCGCCAAGGCAACCGCGCCGTGGAGCAGCATGGCGAACGACGCCGCGAACAGGCGCACGCCCACCGCGCTCAGCCCTTGCGCGGCACCAGCGCCGCCGCCAGCGCAATGTGGATCGGCAGCCACAGCGCGATCCAGTCGCCGTTGTCCTGCCATTCCAGCGGCAGCGCCTTGAGCAGCAGCGCCGCCACCGCCAGCAGCACGATGCAGAGCGCGATCACGCGCGGCACGCGTCCGGCCATGCGGCCCTTCCACAGGGACACGAGCGCGGGCAGCAGCGCGAGCGCGAGCGGATTGAACAGCAGCACGTTCTGGTTGCGCCACGCCGAGGCGTGGTCAGTGCCCAGCCACAGGCCCAGCAGCAGGGCGCCGCCGAGGCCGGCGACCAGCCAGACGCAGCCCGCGGCGAGAGCCAGCGCGCGGCGCCAGCGCAGCGCACGCAATCCCAGCAGCCCGGCGGCGAGGACGAGGCCGGTCGTGGCGAAACGCCAGCGCCACGCCGGCGGCTCGGCGCCTGGATCCGGCAGCGTGGCCTCCTGCAGTCGCTCTTCCCTGGCGACCAGCGGAATCGAGCGACCGTCGTCGTCGGCCGTCGCAATGTCGCGCACGATTTCCTGCAGCGTCATCGGCACGAACGCGGCCTGCCAGCGATCGATCGGCTGGTCGGTGGTCGGGCCCAGGCCCGCATGCGTGCCCAGGTAAAGCCACGGCACCGGCGCCGTCAGGCGCCGGGTCTCGCGCCGGAAGGTGGTGCGCGCCGGCTGGCCGACGCTGGCGCCAGCCAGCAGCCCTTCCAGCGCCTGGTCGAGCGCGTCGCGCACACGGCTCGAGCAGTTGTCGAGGTAGTAGTCGTAGCGGTAGCCCGCGTTCTCGGGCCGCGCGTTCCATTCGAGGAAGTCGCGCAGGGCCACGCGCTGCGGCGGCGAGAGGTTGAGGTGCTGCACGCCGACGCGCCGGCCGCTGAGTTCGTAGCTGGCGAGGTCGGCGCCGGCATCCTGCGCCACCAGCTGGTACTGCATGCGGCCGCGCACGAAGTTGAGCAGGAAGTTGACCTGCCCGAAGTCGAACATGCCGTAGTTGTAGAGCACGCTGCGTCCGCTCACGGTGTCGCGCACCGCGATCGCGTTGTGGCCGAAGCGTTCCCAGTAGACCGGGCCCGGCCCGATGGTGACCAGGGCGATCTCGAGCGTCTCGCCGGGCTGGTTGCGGTCCCAGCGCGGCGCCTGCGCGGCGGCGAACTGGGACAGCGCGAGCAGCAGCAGCGCCGCCACGCCCGCGCGCCGGCGGCTCATGCGGTGTTCTGGATCCGGACCGAGAACTGGTGCAGGCGGCGGTCGTCGGCCTTGGTCACCTTGAACAGCAGGCCCGACAACTCCCGCTCGTCGCCCACCGCCGGCAGGTGCCCGATGTGCGAGGTCACCAGCCCGCCGATGGTGTCGAACTCGTCGTCCTCGAACTGGGTGCCGAAGCGCGCGTTGAAATCCGCGATCGGGGTCAGCGCGTTGACGAGGTAACGGCCGTCCGGCTGGGCCTGGATCGGCGACACGCCCTCGGGCACGTCGTGCTCGTCGTCGATGTCTCCGACGATCTCCTCCAGCACGTCCTCGATCGTGACCAGCCCGCACACGCCGCCGTACTCGTCGACCACGATCGCCATGTGGTTGCGGCTGGCGCGGAATTCGCGCAGCAGCACGTTGAGGCGCTTGCTTTCCGGGATCAGCGCCACCGCGCGCACCAGCTGCGAGACGTCGCAGGGCGGGCTGCCGCCGGCGAAGCACTTCAGCAGGTCCTTGGCCAGCAGGATGCCGACCACCTCGTCGCGGTCCTGGCCCAGCACGGGGAAGCGCGAGTGGCCGGATTCGATGACGATGCGCAGGATGTAGTCGAGCGGCGCGCCCAGCGGCACCGTGACCATGTGCGCGCGCGCCACCATGACGTCGCCGACGGTCTTGTCCGAGACCGTGATCGCGCCTTCCATCATCGTGAGCGTGTCCTGGCTCATCAGGCCATTGGCCTGGGCCGCGCGCAGCTCGTCGATCAGTTCGTCACGGTTCCGCGGTTCACCCGACAGCACCTGGCTCAAGCGCTCGAGCCAGCTTCGGGGGGCGGAACCGCCGGTACTAGGGTCCTCGCTCATGGATGCCTGGACATGGGCCGCGTGGGGGCCCGAAGCCGCCAGTTTATCGCATCGCCCCCGGCTGACTGGGCCTTACGGTCGCAGTGCACCCGCATACGGGTCCGGAATTCCAATGGTTTCAAGAAGTTGGGTTTCAATCCGTTCCATGCGCCGGGCCTGCGCCGGACGCTCGTGCTGGTGTCCGAGGAGATGCAGGACGCCATGGATGGTGAGGTGGGCATAGTGGTCGGAACGGGCCTTTCCCTGCTCGCGCGCCTCGCGCGCGATCACCGGTGCGCACAGGACGATGTCGCCCAGCAGCGGCAGCGAAACGCCGGCCGGCAACTCGGCCGGGAAGGACAGCACGTTGGTGGCGTAGTCCTTGCCCCGGTATTCGCGGTTGAGCCGGCGACCCTCCGGTGCCGCGACCACGCGGATCGACAACTCCGCCGGGGCGTGCCGGGCGCCAAGCGCCAGGGCCACCCAGCGCCGGAACGAGGCCGCGGACGGCAGGCCGCGCCGGGGCAGGCCGTAGGACACGCCGATCGCAGGCATCGCGCGGGTCATGGCGCACTGTTGCCGCCGCCGCCACCCTCGGCGCGCTCGTGCGCCTCGTAGGCGCGCACGATGCGCTGCACCAGCGGATGGCGCACGACGTCCTTGGCCTCGAACCAGGTGTAGCTGATGCCGGGGACCTCGCGCAGCACCTCGACCGCGTGGCGCAGTCCGGACTTCATGCCCTTGGGCAGGTCGACCTGGGTGAGGTCGCCGGTCACCACCGCGACCGAGCCGAAGCCGATGCGGGTGAGGAACATCTTCATCTGCTCGACCGTGGTGTTCTGCGCCTCGTCGAGGATCACGAAGGCGTCGTTGAGCGTGCGCCCGCGCATGAAGGCCAGCGGCGCGACCTCGATCACGTTGCGCTCGATGAGCTTGGCCACCTTCTCGAAGCCCAGCATCTCGTAGAGCGCGTCGTACAAGGGGCGCAGGTAGGGATCGACCTTCTGCACCAGGTCGCCGGGGAGGAAGCCGAGCTTTTCGCCGGCCTCGACCGCGGGGCGCACCAGCACCAGCCGCTGCACCTTGCTCTGGTCCAGCGCCGCGACCGCGCTCGCCACCGCGAGGAAGGTCTTGCCGGTGCCGGCGGGGCCAACGCCGAAATTGAGGTCGTGGGCCGCGATCCGCTCCAGGTAATGCACCTGGTTGGGGCCGCGGCCGCGCACCACGCCGCGCTTGACCTTGATCGAGACCCCGGTCGCGGCGTGGCCATCGCCCTGGGCGAGTGCCTCGACGCCGCTCTCCTGCAGCGCGAGGTTGATCTGCGGCGGCGACAGGGTCTCGGTCGCGGTGGACGCATACAGCGCGCGCAGCAGCTTCGCCGCCACGTCGACCGCGGGTTCGATGCCGCTGACGCGGTACTGGTTGCCGCGATTGCCGATCTCGACGCCGAGGCGCAGCTCCAGTTGCCGCAGGTGCTCGTCGAGCGGGCCGTTGAGGTTGGCCAGGCGCGCGTGGTCGGCGGGTTCGAGGACGAGTTCGCGGTGGGTCAGTTCGGATGGCATGCGGATCGCAGGTCGTAGGTGCGAAGTATCGGCGTCATTCCCGCGAAAGCGGGAATCCATGTTTCTGCGTCATGGACGGGAAAATGGATTCCCGCTTTCGCGGGAATGACGCCAATGGTGGCGAGTGTCCAGTGGGCTTTGGAGGGCGAGGGGCGATCTGGCGAAAGGGGCATCGAAACCGCGGCCTGGACCAGGTCAGGCCGCTGCCACGTCGTCGCGCGTGCGCACCCGGCCGCGCAGCGAATTGGGCTGGGTCTCGGTGATCACCACGTCGACGAACTGGCCGATGAGGCGCGGATCGCCGGCGAAGTTCACGGTGCGGTTGTTCTCGGTCTTGCCGCACAGTTCGTGCGCGCGACGCGCGCTGCGGCCCTCGACCAGGATGGCCTGGACACTGCCGACCATGGCCGCGCTGATACGCGCGGCGTTGGCGTTGAGCGCGGCCTGCAGGCGCGCGAGGCGCTCCTGCTTTTCCGCGGCGGGAACCTCGTCGGGCAGGCTGGCGGCCGGCGTGCCGGGGCGGCGCGAATAGATGAAGGAATAACTCTGGTCGAATCCCGCGTCCTCGACCAGCCTGAGCGTGGCCTCGAAGTCCTGCGCGGTCTCGCCGGGAAAGCCCACGATGAGATCGGTCGAGATCGCGATGCCGGGGCGCGCCGCGCGCAGCTTGCGCAGCTTGTGCTTGTACTCGAGCACGGTGTGGCCGCGCTTCATCGCCGCCAGGATGCGGTCCGAACCCGACTGCACCGGCAAGTGCAGGTAATTGGCCAGCTTGGGCACGCGCGCATAGGCCTCGACCAGGCGGTCGTTGAACTCGACCGGGTGCGAGGTGGTGAAGCGGATGCGGCCGATGCCCTCGATGCCGGCGATGACCTCGATCAGGAGCGCGAGGTCGGCCAGCTCGCCGTCGGCCATCGGTCCGCGGTACGCATTGACGTTCTGGCCCAGCAGGTTGACCTCGCGCACGCCCTTGGCCGCGAGCGTCGCCACCTCGGCGATCACGTCGTCGAAGGGGCGGCTCACTTCCTCGCCGCGGGTGTAAGGCACGACGCAGAAGCTGCAGTACTTGCTGCAGCCTTCCATGATCGACACGAAGGCGCTCGGTCCCTCGACACGCGGCTCCGGCAGGTGGTCGAACTTCTCGATCTCGGGGAAGGAGATGTCGACCTGCGGCTGGTGCCGTGCGCGCACCGCCTCGATCATCTGCGGCAGGCGGTGCAGGGTCTGGGGCCCGAACACCAGGTCGACCTGCGGGGCGCGGTCGATGAGGGCCGCGCCCTCCTGGCTCGCCACGCAGCCGCCGACGCCGATCAGCAGTTCCGGCTTGGCGCGCTTGAGCGCCTTCCAGCGCCCGAGTTGCGAGTAGACCTTCTCCTGCGCGCGCTCGCGGATCGAGCAGGTGTTGACCAGGATGACGTCGGCCTCGGCCTCGTCCTCGGTCAGGTCAAGGCCGTGGGAGGCCGCCAGCACGTCGGCCATGCGGGCCGAGTCGTACTCGTTCATCTGGCAACCGTGGGTCTTGATGTAGAGCTTGCCGGCCACCGGGAGACCTTGAAAATCAACGACTTGAGGGGCGGGCATTGTAGTGTCTCGCGGCGCCTGCGGCCACCCTCGCGGAACTTGACGCGGTTCGCACCCGTCACAAGCCGATCGTGGCAGAATCCCTGCCCAGTCAGGAACTTGGCTACATGGACCTGGGGCGGCTCGCGAACATCGGATGGGGCACGGCGCTGCTGGCGCTGGCGGCCTGCGCGTGGGCGCCCGGTGCAACGGCGGGGTCATCGATCCGCAAGTGGGTCGATGCCAAGGGCGTGACGCACTATTCGAACGTGCCCGGCGACGGCGGCAAGGCCGCGCGGCCCGCGGCCGTGGTGGGGACGCAGCCCGCCGCCGGTCGCTCCTCGATCTTCAAGTTCACCGACGGCGCGGGCGTCACGCACTACACCGACCAGCGACCGCGCAACCGCCAGTTCGTGGTGATCTCGGTCTACTGCCCGGCCTGCGACCCGCGCTCGCCGGTGGACTGGAACTCGACCCGGCTCAACCTCACGGCCTACGCCGACGAGATCAACCAGAGCGCGGCGACGTGGGGCGTGGACCCGGCGCTGGTGCGCGCGATCGTGCACGCCGAGTCGGCGTTCAACCCGCAGGCCGAGTCGCGCAAGGGCGCGCAGGGCCTGATGCAACTGATGCCGGCGACCGCCGCCCAGTACGGCATCACCAATGCCTTCGACGCCGCCAACAACATCCGCGGCGGCGTCGAGCACCTTGCCGGCCTGCTCAAGGCCTTCAACGGCGACGAGCGCCTCGCGGCCGCCGCCTACAACGCCGGCGAAGGCGCGGTGCGCAAGTACAAGGGCGTGCCGCCGTACGACGAGACCCAGGTCTACGTCGAACGGGTCGCGGTCCTGCGCCAGCGCTATCGCAACGACCTCGCGCTGGCGACCGCCACGCCGTCGATGTAGTCGGGGCGTCGCGCGTCGCTTTACCGGGGCATGAGCGGTTTCAGCTGCGTGCGAGGCCAATCGCGCGCGGAGCGCGCTCCTACAGGGGCGCGCTTGTAGGAGCGCGCTCTGCGCGCGATTGGCCTCGCACGCAGCCGAAGCCGCTCCTGCAGGGAGCACGCATCCCTCGCGCGCCTGGCCTAGCGGCTGGTCGCGGGGCGCTCGACCAGGGTGAGTTGCACGTCGAGCGGCACGCCCGCGCGTTCGCCCTCGACCCGCACCGTGGTGCCCGGCGCCAGCAGCGATTCGGCGTTGTGCAGGTCGCTGGCGTCGAGGATGTCGGCGTTGTTGAAGCGGCGCAGGATGTCGCCGGGGCGCAGGCCGGCCTGGTCGGCGGGGCCGCCGGGCACGGCCGCCACCAGTTGCACGCCGCGCAGCAGCCCGTCGCTGACCGGCGAGGCCGACTGCGCGGCGTCGGCGTACTCGCTGCCCATCCAGCCGCGGATCACGTGGCCATGCTCGATGATCTGCTCCAGCACCCGGGCGGCGGCGCTGGCCGGGATCGCGAAGCTGATGCCCTGCACGCCGCGCTCGCGCCCGAACACCGAGGTGTTGATCCCGACCAGGTCGCCGCGCGCGTTGACCAGCGCGCCGCCCGAGTTGCCGACGTTGACCGCGGCGTCGGTCTGGATGAAGTCCTCGTAGCGCGACAGGCTGAGCTGGTTGCGCCCGGTCGCGCTGACGATGCCGATGGTGACGGTCTGGCCGATGCCGAGCGGATTGCCGATCGCCAGGACCACGTCGCCGACCGCGAGCGCCTGGTCCGCCGGCGCGGGCTCGGCGGCCGGCAGGTTGCTGCCCTCGATCCGCAGCACCGCGAGGTCGGTGTCGCGATCGGTGCCGACCACGCTGGCCGGGGTGATGCGGCCGTCCGAGAGGCCGACCAGGATGTCCTGGGCGCCGGCGATCACGTGGTGGTTGGTCAGCACGTAGCCGTCGGCGCGCACGATAACGCCCGAACCCAGGCCCCGGCGCGGCACGCGCTGCGGCACCAGGGTCACGCCGGAGAAACGCTGGAAGGTCGGGTCGGCGAAGATCTGGTAGGCGGGTTCGGCCACCACGATGCGGGTATAGATGTTGACCACCGACGGCGCGGCGCGGGCCACCGCCTCGCGGTACGAGGCCGGACCGGCCGGCTGCGCCGCCGGGGCCGCGGGTGCCGCGGGCGCGAATCGCTCCGGGGCGAGGCGCGTGACCACGAAGGCCAGGGCCAGGCCGACGGTGGCGAACTGGAGCAGGAAGCCGAGCGCGCGCAGCAGGCTCGCGCCGCGTTGGGCGGGGATGGGCATGGCGCGATTGTGCACGC
>JAGOEZ010000019.1:2697-13682 GCA_017997455.1 Lysobacterales bacterium | reverse complement strand
GCCATCGATTAGACTTACGCGGTTACGCGGGCCTGCGGGCCCGGCGCCCGATTCCGATCCTTCCGCGGACCATCCCATGGCAGAGCAAGGCGTCAACAACGGCCGGCGTCGCTTCCTGACCGCGACCACGGCCGTGGTCGGTGGCGTTGGGGCGATCTACGCGGCGGTGCCCTTCGTGAAGAGCTGGCAGCCGAGCGCGCGCGCGCAGGTGGCCGGCGCGCCGGTCGAGCAGGACATCGCCAAGCTCGAGGTCGGGCAGCGCCTGATCGTGCAATGGCGCGGCCAGCCGGTGTGGATCACCCGGCGCACGCCCGAGATGATGGCCGCGCTGCCCCAGCTCGACGGCCAGCTGCGCGACCCCAAGTCCGAAAACCTCGACCAGCAGCCCGAGTACGCCCGCAACGCCCACCGCTCGATCAAGCCCGAGGTCCTGGTCCTGGTCGGCATCTGCACGCACCTGGGCTGCTCGCCGCTGTTCCGGCCCGAAATGGTCGCGGAGCCTTTCGATCCCGAGTGGAAGGGCGGCTTCTTCTGCCCTTGCCACGGTTCGAAGTTCGACATGGCCGGTCGCGTCTACCAGGGCGTGCCGGCGCCGACCAACCTCAGGGTGCCGCCGCACATGTACGCGTCGGACACCCGCATCGTGGTCGGCGTCAACCCGCCGGCGAAGGCCTGAGCCCATGGCAGCCGTGAATCCGCGTCCGGGCCTGATCCAGGGCATCAGCGATTGGGTCACCGAGCGTGCGCCGGGCCTCAAGCCCGCGTACGAGAAGCACATGAGCGCGTACTACGCGCCGAAGAACTTCAACGTCTGGTACTACTTCGGCTCGCTCGCCATGGTGGTGCTGGTCAACCAGATCGTCACCGGGATCTGGCTGACGATGAGCTACAAGCCCAGCGCGGCCGAGGCCTTCGCCTCGGTCGAGCACATCATGCGCGACGTGGAGTGGGGCTGGCTGATCCGCTACATGCACTCCACCGGCGCCTCGGCCTTCTTCATCGTGGTCTACCTGCACATGTTCCGCGGGCTGATCTACGGCTCGTACCAGAAGCCGCGCGAGCTGGTCTGGCTGATCGGCATGCTGATCTACCTGGTGCTGATGGCCGAGGCGTTCATGGGCTACGTGCTGCCCTGGGGCCAGATGTCCTACTGGGGCGCGCAGGTGATCACCTCGCTGTTCAGCGCGATCCCCTTCGTGGGCGAGGCGCTGGTGGAGTGGATCCGCGGCGATTTCCTCATCTCCGACGCCACCCTCAACCGCTTCTTCGCCCTGCACGTGGTGGCGCTGCCGCTGGTGCTGCTGCTGCTGGTGGTGCTGCACCTGGGCGCGCTGCACGAGGTCGGCTCTAACAACCCCGACGGCGTCGACATCAAGAAGAAGAAGGACGCCAGCGGCAAGCCGCTGGACGGCATCGCGTTCCATCCCTACTACACGGTCAAGGACCTGTTCGGGATGGGCTTCTTCCTCATCATCTGCGCCTTCATCATCTTCTTCGCGCCGACCTTCGGCGGGCTCTTCCTCGAGCACGACAACTTCGTCATCGCCGATCCCATGGTCACGCCCGAGCACATCAAGCCGGTGTGGTACTACACGCCGTTCTACGCCATGTTGCGCGCCATCCCCGACAAGCTGGCGGGCGTGATCGTGATGGGCGCGGCGGTGATGATCCTGTTCTTCGTGCCGTGGCTGGACCGCAGCCCGGTCAAGTCGATCCGCTATCGCGGCTGGCCATCGAAGGTGATGGTCGCCGGCCTGGTGGTGTCCTTCGTCTGGCTGGGCTACATCGGCGCCAACCCGCCGACCGACACGCTGACCCGGATCGGCCAGGTCCTCACGGCGTTCTATTTCTTCTTCTTCCTCGCCATGCCCTGGTGGTCGCGGATGGGCAAGACCAAGCCCGTGCCCGACCGCGTGACGATGCCGCACTGAGCCCGCCATGAAGAAGACGCTGATCGTCCTGTTCGCCCTGCTGGCCCTGCCGGCCCTCGCCATCGCGGCCGGCGGCGGCACCGCCCCGGCGGCATCCAACGCCAACATCAACGACACCGCTTCGCTGCAGCGCGGCGCGCGGCTGTTCATGAACTACTGCGTGTCCTGCCATTCGATCGAGTTCATGCGCTATTCGCGCATCGGCCAGGACCTGGGCCTGAGCGAAGAGCAGGTCATGCGGAACCTCAATTTCACCGGGGCCAAGTTCGGCGAGACGGTGACCGTGGCGATGAGCGGCGCCGACGGCGCGCAGTGGTTCGGCAAGGCGCCGCCCGACCTGTCCCTGACCGCGCGCGCGCGCGGCGTCGACTGGATCTACGACTACCTCAAGTCCTTCTACTGGGACGAGAAGGCCGGCATCGGCTGGAACAACACCCGCCTGCCCAACGCCAGCATGCCGCACGTGCTGTGGGAACTGCAGGGCGTGCAGCGGCCGGTCTACTCGACCGGCGCCGACGGCCTCACCGTGGTCAGCGGCTTCGTGCTGTCGGACGCCGACAAGGCCCGGGCCAAGGCCTACGACGAGGTGGCGCGCGACATCGCCAACTTCATGCAGTACGTGGGCGAGCCTGTTGCGGTGCAGCGCCAGTCCATCGGCGTCTGGGTGCTGCTGTTCCTGGCCTTCTTCACCTTCATCGCCTGGCTGCTGAAGCACGAGTTCTGGCGCGACGTCCATTGACGGCGCCGGCCGGCCCGCGCCGCTCCTGGCGCGGTCGCAGCGCCCTGCCGGTGCCACGCCCAAGGGCTTGGCTGCCCCCGGATCCGCGCCCTTGGCGGCTTCCCGCCCCTGTCACGGCGGTGTAGGCTTGACCCGTCCCGGGTGGGGGCGGGCCCTCCCCTCGGCCGGGCGCCGGCCCGGCTTCATGGGGGAGATCGTCCGGTGAGCAATGCGCTCGCAAGCTGGGGAAAACGCAAGCCGTCCGCGAGCATCCGCTCGCGCACCGTCCTGACCCTGTTCTCGGGCAAGGACGACCTGGCCAGTCACCGGGCGCGCCTGGTGCTGGCGGCCAAGGGCGTTTCCTACGAACTGGTCATCGTCGATCCGGCGTCGCCGCCCGAGGACCTGCTCGACCTCAACCCGTACCACTCGGTGCCGACCCTGGTCGACCGCGACCTCGTGCTCTACGACGTCGACGTCATCGCCGAGTACCTCGACGAACGCTACCCGCACCCGCCGCTGATGCCGGTCGACCCGCTCTCGCGCGCGCGCATCCGGCTGGGCGTGGCGCGCCTGGATCGCGACTGGTTCGGCTACCTCGAGACCATCCGCACCGGGACCAAGAGCACGGCCGAAACCGCGCGCAAGCGCCTGCGCGAGGGCCTGATCGCCAGCGTGCCGGTGTTCAAGGCCTCGAAGTTCTTCCTCAACACCGAGATGAGCCTGGTCGACTGCGCGCTGGCGCCCCTGCTGTGGCGCCTGCCCAGCCTGGGCGTGGTCCTGCCGCGCGAGGCGCAGGTCATCACCGACTACGGCGATCGCATCTTCCGCAGCCCGGGCTTCGCCCGCAGCATGACCGAGGAGGAGAAGGCGCTGCGCCCGCAGTGAGCCGACGGCCATGTCCGCTGCCGCCAAGATGACCACCAACCGGCCGTACCTGATCCGGGCCATGTACGACTGGATCAGCGACAACGGCCTCACGCCCTACCTGCTGGTCGATGCGCGCGCCGACGCGGTGCGGGTCCCGGCCGGGGCGGTCAAGGACGGCCAGGTCGTGCTCAATGTCGCGGTGCGCGCGGTGTCCGATCTCGAACTCGGCAACCAGCGCATCCAGTTCGTGGCGCGGTTCTCCGGCGTCAGCCATGAGGTCGAGGTGCCGGTGGGCGCGGTGCTGGCGATCTACGCGCAGGAGAACGGCCAGGGCATGATGTTTCCCGCCGACGGCGTGCCGCAGCCGCCGGTGCCCGATCCCGAGAAGCCCGCGCCGCAGCGCAAGGGCCCGCAACTCCGCGTGGTCAAGTAGGGCCGGATCGCCCATGCGGTCTCCAACCGGGGCCGACGCCGCCACGCGCCGCCGCGCGCACACGCCCGCCGCCCGCGGGGCCGCGGTTCGCGGCCGAAACGTGATCCGTGCCGCACATGCGGCCGCCGCCGGCCGGCGCGAGCGTGCGCCGTTCCTCGGGTCGGGACGCCCCCTGCCGGTACACTGCGCCCGGGCACGGCCACGGACGGTGGACGGGAGGCGCGGTCGCTCGTGATCCAGATCTCCGGTTACCACATCCAGCGCACGATCGGCACCGGCGGCATGGCCACGGTGTACCTCGCCGTGCAGGCGTCGCTCGAGCGCGAGGTCGCGCTCAAGGTGATGAACCCGAGCCTGGCCGCCGACCCGAACTTCTCGCGCCGCTTCCTGCAGGAGGCGCGCACGCTGGCCTCGCTGTCGCACCCCAACATCGTCGCGGTCTACGACGTCGGCGTGACCGAGGGCCAGCTCAACTACTTCTCGATGCAGTTGCTGCCGCGCGGCGACTTCGCCCACCGCATCCGCGAGGGCATCGCCGAGTCCGAGATCGCGCGCGTGCTGCGCGGCGTCGGCGCGGCGCTGGGCTTCGCCCACAAGCGCGGCTTCGTGCATCGCGACGTGTCGCCGGCCAACGTGCTGTTCGACGCCAACGACCACCCGATCCTGACCGACTTCGGCATCGCCCGCGCGGTCGCGCGCAGCTCGCGCCTGACCAGCGGCGGCATGAGCGTGGGCACCAGCCACTACATGAGCCCGGAGCAGGCCCGCGGTGGCGAGGTCGATGCGCGCTCGGACATCTATTCGCTGGGCGCGGTCACGGTCGAGGCGCTGACCGGCAAGCCGCCCTACGACGGCGAGGACGGCTTCGCGATCGCCTATGCGCACGTGTTCGAGCCGGTGCCGCAGCTGCCGCCGGCACTCGCGCGCTGGCAGCCGCTGGTGGAGCGCGCCCTGGCCAAGGACCCGCGCGACCGCTTCCCGGACCTGGCCGCCTTCCTCGAGGCGCTGGACGAGGTCGCCGGCTCCGCGCCGGCCAGCCTGACCGGCAAGCTGCCGGCAGTCGCCTCCAGCATTGCCTTGCCGCCGTCGCGCGGCAGCAGCGGCGAACGGGCCGCGGCCGCCCCGGCCGCGGCACCCGATCGCGACGCCGCCACCCGCGTGACCGCGCGGCCGGCGAAGCCGCGGCGCGTACCGGATGCCGGCGGCGACGCGCGGCGCTGGTTGCCCTGGGCCGGGATCGGTGCCGGCGTGCTGTTGTTGCTGGCCGCGCTGACGATGTGGGCCTTGCGGGACGAGGCCGCGCCCGGGAAGAGCCCGCGGCCGGCGACCGGCGCCGCCACGCCCGGCAAGCCGCCAGTGCCCGGCGCCAGCGGACGGACTCCCGCAGCCACGACGCCGGACGACGGCACCACGGCCGCGGATCCGGCGCTCCCCGACGGCCTCGCCGCGCCGCTGGATGACGCGACCACGGACGATCCGGAGGCGCTGCGGCTCGCGGTTGCCACCACCGCGGTCGACCCGATCACGCTGCTGCTGGCGCTGGCCGAGGCCGACCTCGCGGCCACGCGCCTGGCGCAACCGCCGGGGCGCAACGCGCTGGAGCGCTATACCCAGGCGCGCGCGCTGGCCGGGCACTTCGAGGCGCCGCGCGAGCTGGAGCGCGCCAACACCGGAATCGTGGCCACCGCCGCCGGCTACCTCGACCTGGCGGAGAAGTCGCTGGCGCAGGACAAGGTCGCCGAGTTCATCGACTACCTCGGCCGCGCCGAGCAGATCGCCGGCAGCCTGCCCGAGGGCAGCGCCACCCGGGACAAGGCGGTGGCGCGCCGCAACGCGCTGCGCGATGCCGCGCTCGCCGACGCCGGCAAGGCTGCCAGGGCCTGGGACAAGGCGGGCGCCGAAACCGCGTACCGGCGCGCGCTGGCCTTCGACCCGGCATCGACCGAGGCGCAGCGCGGCCTGGCGGCGGCGGCACGCATCGGCAGCGTCGGCTTCGCCTTCACCGACCCGCTCAAGCAGGGCGGCGACGGGCCGGACATGGTCATCGCCAGCGTCGCCGGCAAGCGCCTCGGCGTCGCGCGCAGCGAGGCCACGCTGGCGGCGTTCCGCGAATACTGGAACGCGGAGGGCGCGCGCACGCGCGGCGGCGACAGGCCCGCGTGCCGCGATCGCGAATCCTTCTTCCGCAGTTCGCGCAAGAACACCTTCGAGGCGCCGGGCTTTGCCCAAACCGCCAACCACCCGGTGGTCTGCGTGAGCTGGGACGACGCCAAGGACTACGCGCGCTGGTTGTCCAGCGCGACCGGCAAGCGCTACCGCCTGCCGACCGCGGATGAATGGAGCGCGCTCGCGCCCGGCGCGGTGGAGCCGTGCAAGGCCAATCTCGCCGACGCGAGCTACAGCGCCAAGTACCGCGAGCGTGACGCCTACGGTTGCGACGACGGCCATGCCGACAGTGCGCCGGCGCGGCGTTTTGATGCCGCCACGACCGGTGTGTACGATATCGCGGGCAACGTGCGCGAGTGGGTGTCCGATTGCGCGCAAGGCTGCAAGCAGCACCTGGCGATGGGAAGTTCCTGGGCCAGCCCGGCGGATGAATCCGACCCGCGGCAGCGCGAGGCCTTCGGCACCGAGGTGGCGTCAAACACGGTCGGCTTCCGCGTCGTGCGCGAGATCGACTGACGCCGGCGCGAGCCGGCATCCGCGGCTGGGGGACGTACATCCATGAAGTTGCTCTTCCCGAACGGCGAACACGCCCCGGTCGAACTCAAGGACGGGGTCACGCGCGTGGGCAGCGCCGCCACCGCCGACATCGCGCTGGTGGCGCCCGGCATCGCGGCGCAGCACTGCGAGATCGACCATCGCGGCGCCAGCGCCACGATCCGCATCGCCGATCCGAAGAACGTGGTCGTGGTCAATGGCAAGCAGGCCAACGCCGCGGTCGCGATCAAGCCCGGCGACCTGGTGCTGTTCGCCAAGGTCGGCGCGCGCGTGGTCGCGGTGGAAAGGCCCGCCGCCGCCGCGCGCAAGGACGACGACGAGAACGACGGCCGCACCCGCGTGCGCATGGCCCTGCCACGCTACGTGCTGCGCGGCGTTTCCGGCACCACCTTCGGCAAGACCTTTCCCCTGTTCGGGACCGTCACGGTCGGACGCCACACCGACTGCGACATCAGCATCCCGGGCGAGGAGATCTCGCGCCACCACGCCAAGCTGCAGGTGATGCCCGACGGCATCGCGGTCGAGGACCTGGGTTCCGCCAACGGCACCTTCATCAACGGCAAGCGCGTGCACCAGGGCATGCTCAAGCCGGGCGAGGAATTGCGCCTGGACACGGTGCGCTTCCTGCTCGCGGCCCCGGGCCTCGAGGCCCAGGGCGCGCCGGCCAAGGCGGCGCCGGCGAAAGCCGCCGCGGCGAAGTCCGCGCCGGCGAAGGCGGCTCCAACGGCGCCGCCGGCCGCGCGGCGCAGTGGCGGCGGCTTCAAGTGGTTCGTGCTGGCCTTGCTGTCGATGGCCGTGATCGGCGGCGGCGCCCTGTGGTATTTCGGCTACCTGCCGTTGTAGGAGCGCATCTCATGCGCGACCGGGCCCGCCACGACCGCGATCACGTTGTGCCATTTCGGGGCTGGCTGCCGTTGTAGGAGCGCATCTCATGCGCGACCGTAGCGTTTCCGCAGGCGGTGCCGCCATCGGCAGCAGCGAATGCCAGGCACCACCACCGCCGCCAGTCCCGAGGGTCCGCGACTACCGGGATCAGGCTGCCGGCTCAGACAGTGAAGCGAACTCGCCGTCAACCTGATCCCGGCATTCGCGGACTCGCTTCGATCCAACTCACCATTCGTCGCGGCGCCCCGCAGGCGCACCCTGCGCGCGACAGGCCGCGAGGCGGCCTTGCTGCGTGAAGCGCTACGCGGTCGCGCATGAGATGCGCTCCTACAGGCGCGGTGGCGCGGCGGATCCGGGCTCGATGCGCAGGGACAGGTCGACCGCGCGCACGTGCTTGGTCAGCGCGCCGATCGAGATGAAGTCGACGCCGGTTTCGGCGATGGCGCGCACCCGCGCGAGATCCACGCCGCCCGACACTTCGAGCGGGCAGCGCCCGGCGGTGATGCGCACCGCTTCGCGCAGGGCGTCGGCGGCGAAATCGTCCAGCAGCACCCGGTCGACGCCGGCTCCCAGCGCCTGCGCCAGTTCATCCAGGCTTTCGACCTCGACTTCGAGCAGCAGTCCTGGCGCCAGGCGGCGCGCCGCGGCCACCGCGGCCGCGATCGACCCGGCCGCGGCGATGTGGTTCTCCTTGACCAGCACGGCGTCGTAGAGGCCCAGCCGGTGGTTGCGGCCGCCGCCGCAGCGCACCGCGTACTTCTGCGCCAGCCGCAGGCCGGGGATGGTCTTGCGCGTGTCGAGGATGGTGGCGCCGGTGCCCGCCACCGCGTCCACGTATTGCGCCGTGATCGTGGCGGTGCCGGACAGGGTCTGCAGGAAGTTGAGCGCGCTGCGTTCGGCGCTGAGCAAGGCGCGCGACTCGCAGCGCACCTGGCAGACGATGTCGCCGGCGGCCATGCGGGATCCGTCGACGTGGCGCCATTCGATCCGCGCCGCAGGATCGAGCGCGCGGAAGCAGGCTTCGGCCCAGGGGGCGCCGCACAGTACCGCGGCTTCCTTCGCGACGATCGTGGCGGTGGCCGGACGCGTGGGCACCAGCGCGGCGGTAACGTCGCCGCTGCCGAGGTCCTCGGCCAGTGCCCGCCGGACCTCGTCGGCGATGTGCGCGGGGGCGGGAGGATCGAAGCGCGTGGACATGGTCGCGTCGTGGGGCGCGCGCGGACCGCGGCGGCGCGCCGGCGTCGTCAGCGCGGGAAGTCGTGCAACTGCGTGGTGCCGATGGCTTCGTCCGGCAGCATGACCGGGATGCCGTCATCGATCCGGTAGATCACCTTGCCATCGCTGGTGATGAGGCCCTCGGCCAGCGGCGCGGCGACCGCGACGCCCCGCACGGTCTGGACCCCGCCGGCCTCGATGCGGCGATTGAGCTCCGCCAGCTGGTGGCGCGCGAGCGGCACCACCGGGACCTTGCTCACCGGGCAGCACAGGATTTCCAGCAGGCGGCGGTCGATGGCCATGGGGCATCGTGGCAACTTCAGGATGCCGTTACCATAGCGTTTTTGGGAAGCACCGGCCATGTCCTCAGCCCAGCCAGGGGCGCCCCGCGTCGGCGTGGTGATGGGATCGCGTTCGGACTGGGAGACGCTCAAGCCCGCCGCCGACACGCTGGAGATGCTCGGCATCGCGCACGAGGTGCGCGTGGTCTCCGCGCACCGCACCCCCGACCTGCTGTTCGAGTACGCGGAAGGCGCGGCCGCGCGCGGCTTGCGCGCGATCATCGCCGGCGCGGGCGGGGCGGCCCACCTCCCGGGCATGCTCGCCGCCAAGACCCTGGTGCCGGTGCTGGGCGTGCCGGTGCAGTCCAAGGCGCTCAACGGCCTCGATTCGCTGCTCTCGATCGTGCAGATGCCCGGCGGCGTGCCGGTGGCGACCTTCGCCATCGGCGGCGCCGGCGCGATCAACGCGGCGCTGTTCGCGGCCGCGCTGCTGGCCGCCGGCGACCCGCAGGTGGCGCAGGCGCTGGCCGACTTCCGCCGCTCCCAGACCGAGCGCGTGCTGGCCCGGCCGGACCCGCGCCTGCCGTGATCGCATCGCCGTGACTGCGCAGCCGTGACGACCCTGCCGTGACCATGGTCGGGATCCTGGGCGGCGGACAGCTCGCCCGCATGCTGGCGCTCGCCGGCGCGCCGCTGGGCTTGCGCTTCCGCGTGGTCGACAGCGTCGCCGATGCCTGCGCCGGCCAGGTCGCGCCGCTGCTGCTGGCCGACTACACCGATCTGGCCGCGCTGGCCGGCTTCGCGCGCGAGGTCGAGGTCGCGACCTTCGACTTCGAGAACGTGCCGGCGCAGACCGCGCACTGGCTGGCGGAGCGGGTCAAGGTGTTCCCGAACCCGCGCGCGCTGGCGCTGGCGCAGGACCGCCTCGCGGAGAAGGAGCTGTTCCGCAAGCTGGGCATGGACACGCCGGCCTTCGAGCCGGTCGACAGCCGCGCCGGGCTCGAACAGGCCGTGCTGCGCATCGGCTGCCCCGCGATCCTCAAGACCCGACGGCTCGGCTACGACGGCAAGGGCCAGTTCCGCCTGCGCGCGCCCGGCGACGTCGAGGCGGCGTGGCACGCGCTGGGCGGCGCGCCGCTGATCCTCGAGGCCTTCGTGCCCTTCGAGCGCGAGGTCTCGGTGGTGGCGGTGCGCGGCCGCGACGGCGAGTTCCGCACCTGGCCGCTGACCCAGAACTGGCATGCCGAGGGCATCCTGTCCGCGAGCCTGGCGCCGGCGCCGCAGGCGGACCGGATCGCCGCGCGCGCGTTCGAGTGCGCGCGCCAGGTCGCGACCGAGCTCGACTACGTCGGCGTGTTCGCGCTCGAGCTCTTCGTCCACGACGGCCGCCTGCTCGCCAACGAGATGGCGCCGCGCGTGCACAACTCCGGGCACTGGACCATCGAGGGCGCCGGGGTCAGCCAGTTCGAGAACCACCTGCGCGCGGTGCTGGGCATGCCATTGGGCGATACCGCCGAGCGCGGCACCGCGGCGATGCTCAACTGGGTCGGCGAGTTGCCGCCGCGCGACCCGGTGCTGGCGGAAGCGCACGCGCACTGGCACGACTACGGCAAGTCGCCACGCGCGGGCCGCAAGGTCGGCCACGCCACGGTCTGCGCGCCCGATTCGCGCCAGGTCGCGGCGACGCTGGAGCGGCTCGGCCGCGCCCTGCGGCGCGAGGCGCAGGTCGCGCCGGTGCTGGCGGCGTTGGGTCGCTAGCCGGCCACGGTTCAAGCGTCGGTGAACCTGTAGGAGCGCACCTTGTGCGCGACCGCGGAACCGCAGCTTGCGGCAACGCGTGGTTCCGCGGTCGCGCACAAGGTGCGCTCCTACAACAGCGAGCGTCGAATTCGCCGAAACAGCGAGCGTCGAATTCGCCGAAACAGCGAGCG
>JAGOEZ010000019.1:0-2597 GCA_017997455.1 Lysobacterales bacterium | reverse complement strand
AACAGCGAGCGTCGAATTCGCCGAAACAGCGAGCGTCGAATTCGCCGAAACAGCGAGCGGCGAATTCGCCGCCGGATGCCTAGGCCATCTGCGCCGCGGCGAACTCCCAGTTCACCAGGTTCCAGAAGGACTCGACGTACTTGGCCCGCGCATTGCGGTAGTCGATGTAATACGCGTGCTCCCAGACGTCGCAGGTCAGCAGCGGCCGGTCGGCGCCGGTCAGCGGCGTGGCCGCGTTCGAGGTGCTGACGATGCCCAGGGTGCCGTCGGGGCGCTGGACCAGCCAGGCCCAGCCCGACCCGAAGGTGCCGATCGCGGCCTGGCTGAACTTCTCCTTGAACTCCGCGAAGGAACCGAAGGCGGTGCGGATCGCGTCGGCGAGCTTGCCGGCGGGTTCGCCGCCGCCCCTGGGCGAGAGCGAGTTCCAGTAGAACGTGTGGTTCCAGATCTGCGCGGCGTTGTTGAACATGCCGCCCTGCGACTTGCGCACCACGTCCTCGAGCGCCATGGACTCGAACTCGGTGCCCTTGGCCAGGTTGTTGAGGTTGGTGACGTAGGCCTGGTGGTGCTTGCCGTGGTGGAAGTCGAGGGTCTCGGCCGAGATGTGCGGCGCGAGCGCATCGCGCGGATAGGGCAGCGGGGGCAGTTCGAAGGCCATGGCGGGTTCCCTTGGGCTGGCGGTGGCGACTGGGCCGGCAAGTCTAAGCCGGCCGCCCGCGCGAGGGAATCGGCCCTGCGCGGCTCCGCTACACTAGCGGCCTGCATGTCGCGACCGCGTGGTCGCCGCTCCCCGAGGATTGCCATGGACGTGATGGCCCGCATCAAGGCGACGATCGAGTCGCATCCCATCGTGCTGTTCATGAAGGGCACGCCGCAGTTCCCCATGTGCGGTTTCTCCAGCCGCGCGGTCCAGGCCCTCAACGAGGCCGGCGCCGGATTCCACGCCGTCAACGTGCTCGAGGACGCCGAATTGCGCGCCAACCTGCCGCGCTACGCCAACTGGCCGACCTTTCCCCAGCTCTACATCAACGGCGAACTGATCGGCGGCTGCGACATCACGCTGGAACTGCACGCCAAGGGCGAGTTGCGCAGCATGGTGGGCGAGGCGCAGCGCGCCTGACGATGGAAGCGGTGGCACGGCCGGCGGGCGCGCAACTGCGCCCGGACGAACTGCGCGGTCGCGTGGTGCTGGTGACGGGCGCGGCCGGTGGCCTGGGCCGCGCCAGCGCCCTGGCCCTGGGCGCCGCCGGCGCGACGGTGATCCTGCTGGGCCGGCGCGTGGCCAGGCTCGAGCGGGTCTACGACGAGTTGGCGGCCGCCGGCGCGCCGACGCCGGCGATCTATCCCCTGGACCTCGAAGGCGCCAGCCCCGCCGATTACGAACAGGCCGTCGACACGATCGGGCGCGAATGCGGGCGCCTCGACGGCGTGCTGCACGCGGCGGCCCATTTCGGCGGGCTGGTGCCCTTCGCCCAGGTCGAGCCACTGGAGTGGGTGCGCAGCCTGCACGTGAACCTGGGCGCGGCCGCGCTCCTGACCCGCGCCTGCCTGCCGCTGCTCCTGGCGGCGCCGGACGCGGCCGTGGTCTTCGTGTTCGATCCGGTGACCCGCCCGGCGCGGGCCTACTGGGGCCCTTATGCCGCCGCCAAGCGTGGCCTCGAGGGGCTGGCCGAGTCCCTGGCGCAGGAATTCGAGGCGGGGCCGTTGCGCATCCATGCGCTGGCGCCGGGCCCGATGCGCACGCCGCTGCGCGCACGGGCCTGGTTCGCCGAGGACCCGGCCAGCGTGGCGCCGCCGGAAGTGGCTGGAGGCGCCTGCGCCTGGCTGTTCGCGCCGACGGCCGCGCCGCTGCGCAACCGCGCGCTCGGGCTGGGCCGGGACTGAGCCGATGGAGACGATGTCGGCCGCGTTGACCCTGTTCCTGATCATGGACCCGCTGGGGAACATCCCGCTGTTCCTGGCCCTGCTCAAGGACCTGCCGCCGGGCCGGCAGCGCGTGGTGATGGCGCGCGAACTGGTGATCGCCCTGGTGACGCTGTTCGCGTTCCTGTGGGGCGGCAACTACGCCCTGGAACTGCTCAACCTGCGCCAGGAGTCGGTCACCATCGCCGGCGGCATCATCCTGTTCCTGATCGGCATCCGCATGATCTTCCCGGTTCCCGAAGGGCTGTTCGGCGAGGCCCCGGGCGGCGAGCCCTTCATCGTGCCGATGGCGATCCCGGGGATCGCCGGCCCGTCCACCATGGCGGCCCTGTTGTTGCTGGGCCACAACAGCCCCGACCGCAACGCCGACTGGTCGCTGGCGTTGCTGGTCGCCTGGCTCGGCACCGCGGCGATCCTGATGTCCTCCACGCTGCTCTACCGCCTGCTGGGCCCGCGCGTGCTCTCGGCGCTGGAGCGCCTCATGGGCATGCTGCTGGTGGCCATGTCGGTGCAGATGCTCCTCGACGGCTGGACCGCCTACCTGGGCCGTGCCGGCTAGGCAATGTGTCGGGTCGCGGGGCGGATACAAAAGTGTCATTCGATGCTGTTAAACTCCTGTTAATCCCTGTTCCACCTGACGACCGGGGCGCGTCGTGCGCACCCGCGGGAACCGG
>JAGOEZ010000156.1:4875-6344 GCA_017997455.1 Lysobacterales bacterium | reverse complement strand
TCGAAGGTGGTGAGCAGGATCACCGGGGTGGCGTCGCCGCGCTTGCGCAGCAGGGCCAGGGCCTCGATGCCGTCGATGCCGGGCATGCGGATGTCCGACACCACCACGTCGACCCGCACCGACTCGAGTTGGCGCAGCAGCGACTCGCCGTTGTCGGCCTCGATCGCGACGTCGAGGTGCGGACCCGCGAGCAGGGCCTTGAGGCCCTCGCGCACCAGCGCCTGGTCGTCGGCGAGGGCGATGCGGGTCGGGCTCACGCGGGCATCCCCGGCGCGGGCCACCCATGGCGCGTCATGACGGCACACCCGGCGCGGGCCACGTATGTAGCGTCATGACGGCACGCCCGGCGCGAGCCACGCATCGAGTGCCGTGACGACATGCCCGGCGCGAGCCATGCATCGAGTGCCGTGACGACATGCCCGGCGCGGGCCACGCATCGCACGTCATGACGGAACCACCAGCGGAATCCACGCCTCCACGGCCACGCCGCCTTCCGGCCGCCGCGCCACGCTGAGTCCGCCGCCCAGCGCGGCGAGGCGTTCGCGCATGCCGGTGAGGCCGTGGCCGTCGACCAGCGCGCCGCTGCCGCGGCCGTCGTCGCGCACCGACAGCGTGATGCGCTCGCCCTCGCGCCGCAGCGCTACCCACACGTTCTCGGCGTCGGCGTGGCGCGCCGCGTTGGTCAGCGCCTCCTGCACCGCGCGCACCACCGCCTCGGCCTGCGCCACGCTCTCGACCCGCGCGTCGGGCGCGACCGCGACGTGCACGCGCGGACGCGGCAGCGGCGCCGCGAGCTGGCGGATCGCGGCCTCCAGCGCCATGCCCTCGTGCAGGCGCAACTGCCGCACCACGCCGCGGATGTCGCCCAGGAGCTCGTCGGCGAGCTGCGCCGACAGCGCGACCTCGCGCCGTTCCGCCAACGCCGGGTCGCGCGCCAGCGCGGTGAGATTGAGCTTGAGGGCGGTGAGCTTGTGGCCGGCGACATCGTGCAGCTCGCGCGACAGGCGCAGGCGCTCCTGGTCGCGCGCGCTCTCGGCCAGCAGCGAGCGCGTGGCCAGCAGGTGCGCGTTCACTGCCGCCACGTCCTCGCGCGAACGCTCCGCGCTTTCGGCGTAGTGCGAGGTCAGCGCGGCGAAGGCCTGGAAGCCGGCGTACAGCACCCACTGGATGAAGCCGTCTGCCCCCGGGTCCTGGCGCTGGAACATCCACAGCAGCAGGCCGTTGAGCGCCAGCGCGAACCCCACGAATGCCGGCCGCGACAGCATAGTCACCAGCTGCGCCATGACGATGATGAACAGCACCGGCGCCGGACTGTCGGTCACCGCCCAGGTCAGGGCCAGCGCCGCCGCCGCCTGCACCAGCGTCGCCGGCAGGCACCAGCGGCCGTCGGCCGCCGACTCGCGCAGCATGCGCAGCAGGTAGGCGCCGACGAAAAGCGCCAGCAGCAGCGGCACCGTCGCCTCCGGCGA
>JAGOEZ010000156.1:0-4775 GCA_017997455.1 Lysobacterales bacterium | reverse complement strand
GAAATCATCCGCAGCACCCACGGCCTCATCGGCGTGCTGGCCCTGGCGACCTTCTGGATCGCCGGCCTGTCCCGCAAGGGGAGCCCGCTGCACAAGCTCGCCGGCAAGGCCTACCTCGTCACCATGGCGGCGATCCTGGCCACCACGCTGCCGATGGCTATCATCATCCTCGCGCGCGGCGTCAAGGTCGCGCCGTTCCTGTTCTACCTGATCGTGATCACCGCCACCGCGTGCTGGATCTCCTGGCGCGCGATCCGCGACAAGCGCGACTACCGTGCCTACACCGGCCGCACCTACCAGGCGCTGGCGCTGCTCAACCTCGCCGGCGGCGCCTGGATCCTCGCGCTGGGCGTGGCCCAGGGGCAGCTGGTCTATGGCGTGTTCTCGCTGATCGGCCTGTACGGCGGTTACGACATGCTGCGCTCGGTGCGGCGCCCGCCGACCGATCCGCGCTGGTGGCTGCGCGAGCACTTCCGCGGAATGATCGGCAACGGCATCGCCACCCACATCGCCTTCCTCGCCATCGGCCTGCCGCGCCTGCTGCCGCAGCTCGCCGGTTCGACACTGCAGACATTGGCGTGGCTGCTGCCGCTGGCGCTGGGGCTGGTGCTGCGGGCGTTGCTCGAGCGCAAGTACCGCATCGCGGTGCCGCAGGCGGCGACGGGCGGGGAGGCGGCCGCGCACTGAGCGGCGGTGGGGTGTGGTGTAAGGCCGCAGTCGCGCACAAGGTGCGCTCCTCCAGGTGCCGCGCACGACGGGGGGCGGTCGCGCATGAGACGCGCTCCTGCCAAGGCGCGCGGTGATCGGGTTGGGTCGCCATAGGTCCCACGCCGCGCGAGACCCCTGTAGGAGCGCATCTCATGCGCGACCGCGGCACGTCACGTCGCCTCAGTTCCCGAAGTTGCGCCGCCACACCCCCGCCAGTGCCGGCAAGGCATCGACCCGCGCCGCGATCGCCGCCAGCTTCGGCGCATTCGCCGCGAACCACGCCCGCCGCGGCCGCCAGCGCGTCATCGCGCCGACGTAGAGATCTAGCGCGCTGAAGCGCTCGCCCAGGAACCACGGCGCGCCGGCCGCTGCCTCCACGTGCGACCACAACACCTGGCGGCGCGCGAGGCTGCTCGCCTCCAGTTGCTTCGCGGCCTTGCCGGCGGGCACGAAGCGCGCGGGAAAGTCGGCGTAGGTGAAGGTCGGATAGATCGCCGCCACCAGCGTCACCAGCCAGCGCAGGAAGGCCGGCCGTCGCGCGTCGCCCGGCGGCGGCACGAGCCCCGCCGTTGGCGCCACCTCGCCCAGGTACAACAGGATCGCCGCGCTCTCCGTCATCACCTGACCGTCGGGCAGCACCAGCACCGGCACCTGGCCCAGCGGATTGAGCTGCCCCAGGCGCGGGTGCTGCGGGCCCAGCGCCTCGAACGCGATGTCCTCGAGTTCGAAGGGCAGGCCGGCCAGCGTCAGCGCGGCCTCGACCAGGACCGAGCCGCAGCCCGGGCTGCCGACGAGGTGATAGGACCCGGAATTCATGCGCATTCCTCCCGCGGCAGCGCCCGCGCGCGACGGCCGCCGGCGCGCGACGAGCATAGCGAGGACCCGGCGGCGCCCGCGAATCCGGCAGCGCGCCGCGCCGACGCCGCTATCATGCCGGGCCATGAACGCCCCCTTGCCCACCGTCCGCCTCAAGATCGAGCGCCGCTCGAACCACCCCTGGATCTTCCAGAAGATGGTCGAGAAGCCGGCCGAGCGCCCGCGACCCGGGGCGGTCGTCGACATCGAGGACCGCGACGGCACCTGGTGCGGGCGCGGTTTCTACAACGGCCACTCGCGCATCACCTTGCGGGTGCTGACCCAGGACCCCGATGAAGCGGTGGACGAGGCCTTCTTCGCGCGGCGCCTGGGCCGCGCGATCGAGTTGCGGCGCGGGGCGCTGCGGCTCGATGAGGTGACCGACGCGTATCGCCTGGTCCACAGCGAGGGCGACGACCTCTCGGGCCTGGTGGTCGACCGCTTCGGCGACATCATCGTGACCGAGTACTTCTCGGCCGGGATGTTCCGCCAGCGCGACCTGATCCGGCGCGTGCTCGACACGCACTACCCCGGCGCCACGCACTACGCCTTCGCCGAGGAGCACGTGCAGAAACAGGAGAGCTTCGACTGCAGCACGCCGCCGTCGCCGGAACCCGTGGTCATCACCGAGCACGGGGTGCAATTCCGCGCCGCGCCCGGGACCAGGCACAAGACCGGCTTCTTCGCCGACCAGCGCGACAACCGCCTGCGCTTGGCGCAATTCTGCGCCGGCAAGCGCGTGCTCGACCTGTGCTGCAACTCGGGCGGCTTCGGCATCACCGCCAAGGCGCGCGGCGGCGCCGACGAGGTCGTGGGCGTGGACCTCGACGAGGAGGTCCTGCGCATCGCCGAGGGCAACGCGCGCCTCAACAAGGTGAAAGTGCGCTTCGTGCAGGCCGACATCTTCCACTGGCTGCGCGACGCGGGCGTGGCGAAGCAGCAATACGACGTGGTGGTGCTGGACCCGGCCAAGATGACGCGCGATCGCGAGCAGGTGATCCCGGCGCTCAAGAAATACCTCGACATGAACAAGCTGGCGCTGGGCGCGGTGAAGCCCGGCGGCATCTTCCTCAGCTGTTCGTGCACCGGACTGGTGAGCGAGGAGCAGTTCCTCGACATGCTGCGCCGCGCGGCGTACTACGCCAACCGCACCCTGCAGGTGCTCGAAGTCAGCGGCGCGGGGCCGGACCATCCGTGGCTGGCGCACGTGCCGGAGTCGCGATACCTCAAGGCGGCGTTCTGCCGGGTGTATTGACCGCAGCGGGCTTCGATCGGGGTGGCGCGGCGTGGCAGATGGTGCGGTCGCGCATGAGATGCGCTCCTACAAGGCAGAGCGGGCCCTGTAGGAGCGCATCTCATGCGCGACCGCGGACTCAGGCCTCGCCTCGGCCCCCACCAGCGCGCCCGCTCCCTCCTTCACGCCCGCCGCGCTATCGTGTCGCCCCGCCCCATCGCCGGAGCCCGCCATGGCCGCACGCCCGCGCAAATCCGTCCGCCAACGCGAGGCCGAAGACGCGGTCCGCACCCTGCTGCGCTGGGCCGGCGAGGACCCCGCGCGCGAGGGCCTGGTCGACACGCCGCGGCGCGTGGTCGAGGCCTACCGCGACTGGTTCTCCGGCTACACCGTGGACCCGGCGGCCTACCTGCGCCGTACCTTCGAGGAAGTCGCCGGTTACGACGAGCTGATCGTGCTGCGCGACATCCGCTTCGAATCCCATTGCGAGCACCACATGGCGCCGATCATCGGCCGCGCCCACGTCGGCTACCTGCCGACCGACAAGGTCGTGGGGATCTCCAAGCTCGCGCGCGTGGTCGAGACCTATGCGCGCCGCTTCCAGGTCCAGGAGAAGCTCACGGCGCAGATCGCGCACTGCATCGAGGGTGTGCTCAAGCCGCGCGGCGTCGGCGTGGTGATCGACGCCACCCACCAGTGCATGACCACGCGCGGCGTGCACAAGTCCGGCGTGAGCATGGTCACCAGCCAGATGCTGGGCAGCTTCCGCGAGGACCCGAGCACGCGCTCGGAGTTCCTGCGGTTGATCGGCCTGCACGGGTCGGCCTGAGCGCCGGGAGGCCGCGAGGCGTCATTGCTGGGTGAGGTGCCGCGGGGTCGCGCATGACATGCGCTCCTACAAGGCAACGCGCCACCTTGTAGGAGCGCATCTCATGCGCGACCAGGCCTATCGCGCGCAGAGCGCGCTCCTACAGAGCGGGTCGTCGCGGGCCCGGCGCATTGCCCTGTAGGAGCGCGCTCTGCGCGCGATAAGCGCCGCAATCTGCCATACCGCCGCGCCCCGCCCGCAACGCATCTGCTACCGTTCGCCCCCTCGCGCTTCCTTCGCACCCCGTCCCTTGTCCGAACTCCCCGCCGCCGCCATCGTGCCGCGCGTCCGCAAGGCTGCGCTCGCCTTCATCTTCATCACGGTGGCGATCGACATCCTGTCCTTCGGGGTGATCATCCCGGTCCTGCCGCACCTGATCGAGCGCATGGTCGGCGGCGACATCTCCAGCGCCGCGCGCTGGGTCGGGATCTTCGGCACCGTGTTCGCGGCGATCCAGTTCATCTTCTCGCCGATCCAGGGCGCGCTCTCGGACCGCTACGGGCGTCGCCCGGTGATCCTGCTCTCGAACCTCGGGCTGGGACTCGACTTCATCCTGATGGCGCTGGTCAACACGCTGCCGCTGCTGTTCATCGGCCGCGTCATCTCCGGCATCACCGCGGCGAGCTTCACCACCGCCAACGCCTACATCGCCGACGTCACCCCGCCGGAGAAGCGCGCCAAGGGCTACGGCCTCATGGGCGCCGCCTTCGGCGTCGGCTTCGTGCTCGGGCCGGCGCTGGGCGGCTACCTCGGCGGCATCGACCTGCGCCTGCCCTTCTACGTCTCGGCCGGACTCGCGCTGGCCAACTTCCTCTACGGCTATTTCATCCTGCCCGAATCGCTGCCGCCCGAACGCCGCAGCAAGCGCTTCGACTGGAAGCACGCCAGCCCGCTCGGCGCCGTGCAACTCCTGCGCAGCTACCCGCACGTGCTGCCGCTGGCGCTGGTGGTGGTGCTGTCGAACCTGGCCCACTACGTGCTGCCCGCGACTTTCGTGCTGTACGCGGACTACCGCTACGGCTGGGGCGCGCAGACCGTGGGCTACGTGCTGGCGGCGGTGGGCGTGTGCACGGCCATCGTGCAGCTCGGGCTGGTGGGCAAGGTGGTGGC
>JAGOEZ010000155.1 GCA_017997455.1 Lysobacterales bacterium | reverse complement strand
TCGGCGGCGTTGCCCTGCACCACCGAGAAGCCGTCGGAGTTCTGGTCGGTGCTGATCACCTGGACGCCGAGGTTGCCGCGCACCGGCACCGAGCCCAGGTCGGTCATGACGTTGAGCTGGGCGTAGCTGGTGAGCAGTTCCTCGTCCACCGTCCACTGCTTGTTGACGATGTCGGCGTTGGCGGCATTCTCGCGCATGGTGAAGAACGTGCTCACCACCGGGTTGATGTCGTAGCTCAGCGTGCCCGGCAGGCCGGAGAAGCCGAGGTCGACCGGGCTGATGAGGAACTCCGGCGGCAGCACGGTCTCGTTGGTGATCACGTCGAGGAAGAACTCCGGCACCTGGCGCTGCTTCTCGCGGTCGGCGTAGTTGATGCCGAACTCGAAGCTGCTGAACCAGTTGGACATCGCGCCATCGACGAAGCTCTTCTCGAAGTCGAGGCGGTAGGAGGTCAGCTCGTCGTTGATCTCCGGATACTTGACGTAGCCCTCCTGGCCCCAGCCACCCGGATCGGTGAGCACGATCAGGTTCGGGTCGGTGTAGTCGAGGCCGAAACTGAAGTCCGGCCGGCCGTCGGGATTGAGCACGAAATCGACGGTATCGGTGACGCCGGCGCGCGTGCCCGAATAGGTCTCGAGGATGCTCTCCTCGCGGTCCGCGCTCGAGTGGCTGATGTCGGCGCGGGCGACCCAGCTGTCGGCGAAGCGGAACTCGTTGTTCCAGCCGATCGCGAACAGGCGGTCGTCGCCCTCGTTGAGGTCGTTGCGCAGCACCGGACGGATGCCGGTGAAGGTGCCGCTGGTGGTGACCCCGTTCTCGACCACCGCATTGGAAAGGCTCGCGCCCGACCAGCCCAGGCCGGTCTCGAGGAAGCGGGTGGTCTCGGCCTTGTCGAACTTGGAGTAGTACACGTCCAGCATGGTCGAGTAGCTGTCGTTGACGTTGAACTCCAGCACGCCCATGTAGCCTTCGCGGACGTTGTCGGTCGACGAGCCCTGGATCTTGGCGCCGCCCAGGGTGTAGGCACCCGGTGCACCGCCGATGTTGTCGGGGAAACCCCAGGCCTCGTAGCGCTCGGCCTGGCCGGGCGAATCCAGGCGCGCGTAACCGAGTGCGATGCCCAGCCGGTCGTCCATGAACTGGTCGACATAGAAGGCGCTGAGGCGGCTGCCGGTGTCGTCCGAGTCGGAGTTGACCTCGCCGATCGAGTTTTCCTCGTAGCGGGCGTTGAGCGAGACCGCGCGTTCGTCGAAGGACAGCGGACGGATCGTGCGCAGGTCGATGGTACCCGACAGGCCCTGGCCGACCAGCGAGGCATCGGCGGTCTTGTACACCACCACCTGGTTGATCAGTTCGGAGGGGAACTGGTCGAACTCGACCCCGCGGTTGTCGCCGACGCTGACCTGCTCGCGGCCGTTGAGCAGCGTGGTGCCGTAGTCGCCGGACAGGCCGCGGATGCTGATGGTCGAGGTGCGACCCGCCACGCGCTGGCCGGCGAGGCCGGGCAGGCGCGTGATCGAGTCGGCGATGGAGAGGTCGGGGAGCTTGCCCAGGTCCTCCGAGGAGACCACCTCGACGATCTGGTTGGACTCGCGCTTGACCTCGATCGAGGTCTCGACGCCGGCACGGAATCCGGTGACCTGCACCGCCCCGAGCGTCTTGGCGTCCTGCGTGGCCGCGTCTACGGCTGCCTCATCGGACGTCTCGGCCGGGGTCGCGGCGGTCGACTGCGCCAACACCGGCGCGTCGGCCAGGGCTTTGGCCTCGGCCGATTCCTTGGACTGTTCCTTCGCCTTGGTGCCGTCCTCGCTGGCCTGCGCCTGGGCGCCGGTCGCGAGCATCATGGTTGCCGACGCCAACGCGACGCTCAGCAGGTTGCGCTTGAGTTTCAACATCTGCCCTCCCCCAATGCCCATCGGATTTCGGTGCGGTCCCCGCGCGTCAACCAGACTGCGCAATGGAGGGACCGACTCGTTCTCTCCGTATTAACGGAATCGGAACGCGCAGGGATGGTAGCCCCAGCCATTCGCGGCGAGGCCTGCCTGCATACGTATTCATGCAAAAGCACCCATCGGCGGCGGTTGGGCAGGACCTCGGCGCCAGCGCCGGGCGGCTCGGCCGCTGCCTCAGGCCGCGCGGCGCCGGCAGGTGAAGAAGCCGTTGAGCGTGAGGCGGCCCTGGCGCGGATCCGGACTCAGGCGGCCGGGCTCCGGGATGTCGCTGCAATGGAACAGGCTGCCGTCGTAGAAGATCACGCGATTCCAGCGCGGCGGCACCGTGCCGACCTTCTCGAACCAGTCGTTCGACTGGGTGAGGTAACCCGGCTTGACGCCGTAGCGGTGCGCGAACGCCTCGCGGCCCAGGGTGCCCGACTCGTGCACCAGCAGGTCGATCTCGGCCGCGGGGCGCCGCGGCAGGAAGAAGCTGGTGCCGCCCAGGGCGGGCTCATGGAACAGGTACAGCACCGACGCGGCCACGCACTGCCCGGGGGGCACGCCGAAGCGGTCGCGGTGGCAGATCCATTGGCGTGGCTCGAGTTCCTGCGGTTGACGGGTGACGATCGACAGGCGACTGTGCGCGCGCAAGGTGCGGCGCGCGCCGAGGCCGGCGCGGGCATGTGTGGCGAAGAACGCCTCGAGCTGCGCCGTGACTGCGTCGGGCAGGCGCAGTTCAGGGCCCGGGAAGGCGTTGAAGGGCGCTTCCTCGAAGGCGGCGATGTGGCGCGCCGCGTGCTCGACCCAGGCTTGCGGGTCGCGCAGCGCGCCGTCGATGATGAAGGCGCTGTGGCCCGGCGCGATGGGCAGCGTCTGGATGGAGGGGTTGGGGTTGAACATGGCGATGCGTGGCGCCCCGGGATGCACCTGATCTTAGCGGGGCCCGACGCCAGTGCAGGATCCCTATCGGCGACCGGGGAGGAACGAACGTGAATGCAGTCCATGCCCTGCTGCAGGTCCTGCTTGCCGCCACCGTCACCGTGACCCCGGTCGACGGCCCGATACCGGAAGTCGGTAGCGGCAGGATCGTGCATGTGGACGAATTCCCTTCCGCGTACGTGCCGCGCCGCGCGCTCGACATCTGGGTGCCCGGCGACTATCCGGCCGCCGCGCCGTATGCCGTGCTGTACATGCACGACGGGCAGATGCTGTACGACGCCGGCCTGACCTGGAACCGGCAGGAATGGCGCGCCGACGAGGTGGCGGGGAAGCTCATCGCCGACGGCGCGGTGCGGCCCTTCATCATCGTGGGCATCGCCAACGGCGGCCCGGACCGCCACGTCGAGTATTTCCCGCAGCAGGCCTTCGAGTCGCTGACGCCAGCGCAACAGGCGGCCCAGTACGCGCTCGAGCGCGACGCCGGCCAGCCGCTCTACTCGGGCAAGGTCCGCGCCGACGACTACCTGCGCTTCCTGGTGACCGAGCTCAAGCCTTACATCGACCAGCGCTTCCGCGTCAGCCCGCGGCGCGAGGACACCTATGTGCTGGGTTCGAGCATGGGCGGCCTGATCTCGCTGTACGCGCTGGCGGAGTATCCGGGGGTGTTCGGGGGCGCGGCCTGCCTTTCCACGCACTGGCCCGGCGATCTCGCCGAGCAACCCGGCCCGGCGTCCGCGGCACTGATCGCCTATTTCGGGCGCAAGCTGCCGCCGGCAGGCGCCCACCGCATCTACTTCGACCACGGTACCGGCACGCTCGACGCGCGCTACCCGGCCTTGCAGCGCCAGGTCGACGCGCTGATGCGTGCCAAGGGCTACACCGCGACCGACTGGCAGACCCGGGTGTTCCCCGGCGCCATCCACGACGAGGCGTCCTGGGCCGCGCGCCTGGACCAGCCACTGGTCTTCCTGTTCGGCCGGCGCTGAGGGCCATGCGCGGCCAAGCCGGCAGCGCCTCAGCCGGAGCCGACCGCCTCCGCCCTGCAATTGCGGGCAATGAACTCGCGGTGCGGGGGCATCGCCTCGGCCGAGCGCTCCAGCACGCCCCTGACGCCCGCGACCATCTGCCGGATCTCGTCCGGCCCGAGCACGTCGACCATCGGATGGTAGGCGGCCGGCATGATCGACTGGCCGAGCAGGACCTGGATCCAGCTGGACTCGGTGAACAGCTCCTCGTGCTCGCGATGGACGCGGCCGCCGGCGCGGAACAGGTCGATCTTCTCCTGCAGCGTGTCGGGAATCGCCATCTCGCGGCAACGGATCCAGAACGGGGAGTCGGTGCGCTCGTTGGCCTTGTAGTGCAGGATGATGAAGTCGCGCGCGCGCTCGAACTCGAACTGCAACACGCGGTTGTACTGGTCGATGTTGGCCTGCTCGAAGTGCCGGTCGGGGAAGTACTCGACCAGGCGGGTGATGCTGGACTGGATGAAGTGGATGCTGGTCGACTCCAGCGGCTCCATGAAGCCGCTCGCCAGCCCGATCGCGACGCAATTGCGGTTCCAGGACTTGCGCCGCCGGCCGGTCACGAAGCGCAGCGGCCGCGGCTCGGCCAGGGCCTTGCCGTCGAGGTTGGCGAGCAGGGTCGCGGCGGCCTCGTCGTCGCTGATGTAGTCCGAGCAGTAGACGTGGCCGTTGCCGGTGCGGTGCTGCAAGGGGATGCGCCACTGCCAGCCGGCGTTGCGCGCGGTGGAGCGCGTGTACGGGGTGAAGTCCTCGCTGGACGTGCATGGCACCGCCAGAGCCCGGTCCACCGGCAGCCAGTGCGACCAGTCGTCGTAGCCGGTCTCGAGCGCCTGCTCGATCAGGAGGCCGCGGAAGCCCGAGCAGTCAATGTAGAGGTCGCCGGAGACCTCCTCGCCGCTTTCCAGCACGACCGCGTCGATATGGCCGTCCTCGGCGCGCAGCAGGGTCTCGACGATCCGGCCCTCGGTGCGGACCACGCCGCGCGCCTCGCTGATGCCGCGCAGGTAGCGCGCGTACAGCCCCGCATCGAAATGGAAGGCGTGGAAGACGTGCGAAAGCGGCGAGTTCTCGACCTTGGCCCCGCGCAGGAAGCGGTGCTTGCGCGCGGCGATCGTGTTGAAGGTGTACTCGCCGAGGTCGGGCCCGACCTCGCCGGCGAGGCGCAGCTTGAGCCAGTAGTGGTAGAACTGGACCAGGCCGAGGTCGCGGCCGCCGACCGACCCGAAGGCGTGCATGTAGCGGTGCCCGAGGCGGGTCCAGTCGACGAACTCGATCGCGAGCTTGAAGGTGCCCTGGGTCTTGCGGATGAACTCGTTCTCGTCCAGCCCGAGCGTGGCGTTGAAGTGCCGGATCTGCGGGATCGTGGCTTCGCCCACGCCGACGATGCCGATCTCGTCCGACTCGATCAGGCGGATGGCGACCTTGCCGGCGAAGAGCTTCGACAGCGCCGCGGCGGTCATCCAGCCCGCGGTGCCGCCGCCCACGATCACGATGCGCTGGATGCGCGAGTCGTCCATTGGAGCTCCCGTTGCCGCTCGATTGCGCGCGATGGTGGCGCGGCCGGCATCCTAGCGCGGCGGGATGCGCGGCGGCACGCATGACATGGCAGGGGATTCCGGCATGAAGGAATTGGCATTTGCGGCTGGTCGGACCCTGGTGCCGTGGCTGGTCGCGCTGCTCGCACCGGCCCTGGCACAGGCGCAGGTCTTGCCCGCGCCGCGGGTCGGGTGCGACGTGGAGTCGACGCAGGCCGTGCTGCACGCGGCGCCAGCCGGTCCGGCACTGCCGGCGCGCGCCGTGTGGCTGACGCGGCAGCTCGCGCGCTGGCCCGGCGTGCCCGCCGACGGCCGCTTCCGCCTGTACCACTCGGCGCAGGGCGGCATCGTGGCCGCGACCGGCGCCACGGTCGCCGGCGCGGACGGGGCGCTAGAGCTGGCGGTGCATGCCGCGGCGCTGACGCCGGATGTCGCGGCCCGCTTCGCCTGGGTCGGCGAGGGCATCGTGCTGGCGGTGCGCGACGCAGACCTGGCGCGCCTGCCCGAACTGCATCGCCAGCAGCTGGTGCTGGCACGCGAGGATGCCGGCGGCCGATTGCAGGCAGCGACCACGTTGCAGGTGGCCGGGGCGCTCGATGAGCTTTACGCGGCCGCGGCCGGGCTCGACGACCTCGGGGTGCGCGTGGGGCAGGGCCGCAGCGCCTTCCGGCTGTGGGCGCCGACCGCGCGCAAGGCCACGTTGTGCCTGCACGAGCGCGGCACCGGCGCCGCCTTCCTGATGCTGCCGATGCAGCGCGACGAGGCCACCGGCAGCTGGCGCGCCAAGCATGCGGCGGACCTCAGCGGCAACTACTACACCTACCTGGTCGAAGTGCATGTGCCGGGCGTCGGCGTGGTGCGCAACCGCGTGACCGATCCCTACGCAACCAGCCTCACCACCCAATCGCGCCGCGCCTGGATCGGCGA
>JAGOEZ010000154.1 GCA_017997455.1 Lysobacterales bacterium | reverse complement strand
CCAGCGCGAGGCGGAACTCGCGCTCCGCCGCCACGGCATCGCCCTGGCGCAACGCCAGCGCGCCGAGGTTGAGGTGTCCCTCGGCGCGATCGCCGTTGAGGCGCTGGGCGTCGCGGTACTCGGCCAGCGCGCGGTCCAGCGCGCCGCGCGCCGAGGGATCGAGTTGGGCGTAGGGCAGTTCCAGCACCGAATCGACCGCCTCGAGCCGCACGCTGCGCGTCCGGTCCGCGAGCAGTTCGCCCGACAGCGGCAGCGCGGCCGCGGGTGGCAGTACCCGCAGCAGGCTGGCCGCCGCGCGCCGCACCAGGGGATCGGTGTCCGCGATCGCAGCCTGCACCAGCGCCGGGTCGATCCGCGCCGGCACCGTGGCCAGCAGTTCGAGTGCGGTCGCGCGCGCGATCGGCGGCTGCGTCGCATCGGCGACCAGCGCCTGCAGCAGCGTCCCGGCCTCGGGCGTTCCGGCGCGCCCCGCCGCGAGCGCCGCCGCGTAACGCGGTTTGCCCGCGCGTTCGGGGCCATGCCACTGCGCGATCCAGCGCGCGGCCCACTTCGCGTCCGACTCGCGGTGGCAATCGTTGCAGGCGTTGGGCGTGCCGAGGTCCACGGAGAGGTCCGGCCGCGGCACCCGGAAGCCATGGTCGCGGCGCCCGTCCACGCCCATGTAGGTGCGCTCGATCATGTGGCAGGACACGCACTGCTGCGCCGCGCCCGGCCGTGGATGCCGGTGGTGCTCGACCACGTCGTAACGCGCCGGCAGGTGGCAGCCCGCGCACACCGCGTTGCCCTCCGCGCGCAGGCGCAGCGAGTGCGGCTCGTGGCAGTCGCTGCAGGTCACGCCGGCGGCGTGCATCGGGCTCTGCACGAAGGAACCGTATTCGTAGACTTCGTCCTGGATCTGGCCGTCCGCGTGGTACAGGCCCTCCTCGAGCAGCGCCACGCGATGGGTCTGCGCCAGCGCCTGGCCGTGCCGGTACTCGCCCCAGATCTGGCCCCGGCGCGAGTGGCAGCGACCGCAGGTCTCGAGTTCGGAGCGATCCGGCAACGCGCGCGCGCGATGCGCGATCGCCGCACCGGGCGCGAACTGCCAGGCATCGGCCTCGTGGCCGCGCAAGGCGAAGACCAGGCCCCGGTCGGCAACGGCGGCTCGATCGGCCTCGGGCCTGGCCGCCCACTCGACGTGAGCCGATCCGGGCCCGTGGCAGGCCTCGCAGCTCACGTCGATCTCGCTCCAGGAGGTCTTGAAGGTGTCGGTGGCCTGGTCGTAGCCCTTGACCAGCCGGGTCGAGTGGCACTCGGCGCACATGTGGTTCCAGTTCTGCGCCGGGCCGGTCCAGTGCAGCACGTCGCCTGCCGGCACCTTCTCGTCGCCCTGCAGGTGGAACCAGCGCTGCCCGCCCTGCGCCTTGGGCCGCGTGTCCCAGACGATGGTGAGCGCCTGCACGCGCCCGTCCGGGAATTCGATGAGGTATTGCTGCAGCGGTTCGACGCCGAAGGTATAGGCGATGCGGAAATCGGCCAGCTTGCCGTCGGCGCCATCGGTGTGGACCCAGTAGCCGCCGTCGCGACGGAAGAAGCGCGTGGTGATCCCGTCCTTGCGAAAGGTCGCGCCGTCGAAGTCGCCCAGCACGGTGGCCGCGTCGGCCACCTGCATCGCGAGATCGTGGTGCGAGCCCTGCCAGGCCGTCGCCGCCTCGGCGTGGCACCCGGCGCATTCGGCGCCGCCGACGAACGTCGGGGGCGCCGGGCGCGCCGGCGCCACCGCGACGACGGGCGCCGGCGTCGGAACGGGCGCGATCGGCGGCGGCTCGCCGCTACCGCAGGCAGCCAGCGCCAGCAACAACACCGCCAACAGGCCGGGCGCGGCGCGGGGTCCCGCGCCGCTGCGCGTGCCGAGGCCAGCCTGCGAGAACAATGCAGTCAACGCGGATCGACACCGGCCCGGAACGGATAATTGGCATAGATCTCCGCCATGACGCGGCCGATCGCCGCCTCGGGATCCTCCATGCCCTTCTTCGTCACGCGGCCCACGGCCACGCCTTCCCACACCAGCTTCTGGCGTTTGGCATCCACTACGTCGACATTCACGGTGCCCTGCCGGTACTGGTCGACGTAGGTCTGGTTCGAATAGGCGGGCCATGCCGAGTAGTAGCCGCCGCGGTAGCCGTACCAGCCGCCGGCCATCACCGGCTGCGACACCGTGGTCACGCGGGTCTTGTCCTCGATGCTGGCGTTGAAGTTGACCAGCAGGTCCGGCGCCTTGGGATCGTAGGTGTAGCCGCGCGACTCCATTTCGCGCTGCGCCGCGCGCTTGAAGTACTCGGTGGTCAGCGAGGCGTACCCGGCCTTGTCGGTAGCCAGCGGCGAGTAGAACGCATAGCTGCGGTAGCTGCCGTAGTCGGCGCTGCGGTCGAAGTCCGAGCGCACGTTGATCGGGTTGCCGCAGGCGGCGAGGAACAGCGCGCACAGGGCAGCGGTCGCGACGGGCAGGCGGAAGCGGTGGCGCAAGGGCATGGACAAGTCCCGGTTCGATGGATTGGGGCGCTAGTCTGCGCCAGCGATCGCCATCGCGGAAGGGCGGCGGCTTGCCTGCATGGGCTGCGTGAATCCGCCGCACTTGGGCTACGATTCGCCCCCTGCCCCGCCGGAGTTCCGCCATGCCGATCATGCTGCGTCCCGTCCTGTACGCCCTGCTCCTGTGCCTGCCGGGCGGCCATGCCGCGGGACTGCGCGCGGCCGAGCCGGCGCCCGCCGCCCATTCCAACTACCTCGTGGTCGCCGGCGGCGCCAACATGTTCATCAAGGAACATGCCGAGGACGCGATCTGCGCAATGCTTGTCAAGCACGGCGTGCGCTGCACCACCGGCATGTCGCTGTGGGGCAACCGCACCAAGCTCAACCGCGAACTGGTCGAGCCCTACGTGGCGCGCGATGGCTACGACGCGATCTACTTCGTCAGCGCCGGCATGTACGACCCGGGCGCGGCGGCCAACCGCGATTTCTATTTCGACAGCGGGACCACGCTCGACCAGTACTACACCATGGCCTTCTCCGCGTCGCTGCTGCCGGGCAAGGTAGTCGACTCGCGCACCGAGATCCTGATGACCCTGTTCGATACCGCTACGCGCAAGCCGGTCTGGAACGATTATTTCGATACCCGGGCCAGCGCCGACAGCGACAAGGTCATCAAGCAGGCGGTGAAGAAGACCGAGGGCGGCCTGCGCAAGGCGGGCCTGCTGGGCAAGTAGCGCGCGACCGCGGATCCCGCCGCGACTCGAAACCAACGCCAGCCCTCCGGCCTTTCCACCATGTACAGCGCCTTTTTTGCCCCGGCACTCGCCCTGGGATCGATCCTGGGGATCCTGGCGATGCTGGAGTGGGGCCGGTACCTCGGCAAGCGCGCCCTGGCGGCGGACGGCGAGGCCGCGCGCGTCGGCGTGACGGTGATCGAAGGCGCGGTCTATGCGCTGACCGGCCTGCTGATCGCCTTCACCTTCTCCGGCGCCGCGCAGCGCTTCGACCAGCGCCGCGCACTGGTGGTGCAGGAGACCAACGACGTCGGCACCGCATGGCTGCGCGTCGACACGCTGCCGCCGGAAACGCAGGAGCCCGTGCGGGTGCTGTTCCGAGCCTATCTCGACTCGCGGATCGCCACCTATCGCGCCGTACCGGACGTCGCAGCGGTCAAGGTCGAGCAGGCGAGGACCAACGTGCTGCAGGGACAGTTGTGGGCGAAGGCCGTGGCATCGTGCCGGATGGTCGAATCGACCGCGCCCTGCGTGCTGTTGCTGCCCGCGCTCAACGCGATGTTCGACACCAGCACCACGCGCACGGCGGCGATCATGATGCACCCGCCGTGGGTGATCTACGGCATCCTCTGGCTGTTCGTGCTGGTCAGCGCGGTGCTGGCGGGCCACGCCATGGCCGGGATGCGCCATCGCGGCCTGCTGCACACGGTGGTGTACGCGGCGATCATGGGCGCGATCCTGTACGTGATCGGCGACATCGAGATGCCCCGCATCGGCCTGATCCGGGTCGATGCCTTCGACTCGCTGCTGGTCAGTCTGCGCGAGGGCATGGGCTGAGCCGGGTGCGGATACTTGTTCAGAGGCTCCCTAGGCCCAACGGGCAATGGCCGAACGGCGGAATTCTGGCAAGCTGTGCCCGCGTTGGATCACGATGTCGAGCGCCCGTGCCGCGCGGTTGCGGCGCCCGGTCCAGGAGTTTCCCATGAGGAAGGCGGTGATCGCTGCGTACCTGCTGCTGGCCTTCCTCGCGCCGGCCGGGGTGGCCACCGCGCAACAGCCCAGCGCCGACGAACTGGCCAAGAAGTTGGCCAATCCGGTGGCGTCGCTGATCAGCGTGCCATTCCAGTACAACTTCGACTACGGCTACGGCTCCGACGACGGATCGAAGAACACGATCAACATCCAGCCGGTCATCCCCACATCGATCAGCGACGACTGGAACCTGATCACGCGCGTGATCCTGCCGGTGGTCTACCAGGACGACGTGCTCGGCAATTCGGGCAGCCAGTTCGGCCTCGGCGACACCACGCCCACGCTGTTCTTCTCGCCCAAGGAGCCGACCCGGGGCGGCCTGATCTGGGGAGTGGGCCCGGTTTTCCTGCTGCCGACCGCGACCGACGAGCTGCTGGGCGGAGAGAAGTGGGGCATCGGCCCCAGCGTGGTGATGCTCAAGCAGACGACTGCCGGCCTAACCTACGGGATCCTCGCCAACCACATCTGGTCGGTCGCCGGCGACGACGATCGCGCCGACATCAGCAATACCTTCCTGCAGCCCTTCGTCAGCAAGGCGCTGGGCAAGGGTCGCACGATCACTTTCAACACCGAGTCCAGCTACAACTGGGAGGACAGCCAATGGACTGTCCCGCTCAACCTGCAATACACCGTCGTCAAGCGCTGGGGCAAGCAGCTGGTGAGCATTGGTGGCGGCGGCCGGGTGTTCCTGGAGACACCCGACGGCGGCCCGGATTGGGGCTTGCGCCTGATCGTCACCCTGCTCTACCCGCGTTGACCCCACAGACCTCCTGGAGATCGCACGCATGAACCCTCGATCGACCGCAATCCTCGCCCTGCTCGCGCTCGCCATCGGTGGGCACGCGAGTCCCGCCGGCGCCGCGCCGGCCTTCGATCCCGAATCGCAGCGGATCCTGCAGGGCATGAGCGATTTCATCGCCGCGACCCCGGCTTTCACCGTGCGGACCGAATCCTCGCTCGAGGTCGTGACCCGCGACGGCGAGAAGTTGCAGTTCCTGACCCCGGTGTCGGCCTCGGTGCGGCGCCCCGACCGCCTGGTCACCAGGCGCGAGGGCGACCTGGTCGACCAGCGTTTCTACTACAACGGCAAGTCGCTGACCCTGTTCAACCCGGCCCAGAACGTCTACGCGACCGTGCCGGCGCCGCCGACGCTGGATGCGGCGATCGACTATGCCCGCGACGAGCTCGACATCGTGGCGCCCGCCGGCGACCTGATCGGGACCAACGCGTATGGCGCCCTGACCGAGGACATGTACGAGTCCCGTTACCTGGGCCTGAGCACGGTCGCGGGCCAGCGCTGCCACCACCTGGCGTTCCGCGGCAACGAGGTCGATTTCCAGATCTGGGTCGAGGACGGCAAGCGTCCCTTGCCGTGGCGCTTAGTCATCACCTCGAAGAAGGTCGCCGGCGCACCGCAGTTCACCACCCAGATCGTGGCGTGGGACCTCAAGCCGCGCCTGCGCGACAAGGACTTCGAGTTCACCGCGCCCAAGGGCGCCACCGGCATCGATTTCGTCCGCGTCGCCGCCCCCTCGCCCTGAGCCCCGGAGCCCACGACCATGCGCAACCTGACCCGCCCCTTCCTCCTGCTCGCGGCATCCGCATTCATGCTTTGCGCCGATTTCGATCCGGCGGTCCCGGGTCGCCTCGTGCCGATCGGCGCGGCCGAGGCCGTCGTCGGCCGACCGGCGACGCCGGTGAGCTACGCCGGCGTCGCGCGGCGCACCACGCGCCGCGCGGTCGGCGCCACGGCAGTCGCGACCACCACGTACACGGCTGCAGCCGCCTCGAGCGCAGCCGCCTCGAGCGCGGCGGCATCGAGTGCAGCCGCGGCGTCCAGCGCAGCGGCCGCTTCCAGTGCCGCCGCGGCGTCCAGCGCGGCTGCAGCGTCCTCGGGCCCGCCGATCGGCACCATCGTGACCGCGCTGCCGCAGGGCTGCACCCAGATGCTGATGAACAACATCAGCTACTACAACTGCGGCGGCACGTACTTCCGCACGGCCTTCGAGGGCAACACGCTGGTCTACGTCGTCAGCCAGCCCTGAGTGGACGCGTCACGCCGGTCGCTCCAGCGACCGGCG
>JAGOEZ010000153.1 GCA_017997455.1 Lysobacterales bacterium | reverse complement strand
CCAGTCCCCGGGCCGCGTCCGCGATCGCGGCGACGTCGCTCTGCAGGCGCTCGGCCTCCAGTTGCTCGAGCCGCCGCGAGATATCGATCGATTGCTTGTCGAGGTAGTCCAGGCGCGTGCGCTCGACCTCGGTGGCGCGCGCCGCCTCGCCGCTGGCCTTGGCATAGGCGTCCCACTGCAGCTGCCAATCGGCCAGCGCCTGCTCGGCGGCCTTGAGCGCCTCGGCCCTGGCGTCGGCCTCGCCTGCCAGCGCGGCGATGCGCGGCTCGTCGCCGGCCAATGCGGCGCCGAGCATGGTGACCTGCTCGTGGTCGGCGCGCAGGTGCTCGATCACCTCGGCCAGTTGCGCCTCGGTCTCCTTGCCGGCGCGGGCGAGGCGCTCGGCAAGGTCCTTGTTGTGCTGGATCTGCTGCTCGACCCGCGCGATCTCGCTGCCGACGCGGTAGACCTCGGCCTGGACCCGGTTGAACTGGTCGGTGGCAGCGAGCTGGCGCTCGCGGAAACCTTCCAGCTGCGCCTCGACGTGGCGCTGCTCGGCCACGTGCTTCTCGATCTCGGTTTCCAGCGCCTTGAGCGCCCCGGTCTTGCCCGCCAGCTCGGCCTCGTGGGCCTTGAGCGAGAGCGCCTTGAGCTCGGCCTCGACCCGCGCGTGCCCGGCCTTGAGCTTCTGCCAGCGCTCGGCGGCGCGGGCCTGGCGGTTGAGGTGCTCGAGCGTCTTCTCGACCTCGTTGCGCACGTCGTTGAGGCGGTCGAGGTTCTCGCGCGTGGCCTTGATCCGCGACTCGGTCTCCTTGCGCCGCTCCTTGTACTTCGAGATGCCGGCGGCCTCCTCGAGGTGCATGCGCAGTTCCTCGGGCCGCGCCTCGACGATCTGCGAGATCATGCCCTGCTCGATGATCGAGTAGCTGCGCGCGCCGAGCCCGGTGCCGAGGAACACGTCGACGATGTCGCGCCGGCGGCAGCGCGAGCCGTTGAGGAAGTAGCTGGACTGGTTGTCGCGGCTCGCGCTGCGCTTGACCGAGATCTCGCTGAAGCGCGCGTACTCGCCGCCGACCAGGCCCTCGGAATTGTCGAAGACCAGCTCGACCGTCGCCGTGCCGACCGGCTTGCGCCCGCCAGAGCCGGAGAAGATCACGTCGCTGAGGTTGTCGCCGCGCAGGCGGCTGGCGGCGCTCTCGCCCATCACCCAGCGGATCGCGTCGATGATGTTGGACTTGCCGCAGCCATTGGGACCGACGATGCCGGTCATGTTGGTGGGCAGGTGGAGCGTGGTCGGGTCGACGAAGGACTTGAAGCCCGACAGCTTGATCGTGGTCAGACGCATTCTCTGGATTCTTATGGCGCGGTCGCGGGGTGACGCAAGGCGGATTGCCGGCAGCGGAGCCTTCCGCTACCTTCCGCGCCCGCCGTACGGTGCGTCTAGAGGAAGGAGCTTGCGGTCATGGCCAGCAAACCATCGCAGTCGCTGGACACGTTTCCGAACCCGCAGCCGGGCCGCGATTATACCATCCGGATGCGGATTCCCGAGTTCACCTGCCTGTGCCCGAAGACCGGCCAGCCGGACTTCGCCACGTTCCACCTCGAGTACGTGCCGGACCGCCTGTGCGTTGAGCTCAAGAGCCTCAAGCTCTACATGTGGAGCTATCGCGACCAGGGCGCCTTCCATGAGGCCGTCACCAACCGGATCCTGGACGACCTGTCGCGGGCCACGCGGCCGCGATTCCTGCGCCTGACGGCGGAGTGGTACGTGCGCGGCGGCATCTACACGACGGTGGTCGCGGAGTCGCGCAAGAAGGGCTGGAAGGCGCCGCCGGCGGTGATCCTGCCCTGAAGCGGGCCCCTCCAGCGCCCTGCCCGGCCCCGCGGGGGATCGCACGGACACCGGACCGGCGATGCCGTGCACCGGCCCCGTCAGGCCGCGCCGCCCCGCCTCAACGCCCTTCCCCCGGCGCCCGGGCCTGGATCGCCAGCGCGTGGATGTCGCTCTGCATCAGTTCCCCGAGCGCTGCGTAGACCATGCGATGGCGGGCCAGCAGGCCCTGCCCTGCGAAGGCCTGCGCCTCGATCACGACATCGAAGTGCCCGCGACCATCGCGTGCCCCGGCGTGGCCGGCGTGGTGCCGGCTGTCGTCGGCCACCCGCAGCAGTGTCGGCGCGAAGACCGCGCGCAGCCGTCGCTCGATTTCCGCCACGCGCTCGCCCGGCGGAATCACGACGGCCACCCCGTGCGCCGCAGCCGCGGCACCCCAGCCCGCCCGGGGTGCCGCGCGGCCGGCGTCCTACTCGAAGCCGTTGGCGAACACGGCGTCGGCGACGGTGACATCGAAATTCGCAGAATTGGCGCTGGCGTTGCCGGCGACGTCGGCCTGCAGGGCGTACAGGACATGCAGGCCGCCGCCCGCCAGCGTCGCGTTGCAACTCCAGTTGCCGGCAGCGGCCAGGATCGTCGTGCAGACTGGGGTTGCGCCTTCCTGGACGCGCAGCTCGGCGTTGTTCTCGCCACCTGTCCCCGCCACCGCCAGCGCGGGCGGTTGCGGCGAGGCCGGGCCGGTGATCACCGGGGCCGCCGGCGCCGTGCGATCGATGGTGACGGCCAGCGCCGCACTGGGCGCCGTGGTGTCGGAACCGAGCGAGGCGCGGGCGCCGATGTTGTGCACGCCTTCCGTCAAGCCGGTCGCGGTGGCGCTGTAGCTGCCGCCGTTGCATAGCACCGGCGCCCCCACGTCGACCGCACCCTCGCGCAACTGGATGCTGTCGCCGTTCTGGCAGCTGCCCGTGAACACCGGGTTCGCCGCGTTGGTGATGTTGTCGCTGGCCGACCTGCCGCTGTCGGACGCAGCCGCCAGGTCCGGCACGCCCGGGATGACGGGCTGCGGGCCGCCGCCGCTGGGCAGCTGCAGGCACCACTCGGTCACCTGCCCGATGTCCGAACCGGCCAGGTCCTGCACGAACAGGGTCCAGGTGCCGGCAATCGCCGCGCCGTTGAATCCGGCCAGCGGGTCGTTCGGGCGTTGCGGACCGCCGATCGCGGGCGGCGTCGCGCTGCACTGGTCCTCGGCCGCGGTTGCGGCGGTGTCGTCGAGCGTGGTGTTGAAGTCGTTCGCCGAGCAGCCATTGCCGGTAGTCCCGCCATCGGGGCGCCCTGGACGGTCGATCAAGCGCACGGGATTGGCGACGCCATCCTTGCTCAGGCGGATCAGCAGGTCACCTACCCACGAGTGGGTGCCGCGCAGGGTCACCTTCAGGTTCGACACCGAGCCCGGCGCGCTGACGGCCAGCGGCTGGCTCACGCCTGCGGCCGGACTGTCGGGAATCAGCAGGGGCGCGCTGGAGCAGACCAGGTTGGCGGTGGTGAAGCTGCGCACGGCCGACAGCGGCGAGTCGCCGCAACCGTTGGTCGCGCGCACGCGCCACCAGTGCTGGGTGTTCGGCGCCAGGCTCGCAGCGGTGGTGTACGAAGTCGTGGGCGCGTCGACGTTGCCCGTGTCGACGATGCTGCCGAAGTCCGCCGTGGTCGAGACCTGGACCACGTAGCTCGCGGCACCCGGCACGGCGCCCCACGACAGCGTCGGACGCGGCTGCACGCCGCCCGCACCGTCGTTCGGCGTCAGCAGGTTCGGCGCCGCCGCCAGAAGGTTGTCGATCCGAACCGCATAGGTCGCGTCGCGCACGATCGGCGGGTCGCCCATCGCGGCGCCGGCGCCGGTTCCGCGCACGACCACGTTGTAGGTCGCGGCAGGCGCGCCGGCAGCGGTCGCCAGGTCGAAGGTCGAGGTGCCCGGCGGCGTCACCGGATTGGTGCCGAAGGCCGAAGTCGGGAACACCGCCCCGTCGAGTCCCGGCAGGGACAGCGTCACCGGGTTGGCGTAGTTGCCGAAACGCGCCAGGGTCACCGTGCGCTGCGGCGACGGGTCGCCGGCACAGACCGCCGTGCTGCCCTGGTCCAGCGACAGCAGGTAGCTGTCGCCGGCCGGAGGCGCGAAGCCGCCGATGCCGTAGGTGTCGACGGAACGCGCTGTACCGCCGAGTTCGTCGCGATTGTCGGTGTAGATCGCGATCGCGTTGTCGAGCACGATGTCGAGGCCGTTGTAGTCGCCCCACTCGAAGTTGTCGTCGATCTTGGGCGACTTGACCGTGCTCAGGCGCGTCGGCGCGGTGAAGGTCACGCCGCCGTCGTCGGAACGGCTGTAGAAGAGATCGACGCCGGTGCGGTCGGTGTTGACGCGGGTGTCGTAGTAGATGACGTGCACGCGGCCGACCTCGTCCACCTTGAGCCACGGGTGGAAGCGGTCGACGGTGTCGAGGTCGTCGCTCTCATGCGCCAGCGTGGTGTTCCAGGTCGCGCCGCCATCGGCGGAACGCGCGACCACGATGCGGGCGTGGTTGTTAGCCGGCGTGCCGCTTTCCGCCGCGGTGGTGTCGGTCCATGTCGCATAGATGCGGTTGGCGAAGGGGCCGCCGCTGAGGTCGGTGTCGGCCGAGACGTAGATGAAGGCGCGCCGCACGTCCATCGCCGGGATCGCGAAGTCGAAACGGTCGTTGAGCGGCGCCACCACCACGGCCGGGGCGAAGGTCGCGCCGCCGTCGCTGGACTTCAGCACCCGCACCTGGGCCGGATTGGCCGAATCGATGGTCGGATAGAAGTAGTAGACGTTGCCGTTGGTGTCGGAGGTGAGGTCGCTGCCGATGCCGCGGCGGGTCGAGTCGAGCGTCAGCACCGGCGAGTACGTGAGCCCGAGGTCGGTCGAGCGCGCGAACTTCTGCACGTTGCCCTCGTGCCAGGCCAGATAGATGTTGTCGCTGTGCGGCGAGGCGGCGACGCGATCGACGTGCATGTACTCCTTGTCGGCGCCACTGGCGACCAGCTGCACCGGCGTGACCCAGGTCGCGCCGTTGTCGGTCGAGCGGTAGGCGTGGACGCCGCAACCGCTGAAGCCGCAGGTCGTGAGCGACGCGGTGTAGGCGATGGTGCCGTCGATCGACCAGTCCACCGTCGGGTCGCAGCAGGTCTCCGGGCCCGGCAGGTTGCCGGCAAGGCTCCAGGTCTCGCCGCCGTCGGTGGAGCGCCACATGATCTGGCGGAAGTCGGCGTCGGTGCCGTTGGTCCCGGCGATGACGAGGTCGCGGTTGACCGGGTTGATGGCCACGGCCGACTCGGCCGCGCCGATCGGCGACGAGATCCGGACCTCGCCGTCGAGCGCATCCGGCGCATACGCCTCGGCCACGGGCAGGCCCGCGTCCCGGAACGCGAAGCTGCCGTCCTCGAGCAGGGTGATGCGGGTGAAGATGCGACCGTCATAGAGATAGCCGCGGTAATGCATCTTGAAGGCATTGACCGCCGAACGCGGATATTGGCCGACGCCCTCCTGCCGCAGCTTCGGGTTCGCGCGCCGCAGGGCGACGCGATAGAAGACCGGGATCGGGTCGCGCAGTTCGTGTTCGGTCGGCGACAGCAGCGCCACGTCGGCGCGCGTCAGGGTGTAGTTGCGATCGTCCCAAGGGCTGAAGCGCGCGAAGGCCGCGTAGTCGACCGTGGGGTCGGCGCCGCGCGACTGCACGATGGCGGGCTGCACGACGGCAGCGCCGGCGACGCCGGCGACCAGCAGCAGGACGACGGCCAGCAAGATGGCAGTACGAGACATGAATACCCCCCGATCGAACGACGTCCGCAGCCGCGCTGGTGGCGGTCGTTCCGGTTTGACGATGGCACGCCGGCAGTCGCTGCCGGCGAAGGCCCGGACGGCGCATCGTGGAAGTCCCCCCACCCCGTCCGGGAACGGGTGCACCGAGGGTCGACGAGGCAGGCGCCGGTGTCAAGCCGAGCAGCGCGACCAGGCACCGGGGCGGGATCCGGCGTCCGGAATGCGGGTTGCGCAGTGCGCCTTCACGATGCGAAAGCAAGACCGGGGTACACGGCGCACTTTCGCGATGTGAAGGTACGCCCTGGGTCCATGCGTGGCGGAGAGGGTGGGATTCGAACCCACGAGGAGGTTTCCCTCCTGGCGGTTTTCAAGACCGCTGCCTTAAACCGCTCGGCCACCTCTCCGGTACAGGCGCCTGGATTGTAGCGCCAGCTCGGCGCGCCTACGCCGCGGCAGGCGTCACTCGATGCGCGCCACGCCGCCCAGATAAGGTTGCAGCGCCGCGGGAATCGATATCGAGCCGTCGACGTTCTGGTGGTTCTCCATCACCGCGACCAGCGCGCGGCCCACCGCGACCCCCGAGCCATTGAGCGTATGCACCAGCTCCGGCTTGCCGATCTCGGGGTTGCGCCAGCGCGCCTGCATGCGCCGGGCCTGGAAGGCCTCGCAGTTCGAACAGGAACTGATCTCCCGGTAGGCATTCTGCGATGGCAGCCAGACGTCCAGGTCG
>JAGOEZ010000152.1 GCA_017997455.1 Lysobacterales bacterium | reverse complement strand
TGTTCCTGGTCGAGGACATATTGCGTGGGCATCGTGGCCGCGGCTTCGGCGATGCGCGTCGCTTCGGCATGCTCCCCCAGGCCGGACAAGGCCCGGGCGAGCGCGGCGTGCAGCAGCGCGTCGTCGGGTCCGGTCGGGATCCGCGCCTGCAATTCGTCACGGGCCTGCGCGTAGGCGGCGCGCGCCGCGCCAGTATCGCCCAGTGCCTGCAGGATCGGCGCCAGCTCGAGTCCGCGCGAGTAGTTCCCGCCGAACATCACGCTGCCCGCCGTCGCCTGTTCGACCAGGCTGCGGGCAGCCGCGTAGTCGCGGGCCCAGGCCTCCACCCTGGCCGCGAGCTGGGCGACGGTGGACGACTCCGTGGTCCGCAGCGGCAGCGCCTGCAGGGTCTTGCGCGCGCCGTCGATGTCGCCGAAGCCCAGGAGCTGCGCGTCGACCAGCACCGACGCGGCGAACAGGTCCGCGGGATCGCGCTGCAGCGCGCTGCGGGCGAGCTCGCGTGCTGCCGCATACTCGCGCAGTGCCAGGTGCAGGTTGGCCTGCCAGTTGCGCGCGAAGTTGCTTTCGGGCCAGAGCGCGACGGCGGCGGCCATCGGCGCCTTGGCCTCCTCGTAGCGACCGGCCCCGGCGAGGGTGATGGCCAGCCCGGACTGGATGTTGCTCTTGTCCGGGCTCAGGCGCGCGGCTTCGCGCGCCTCGGCGATCGCTTCCTCGTGGCGGCCACGCAAGGCCAGGGCAAAGCCCAGGTGCAGGTGCCCCCGGGCATGGTCCGGATCAAGGGCCAGGACCCGGCGCGCGCTGGCCTCCGCTTCCTCCGCCGCATCTGGCCCGCGGCGCTTCACGTGCGCCAGCGACAACAGCGCCCAGCCGTCGACGTAACCGGGATCCAGGGCCACGGCTTCGCGCGCCAGCTCGATGGAACGGTCGAGATCGGCCGGGTCGAAACTGCGGTTGGACTGGTTGAGGAAGAAGCGGCTGCGCAGCAGGCGGTCGTAGGCTTCCTTGTCGTGCGTGGTGACGCTCGCCACCGCGGCCGCCTCCGCCACCGACAGCTCCGCGTGCAGCGCTTCGGCCACCAGCTTCGCGACCTCGCCCTCGACGCCGAAGATGTCGTCCAGCGTGCGCTCGTACGCCCTTGCCCACAGGTGCTCGTCGTTGCGGCCGTCGATCAGCTGCAGGTTGATCAGCACCCGGTTGCCGGCCTTCTGCACGCTGCCCTCGAGCACGTGGGCCACGCCGAGTTCGGCGGCGATGTCGCGCACGCTGCCACGATGGTCCGCATAGCGTTCGGTCGAGGTGCGCGACGCGACCCGCAGCTCGCGGACCTCCGACAGCTTGGTCAGGATCATGTCCTGCATGCCGCTGACGAAATACTCGTTCGCCTTGTCGTCGGAAAGATTGGCGAAGGGCAGGACCGCGATCGACTTGGGGTGCGCGGCCTTCGCCGCGACGGCAGCCGTCGCCGGTCCGTCGTCCGGCGTCGCGGCATCGCGCGACGAGGGCAGGAGGCGACCGGCCGCGAACGCGGCCAGCGCCAGGGCCAGCACCACGAGGATCATGCGGTCCATCCGCCGTGCCGTCCGCGGCGCGGTTGATCCGGCCGGGCCGAGTTCCGCGTCGCGCCTGAGTCCCTCCGGCGTCCATTCGAACACCCAGGCGAATGCCAACGCGGGCAGGAACCCGATGGCCAGGAGCACGACGACGCTGCGGGCCAGCCATTCCGGCGCGCCGAAGAGCGGCAGCACGGTGGCCGCCACCTGTACCACCAGCCACGCGCCGACCAGGTACAGCCCCGCCATGCGGAGCACGTTGCGGCGCTTGAGCTCGGCCAGCAGGCTCATGGCACCGGATCGCACTCGAAGTCGGTGTCGCCCAGCGGCCGGCATTGCGGCGGGAAGCCGTGCTTGCGCCAGTGCGCGGCGACGCCCAGGCGTTCGATGAGGCGCTTGAATGCAGGGGAATTGCGCAGGCCCGGAACGGTCTCCCAATGCGAGAGCGAGCTGGTGTCCAGCTCGGGCGACTCGGCGGCGCGATCGAACTCGCGCATCCAGAGCAAGGCGACGAAGCCGAGCGAATTGGTGAGCGGATCGAGGCGATCGGCCAGCCTGCGCTCCACCTCGGCTCTCACGGCGGCATCCGCCGGGGACGCCCCGATGAGGGCGTCCAGCACCGGCTTGCGCAGCTCGACCGGCACCTCGCGCGCGTCGAGCAGCAGTTGCGCGGCCAGCTGCTGGTCGCGCTGCCACAACGGCAGCACGAAGCTCTCGGCCCGGTTGCGCACGAAGCCGACCGCCACGCCCTGCTGGAACAGTTCAAGTGCCGCTTCGGTCCTGCCCTGGAACAGGAACATCAGGGCCTTGAAGCGCGTGCAGTTCGGATAGGCCGGATCCAGCACCAGGCACTGGTCGATGTCGGCGATCGCGCGATCGAACCAGCCCAGGTTGGCCCAGCCCAGGGCACGCCAGAGGTGCGCGGTTTCGTTGCGCGGATCGGCATCGATCGCCCGGCCGAGGGTCTCGAGATAGCGGTCCCAGTCGATCGGTAGGTCGATGCTCTCGCTGATGGCCCGCGCTGCCCACGGCATGGACAAGGCGGGGTCCAGGTCGAGCGCGCGCTGCGCGGCCGCCAGGCTGATCGCCGTGTAGTCGCGATCGCGCACGCCCCAGTCCTCCGCGACGCAGGCGATCGCGGCCAGCACTTCCCAGCCACGGGCGAACTTCGGGTCCAGCTCGACGGCGCGCTCGGCCAGGCGCGCCGCCTCGCCCAGCTCCCGTCGCGCGACGAACATCTGGCGGGCCTTGAGGTAGAGCTCATAGGCCTGGAGATCCTCGGTGTCGGCCTTGACCAGCACCGCCGGCGCACCATCGACCTGGCCAGCGAGCTTGCCGCGCAGGGCGGTGACGATCGCATTGGCGATCTCGTCCTGGATGGTGAAGATGTCGGTCAGCTCGCGGTCGTAGGTTTCCGACCAGAGGTGGCGGTCGTTGGTGGCGTCGATCAGCTGCGCGGTGATGCGCACGCGGTTGCCCGACTTGCGCACGCTGCCTTCGAGGATGTGGTCGACCTGGAGTTCCTTCGCGATCGCGGCGGCGCCGAGCTCGCGGCCCTTGTAGGCGAACGACGAGGTCCGCGAGGCCACGCCGATGCCCTCCACCCTGACCAGCACGTTCAGCAGTTCCTCGGAGATGCCGTCGGAGAAATACTCGTTCTCCTTGTCGGCGCTCATGTTGACGAACGGGAGTACGGCGATCGACTTCTGGCCGTCCGCAGAAGGCCCCGGCTGCGAAGCGGCGTCAGCGCCGCTTGCCGGTCGCTCGGCGTCGGCGGCGGCTCCGCTGCTCGCGCCGGGAACCGCGCCCGGTACAGTCCTGGCGCCTGGCCAGAAACGATCCGCGGCGACCAGTGCAACCACTGCCACCAGTCCGACCACGATCAATCGGTCCATGCGCCGGCCGGTCTGCGCCGAGATCGACTGTTCCGGCGTCACCTCCGCATCGCGTTTCAATCCACCCGGCGTCAGCTCGTAGAGCCACGAGAACACCAGCGCCGGCACGAAGCCCAGGGCCAGCAGCGCCACCAGGGTCTTCAACACCCAATCCGGCGTGCCGAAGATCGGCAGCAGGGTTTCGGCCACTTGCACGACGATCCACGCGCCGACGAGGTACAGCCCCGCCATGCGGATGACGTTGCGGCGCTTGAGCTCCTTGATGAGGCTCATTGCAGCGGCGCCATGTCGAGCTTGGCACGCTCGGCGTTGATCAACTCGATCATGCGGGTGACCTGGGCCTGGAAGGCGGCATCGTCGCGCAGGTCGGCCAAGGCCGGATCGCGGCCCAGCAACGGGTCGCGCATGCCGAGGTCGATGGCCTGGGTCAGCGCTGACAGCGCAGCGGCGCGCTCGCCGGCCAGCGCCAGGTAGCGGGCTTCGGTCATCTGGAACCCGCCGCCTGCCCAGCCCTGCTCGCGCCGGAAGTCGAGGACCTCGCGCCATTGCGCCAGGGTCCGGGCCAAGGCCTGTTGCTGGCCCGTCGCCCGCTGCGCGGTGGCGATCGACTCGAGCAGTCGCGATCTTCGATTGGCGAACCGTTCCGATCCGCCATAGCCGAACGACGCGTCGAGCCCCTCAACGTCACGCCAGTGCTCGCGGTACAGTGCCAGCAGCTCGTCATGGCGGCCAGCCCATACCAGGGTGCTCAGCAATTCCTGGGCGGCTTCGCGCTGCTCCGGTTCCTTCGCGAAGCGCTCGTGGGCCGCGGCCACGGCCTCGTCGACGCGACCCAGCTCGATCAGCGCAATAAACCTCAGGGGCCCTTGCAGCGACAGCACCCGGTCGAAGTCGCCGAGGCCGTAGTAGACCAATGCGTTCAGCAACGGCGACCAGCCTCCTGCTTCGAGCGCAAGCATCCGCGCCGCCGGCCCTTGCGCTTCGGCCAGACGGCCGGCGTCGAGCAGATCGAGCGCTCGTGCCCCGTACCCCTGCGGATTGTCCGGAAAGGCGCGCAGCAAGCGCGTCGCCACGGCCTCCGCTTCGGTCCGCTTGCCGCTATCCCGGAGCGCGAAGTTCAAGTTGAGCAGATTGGCCACGTTGAGCGGATCGAACTCGGCAAGCCGCTGCCGGACGGCCAACTGGTCGCGCAGGCGCCCGGCGTCGCCGAGCAGGCCCGCCTGCCAGTGCAATGCATCCGCCAGATTGGGATTCAGCGCCAGTGCCCTGGCCAGCGCCGCCTCGGCACGCGCGGAATCCCCTTGCTGGTCGAATAGCATGCCCTGCGCGGCATGGGCCTCGGCGAGATTGGGGTCCAGCGCCAGCGCACGATCGAGCAGCGGTTGCGCCATCGCCGCTGCCTGGTCGACGGGGATGTCTCCATAGCCGCTGATCCGGTTGTTCAGGAGCAGCACGGCTTGCGCCGACGCCGCCAGCGCCGGCGCGTAGTCAGGGTCCAGCGCGAGCGCCTCGTCGAGCAACTGGCGCGCGGCTTCGATTCCGCTGCGCGTGCGGCCATGAATCAGCCGGCGTGCGTGCAGGAACAATTCGTAGGCTGGCAGCGAGGCGGCCGGCTGCGCCACCGGCGTGGCCTGGCCCGGACCCACGAGATTCAGCTTCAGGGCCTCGGCAATGGCGCCGGCGATCTCGCTCTGGATGGCGAACACGTTCTCCAGCTTGCGGTCGTAGGTTTGCGACCACAGGTGCGAGCCGCCCTCGACTTCGATCAGCTGCGCAGTGATGCGCAAGTCGTTGCCCGCCTTGCGCACGCTGCCCTCCAGCAGATGCGCCACGCCCAGCGTGTGGCCGATCGTGCGTAGATCCTCGTTGCGACCCTTGAAGGCGAACGAGGACGTGCGGCCGATCACCTTGAGGTCGCGGATCTGCGCCAGCAGGTTGAGGATCTCTTCCGACAGGCCGTCGGAGAAGAACTCCTGCTCCGGATCGGCGCTCATGTTGACGAAGGGCAGCACGGCGATCGAACGGGCCTCGACGCCGGAGGGCCCCTGCGCGGCAGTTCCCGCGGTCGGCGACGCCGTGCTGGCCACGGCTGGCGCCTGCTCCGGCGCAGACGTACTCGGCCAGTAGCGATCCGCCGCGACGACCACGACGACCGCCGCCAGCCCGGCCAGGATCAAACGGTCCATGCGCCGCGCGGTGCGCGGTGCGATCGAGCTTTCCGGGTCGACCTCGGCGTCGCGCTTGAGGCCCTCCGGCGTCAGCTCGAAGACCCAGCTGAAGATCAGGGTCGGCACGAATCCCAGCGCCACCAGCACCACCAGCGCCTGCAGCACCCAACCGGGCGTCGCGAAGATCGGCAGCAGGGTCTCGGCGACCTGGACCAGCAGCCAGGCCGTGATCAGGTACAGCCCCGCCATGCGGATGACGTTGCGGCGCTTGAGTTCGGCCAGCAGGCTCACGATCGGGCGCCCTGTGCTTCGGCCAGCGGATTGCACACGGTCAAATCACCGAAGCGCCGCCCATGCGCGAGATCCTCACTGTAGAGCACGTCGCAGCGACTGCGGATCGCCGCTTCGACGATCAGCGCATCGAACCAGGAAAGCTGCTCGGCGACAGCAAGTTCGTGTGCGTCGAGGACCAGGTTCGTGTCGGTGGCAACGACTTCGAACGCCGACAGCGCCGCCAGCGCGACACCCGTGTCGTTCGCGGAGAGCGCCGGTTTCAGCTTCGCGCTCGCGACCGCCCGCAATTCGATCAGGACCTGTGTGCTGACCACGATTTCGTGGTCGCGCGCGAGCTCCTTCAGCCAAACGCCGATGCGCCGCGACTTCGCCGCCTCGCGCCGGTCGAGTCGATAGACCCACAGGTTGGTGTCGACGAAGGCGCGCACGTCAACGCCGGTGCAGGGATTCGCGGGTCCAGCGCCGCGCGCTGCGCGAGGCGGTGCGCG
>JAGOEZ010000018.1:15569-24387 GCA_017997455.1 Lysobacterales bacterium | reverse complement strand
GCGGCTTCAGCCGCGACCGCGATCAACAGCGCCCTGTAGGAGCGGCTTCAGCCGCGGCCAGGCCTATCGCGCGCAGAGCGCGCTCCTACAGAGCCGGCTCTGTAGGAGCGCGCTCTGCGCGCGATAGGCCTGGCCACAACTCAAGCCCCCCCGCAGGTCGTCGCCCTAACCGATCCAGCCCAGGCCCTTGGCCAGGCGCACCAGCAGGTAGCCGATCAGGCCGGTGACCGGCAGGGTCAGCACCCAGGCCCACAGGATGCGCTCGATCACCACCCAGTGCAGCGAGCGCGCGCTCTTGGCGAAGCCCACCCCCATGATCGCGGTGGAAATGCTGTGCGTGGTCGAGACCGGCATGCCGAAATGCGCCGCCGTCGACAGGATGGTGGCCGACGCGGTCTCGGCGGCGAAGCCGTGGATCGGATGCAGCTTGACCATCTTGTGGCCGAGGGTCTTGATGATGCGCCAGCCGCCCACCGCGGTGCCGGCCGCCATCACCAGCGCGCAGGTCACCTTGATCCAGGTCGCGATGCCCCCCGCGTGTTCGCCACTGGGCGGGCGCAGGAACGCCAGCCACGGTGGCAGCTGCTCCAGCGAACCCACGGTCTGCGCGCCGACCAGCGCCAGCGCGATCAGGCCCATGGTCTTCTGCGCGTCGTTGAGGCCGTGCGCGAAGCCCATGTAGCTCGCGCTGAGCAACTGCGCCTTGCCGAAGAAGGCGTTGACCCAGCGCGGCTTGGCGATCGTGTGGAGGAAGCCGCGCCGGTGGCCGAGGAAACTGATCAGGGCGTACAGCGTGCCCATGATCACCATCCCGAGCAGGAAGCCCGCCACCGGCGAGCTGACCATCGGGATCACGATCTTGTAGAGGATGCCGCCGCCCTTCCACCACGGATCCGCGGGCTGGGCCCAGATCAGCACGCCCCAGTTGCCCTCGGCCGCGCCCAGCGCCGAGCCGCACAGCCCGCCGATCATCGCGTGGCTCGACGACGAGGGCATGCCGTGCCACCAGGTGATCAGGTTCCAGATGATGCCGCCGATCAGCCCGCACATCAGGATCCCGGAGGTCATGACCACGACCGAGGCGTCGACCAGCCCGCTGGAAATGGTCTTGGCCACCGCCTCGCCGGCGAGCGCGCCGACCAGGTTCATGCTCGCGGCCAGGACCACCGCCTGGGTCGGGGTCAGGACCTTGGTCGCGACCACGGTGGCGATCGAGTTCGCCGTGTCGTGGAAGCCGTTGATGAACTCGAAGACCAGCGCGACCAGGATGAAGAGCAGGACGACGGCGATCGCAACGGTCACGGCGCGGGTGCTCAGCCGTTCTTGAGCACGATCTGGTAGATGACCACGCCGGCCTCGCGGCAGCGGTCGATCGCCTTCTCCAGGATTTCGTAGAAGTCGCGCACGATCATCATCTGCACCGGCTCGTACTTGCCGGCATAGAGGTCGCGGTAGATTTCCAGCATCAGGCGGTCGGCCTCGATCTCGATCGCGCGCAGCTTGTCCGACAGCGCCTTCATCGGTTCGACCTGGAGGCCGCGGCGCAGCTGGCGCACCATTTCCAGCACCACCTCGGCGGCCTCGACCAGCATCTTCGCGCGCGGCGCGAAGTCGATCCCGGCGGTGCGGTCGGCGCCGAACACGTAGCGGTCGGCGAACTTCTCCACGGTCTTGGGGATGCGGTACAGGGCGTTGCCCAGGGCTTCGATGTCCTCGCGCTCGAGCGCGGTCACGAAGGTGTCGACCAGTTCCCGGCGGATGGCGTCGGAAATCTCGCGCTCCTTCTGCCGCGCGAGCTTGAACTCGTCCAGCGACGGCGTGCGGCTGCGCACCGAAACCAGCTCGTGCAGCGCCCGCGTGCTCTGCAGCGCGGCCTCGGCGCTGGATTCGAGCAGGCTGTAGAACTTGTCGCCCTTGCCGAAGATGGTCTGCAGCGAAAACATGGCCTGGCTCCCTCAGCCGATCACGGTGCCACCCGCGGCGCGGGACCCGCGCGGCGCCCGGCCGGGCCGGCTGGCGACATTATTGCAGTCGGCGCGCCCCGCCGGTTGCCCTTCCGGGCAGGCAGGCGTCGGCAATACGGTGCATGGTAGGCTCGCCGCACCCCCACGAAGCGGCCGCAGCGGCAGGTGACCTTGCCCCAGCCCGCGGCCATGCCACGGACCGTCGCGATGCGCATCGACCCCCTGCTGGCGGCCCTGCTCGCCCTGCCAGCCATCCTCCTCGGCCTGCCGGCGACCGCGGCGGCCGCCGCGGCGACTTCGACCACGCCCTTCGGCTGGACCGGCCAGCCGGTCGGCTGGGCAGCCGTCGCGATCTTCGTGCTGGCCTACGCGCTGGTGGTGATGGAGGAGCGCATCCACCTGCGCAAGTCCAAGCCGGTGATGTTCGGCGCGGCGCTGATCTGGGGGCTGATCGCCTGGAAGGCCTCGGTCACGCCCGGCCTCGGCGGCGAGGCGGCGCGGGACGCCTTCGACCACGTCTTCGTCGAGTTCGGCCAGCTGTTCTTCTTCCTGGTCGTGGCGATGAGCTACGTCAGCGCGATGACCGAGCGCAACGTGTTCGAGGCCCTGCGCGCGGAACTGGTCAGCCGCGGCTTCTCCTTCCGCCAGCTGTTCTGGATCACCGGCGTGGTCGCGTTCTTCCTCTCGGCGATCCTCGACAACCTGACCACTTCGCTGATCATGGCCGCGGTGATCCTCGCGGTGGGCCAGGGCAACACGCGCTTCGTGTCCCTGGCCTTCGTCAACCTGGTGGTCGCGGCCAATGCCGGCGGCGCCTGGAGCGCCTTCGGCGACATCACCACGCTGATGGTGTGGCAGGCGCACAAGGTCGAGTTCTTCGAATTCTTCCGCATCTTCGTCCCGTCGGTGGTCAACTTCCTGGTGCCGGCGGCGATCATGCATTTCGCGCTGCCCGCGGGGCGCCCGCAGGTGCGGGCCGACGATGCGGACGTGAAGTTCGGCGGCTGGACGATCTGCGCGCTGTTCGCCCTGACCATCGCGATCACGGTCGGATCCAAGCAGTTCCTGCGCATGCCGCCGGTGTTCGGGATGATGGCCGGCCTCGCCCTGCTCAAGGCCTATGCCTGGTGGATCGCGCGCGTCGAGGCGCGGCGCGAGGCGGCGTTGCTCGCCACCGAGGCAGATCGCGGCGCGGCGCACGTCGGCGGCGGCTACAACATCTTCCGCGTCATCGCCAACGCGGAGTGGGACACGCTGCTGTTCTTCTACGGCGTGCTGATGTGCGTGGGCGGGCTGGCCGCGATCGGCTACATGCAGCTGGCCTCGACCGAGCTCTACGGCACCCTCGGCCATACCTGGGCCAACGTGATCATGGGCACGCTGTCGGCGATCGTGGACAATATCCCGATCATGTACGCGGTGCTGCAGATGAGCCCGCCGATGGACCACGGCCAGTGGCTGCTGATCACCCTCACCTGCGGCGTGGGCGGCAGCATGCTGAGCGTGGGTTCCGCCGCCGGCGTGGCCCTGATGGGCGTGTCGAAGGGCCATTACACCTTCTTCAGCCACCTGCGCTGGACCTGGGCGGTGGCCCTGGGCTATGCGGCGGCGATCGCGGTGCACCTGTACTGGAACGCCGCATATTTCACCAACGGCGTCTGGCGCTGAGCCGGCGAGCCGGGCCGCCATGCCACTCGAACTGCTGGTCGTCCTCGCGCTGATCCTCTTCAACGGCTTCTTCGCCCTGTCGGAGATGGCCGTGATGACCTCGCGCAAGAGCCGCCTGCGCCAGCAGGCCAAGGAGAGCGCGCGGGCGCGCGCCGCGCTGGAGCTGGCCGAGCAGCCCGAGCGCTTCCTGTCCTCGGTCCAGGTCTGGATCACGATGCTGGGCATCCTCACCGGCTTCTTCGGCGGCGAGGCGCTGGCGAGCGGGCTGGAGGGCTGGCTGCGGCAGTTCGACCCGCTCGCGCGCTACGCCCACGGCATCTCGATCGCGCTGAGCCTGGGCCTGATCACGATCTTCTCGGTGGTGCTGGGCGAACTGGTGCCCAAGCGCCTGGGCATCCTCGCGCCGGAACGGCTCGCCACGCTGGTGGCGGCGCCGATGCGCGTGCTGACCATCGCGGCGATGCCGGCGGTGGTGCTGCTGGCCTGGATGACGCGCCTGCTGCTGCGCCTGCTGGGCGTCAAGCAGACCAACGAGCAGGCCGTGACCGAGGAGGAGATCAAGCTGCTGGTGGCCGAGGGCGCCGAGCAGGGCGTGATCGACGCCGACGAGCGCAACCTGGTCAACCGCGCGCTCTCGTTCGGGGATCGCACCGTCGAGGGACTGATGACGCCGCGCGGCGAGATCGCCTGGCTCGACACCACGCTGCCGCTGGAGGAAAACCTGGCGCGCATCCGCGCCACGCCCTATACGCGCTACCCGGTCCGGCGCGGCTCCGACCAGGACGTGGCCGGCGTGCTGCACGTGCGCAGCCTGAGCAACGCGCTGATGGGCGGCAAGGTCGAACCGTTCCGGACGCTGGCGCCGGCGCTGTTCGTGCCCGAGACCGCGCGCGCCCTCGGCACGCTGGAGAAGCTGCGCGATTCCGAGGCCGGCCTCGCGCTGGCGGTGGACGAGTACGGCGAGATCACCGGTCTCGTCACCCTCAACGATCTCCTCAAGTCGGTGTTCGGCCGCTTCGCCCAGGCCACCGAGGCCGGCGAGCCGCACGTGGTGCAGCGCTCCGACGGCAGCTGGCTGGTCGATGGCCGCCTCGCGATCGACGACCTCAAGGAACTGCTGGGCGTGGCCCAGCTCGCGGGCGAGAGCGACGAGGATTTCCGCACCGCCGCCGGCATGATCACCGCGCGCTTCGGCCGCATCCCCCAGGTCGGCGAGCATTTCACCCACGCCGGCTACCGCTTCGAGGTCGTCGACCTCGATGGCGCGCGCATCGACAAGCTCCTGGTCCAGCGCGTGATGCCGCCGGAACCGGACAACCTGGTCTGAGCGCGGTGGCTGCGCGGATGCGACCCGAGTCCACGCCCGAGCGCACCTCCGCCCTGCTCGAACGGATCGCGCGCGAGGACGGGCACCCCGACATCTCGCTCGGCGAACTGCTCGACCGCTTCGATGGCCGCGCCTTCGGCGTGCTGGTGGTGATCGCCACGCTGCCGGCCTTCCTGCCCACGCCGATCGGGGCCGGCGCGATCGCCGGCCCGCTGGTCGTGCTGCTCGGCTTGCAGATGGCGTGGGGGCTGCAGCATCCGTGGCTGCCACGGTGGCTGCGGCGGCGCAGCTTCGCGCGCGCGCGCATCGCGCGTTTCCTCGACCGGCTCGGCGACGGCATGGCGCGGGTCGAGCGCCTGTGCCGGCCGCGCGCGCCGCTGATGCTCGAAGGCGCCGGATGGCGCCTGACCGGCGCCCTGATGGCGCTGCATGGCGTCGCCCTCAGCCTGCCGGTGCCGCTGACCAACTATCCCTTCGGCTTCGTGCTGGTGATGCTGGCGATCGCGCTGGTCGAGCGCGATGGCGCGCTGGTGGCGATCTGCTGGGCCCTGATGCTGGCCTGCGTCGGCGTGGTGGCCGCGCTCGGCGACGCCATCATCGAGACCCTGCAGCGCTACGCCGGCTGAGCTCGTCGACTGCAGGGGGCTTCGGTCGCGACCGGCGCCTATCGCGCGCAGAGCGCGCTCCTACAGGGCAGGCGCTGTAGGAGCGCGCTCTGCGCGCGATAGGCGCTGGTCGGGCCGGAAGCCATCCGCCAAGCCGGGCACAGCGTCGTCGCTCAGACCTTGAGCAGCTGCTTGCCGAAGTTGGCCCCGGTGTAGACCCGGCGCAGGGCTTCCGGAAAATGCTCCAGGCCCTCGACCACGTCGATCCGGCTCTTGAGCTTGCCGGCCTGGACCCACGGTGCCATCGCCGCCACCGCCTCGGCCGCGCGGTCGAGGTAGTCGATGATCACGAAGCCCTCCATGCGGCCGCGCGCCGAGATCAGCGACAGGTAGTTGGCCGGGCCGCGGGCCTCGCCGGTGGCGTTGTATTGCGAGATCCCGCCGCAGAGCACGATGCGCGCGTGCAGGCGCAGGCGCTTGAGCACGGCATCGAGGATCTCGCCGCCGACGTTGTCGAAGTACACGTCGATGCCGTCCGGGCACAGGGACTTGAGCGCATCGCCGACCTTCTCGTGCTTGTAGTCGATGACCCCGTCGGCGCCGAGCTCGTCGCGCACGAAGGCGCACTTCGCCGCGCCACCGGCGATGCCGATCACGCGGCAGCCGAGGATCTTGCCGATCTGGACCACCGTGGAACCCACGGCCCCGGCGGCCGCCGACACCACCAGGGTTTCGCCCGCCTTGGGCTTGCCGATCTCGCCCAGGCCGAAGTACGCCGTGAGGCCGGTGCCGCCGAAGATGCTCAGCGCCCAGGCTGGATCCGGCAGTTGTTTCGGATCGAAGGCCCGCAGCCCCTTGCCATCGCTGAGCAGGCCGTCCTGCACGCCGAGCATGCCGCTGACCCAGGCGCCGACCGCGAAGCGCGGATGGCGCGACGCCACGACCTCGCCGATCGCCGAGGCCCGCATCACGTCGCCCAGCGGCACCGGCGGCCAGTACGACTTCTGCTCGGTCATCCACACCCGCATCGCGGGATCGATCGAGACGTAGCGCACGGCGACCAGGAACTGGCCCTCGCCCGGCGCCGCGAGCGTGGAACTGCGCAGCTCGAAGTCGCCATCCTTGGGCAGGCCCTCGGGACGGGCCACGAGGTGCAGGGCGCGGTGGGCGGTCATGGCGGGCTCCAGCGACGGGGAATGCGCGATCTTACGCCGCCAGCGGTCGACGCCGTGTCGCCACCGCGGGGATGCGGCGGCAGCGCCACGCGACCATCGATCAGTCGTCGGCCCCGGCCGCAACCCGCTCGGGCTGCTCGAGGACCTCGAGCAGGTCCCCCTGCTTCATCGGGTAGCCGAACCAGTAGCCCTGGCCGAGGTCGCACTGCAGGTTGCGCAGGACCTCGAGCTGGGCCCCGCTCTCGATGCCCTCCGCGACCGCGGGGATCCCCAGCGAGGTCGCCAGGGCGATGATGGCATGGGTGAGCGCGAGGTCGTCGCGATCGGTCAGCAGGTCCTGGGTGAAGCTGCGGTCGATCTTGACCCCGTCGACCGGAACCCGGCGCAGGTGCGAGAGACCCGAGAAGCCGGTGCCGAAGTCGTCGAGCCAGATGCGGATGCCGCTCTGGCGCAGATCGGCCAGCGTGTTCAGGGCCAGCGGCTGGTCGTCGAGCAGGGCGCTCTCGGTGAGCTCCACGTGCAGGCGGGTCGCGGGTAGCCCGGTATCGCGCAATACCGCCGCAACCTCGGCGGTGAGGCCGGGCTGGCGCAACTGGCGCACCGAGACGTTGACCGAGACGAACAGCGGCTCGCCGCCGACCAGCGGCCAGGCGAGCGCATCGGCGCAGGCGCGGCGCATGACGAAATGGCCGATCTCGCCGATCAGGCCGAAGTCCTCGGCGATGCCGATGAACAGTGCGGTGGGCACCAGCCCGCGCTGCGGGTGGTGCCAGCGCAGCAGCGCCTCGACCCCGGCGACGCGGTCGCGTGCCAGGTCCACGATCGGCTGGTAGTGGACCTCGAGCTGCGTGGTCCCGATCGCGGCGCGCAGGTCCTGCTCGAGCATCAGCCGGTCCTCGGCGACCCGGGTCATGTAGTTGGTGAAGAAGCGGTAGCAGTTCTTGCCGTGCACCTTGGCCTGGTACATGGCGATGTCGCCGTTCTTGAGCAGCTGCTGCGCATCCTCGGCGTCGTCGGGGAACAGGGTGATGCCGATGCTGGCATTGAGGTACACCGGCCGCCCCGCGGCGGTCAGCGGGTCGCGCACCGCTTCGAGCACGCGGTCGGCGAGCCGGCTGGCGCGCACGCGCACCTCGCCGCCGACCAGCAGCGCCACGAACTCGTCGCCGCCGAAACGGGCGATCAGGTCGGCGGCCTCCTCGGGCGTCTGCGCCGGGTCGCGCACTGACCCCAGGCAGTTCTCCAGGCGGCGCGCGAGCTGGGTCAGGGCCTCGTCGCCGGCATCGTGGCCGAGCGTGTCGTTGATGCGCTTGAAGTCGTCGAGGTCGATGAACAGCAGCGCCAGGGCGCGGCCGCTGCTGCGGCTGAGCACGATCGCCCTCGACAGGGTCTCGCGCAGCATGTGGCGGTTGGGCAGGCCGGTGAGGGTGTCGAGGTAGGCGAGGCGGCGCACGTCGCGGTCGTGCGCGGCGATGCTGTGGCCGAGGTGGTTGAGGGCGCGCACCAGCTCGCCGATCTCGTCGCTGCGCGCGCTGCCGGACGCCACGCTGTAGTCGCCGCGTTCCATCGCGCGGGCCTTGGCCGCGAGCGCGCGCACCGGGCGCACCAGCCTCCGGCTCACCATGAGCAGGCCGAACAGGGCCAGCGCGATCAGTCCCGCGACCGGCAGGGCGAGGCTGCGCAGGCGCGCCGTGGTCAGGGTCGCGACGTTCCTGGCCAGTTCCTCCTGCGAACCGCGCACGCGTGCCGCGGCCGCGGCACGCGACAGGCCGATGCGCACGCCGCCCAGCTTGCCGGTGCCGAGCAGCATCGGGCGCGCAACGTCGATCAGGGTGTCGGAATACTGCACCAGCGGCCCGGGCGCGGACGCGGCGGCGGGACCGAAGGCGTCGCGCATCGGCTGGCCGAAGTCGGCGATGTCGGCGCTGCCATCGTGCAGGATGCGTCCCTGGGCGTCGAACACCAGCACGTACTCGACGTCGGGCTGGTGCAGCACCGACTGCGCGACCTGGCCGATCGCCTGCAGGTCGTTGAAGTAGACCGGGTTGACCAGCGCCTCGGAGAGCAGCAGCGCGATCG
>JAGOEZ010000018.1:11935-15469 GCA_017997455.1 Lysobacterales bacterium | reverse complement strand
CCCCGCTGCAGGATCTCGCTCGCGGGCAGGAAATAGGCGCTGGTCGAGGACGCGTTCTGGAAGGCGATCGAGCGCCCCCGCAGGTCCTCGATCGCGCCGATGCCGCGCTCGCGGCGCGCCACCAGCACGCTGGCGTAGCGGTCGACGCCCTCGCGGTAGGAGGACAGCATGATGCGCGCGCCGGCTCGATCCTCGAAGGCCATCGCGGCGCCCGGGGTCTCGGTGACCCAGTCGACCTTGCCGCGGCGCAGGTAACTGATCATCTGCTGGCTGTCGCGCGCCATGAGCACACGGCCGCGGCGGATGCCGACATCGGCCATCCGCGGCACCACGTAGTCGATCATCGGTTGCAACTTGGCGAGGTCGGTGCGCGGATCGTCGCTGGTGCGGCCCAGGACCAGTTCGGCGCGATCATCGACGCCCGCGCCATCCGGGGCCGGCTCGGGCGCGGCCGCCACCGCGCTGGCGAGGGCGGACAGCAGCAGCGCGACGACGCACGCCCACGCGCGATACCCGGGCAGCGCCCGCATGCCGCCAGTGCCTCCAACCATCATGTGGCCCGCCGCCGTCACGGTGCGCGACGGCCCCTGTGCAGTGGACCGCCAGAGTATAGGGGCGCGAGGCCTGGATCGGCGCAGTCGATCACGGAACGCCGGGTCGATGCGGGCCCCCGGGCCTACGCCTCGGGCTCGGGTGCCGCCAGGCCCGGGCGCGCGGCGCGCTGGGCCTCGCTCAGGATCCCGCGCAGCACCAGCACCTCGCGCCGGGTGGGCAGCGCGCGGAAGTACAGGCGCCGCAGGCGGCGCATGATGTTCTCCGGCGCCCGCCCCTTGTGGAAGTCGATATCGACCAGGGTCCGCTCGAGGTGCTCGTAGTAGCCCTCCAGCTCGGCCAGCGTGGCCGGCGGGTCGTCGGGCTCCCCGGCGGGCGCGGCGGGAAGGCCGCTGCCCGCGAGCGCGGCGAGGCGCAGCTCGTAAGCCAGCACCTGGACCGCGGCGGCGAGGTTGAGCGAACTGAACGCCGGGTCGGCCGGGATGTGCACCGCGCCATGGCAGCGCTGCAGCTCCTCGTTGGTCAGCCCGGTGCGCTCGTTGCCGAAGACCAGCGCCACGGGTCCGCGCGCCGCGGCAGCGAGCAGCTGCGCGGCGGCCTCGCGCGGCGCCAGCGCCGGCAGGGCCACGCCGCGCGGGCGGGCGGTGCAGCCCAGGGCGTAGTGGCACGGCGCCAGCGCGGCGCCCAGGTCCTGGTGGCGCGGCGCCGCGTCCAGCACCGCGTCGGCGCCGGCCGCCATCGCCACCGATTCGGGGTGCGGGAACGCCAGCGGGGCGACCAGTTCCAGGCGCCGCAGGCCCATGGTCAGCATCGCGCGCGCGGCGGCGCCGATGTTGCCGGGATGCGAGGTGCGCACCAGCACGATGCGTATCGCGTCGAGTCGATCCAGCATGCCCGCCTCCGTGTCCGCTGCGCGCGCCCTGCGCCCATCTGCTACCCTTCGCGGCCCCGCGCCAGCCGCGGGTCCGTTCTTTCCCAGCCGTCCCGGGGTTCCGCCATGCGCCAGGGCGCATTGAACATCGCGATCAAGGCCGCGCGTGCCGCCGGGGCCGTGATTGTCCGCTACCTCAACCGGGTCGAAGGCCTGGCCGTGGTGCAGAAGGAGCAGTTCGACTTCGCCAGCGAGGTCGACCGCTCGGCCGAGGCGGAGATCATCAAGGAAATCAAGCGCGCCTTCCCGCAGCACGCGATCCTGGCCGAGGAAAGCGGCGCGGCCGGCAGCGGCAAGCATACCTGGGTGATCGACCCGCTCGACGGCACCCACAACTACCTGCGCGGTTTCCCGCACTTCGCGGTCTCGATCGCGCTGGTCGAGAATGGCGAGCCCCTGCACGGCGTGGTCTACGACCCGATCCGCGGCGAACTGTGGACCGCCAGCCGTGGCGCCGGCGCCTTCCTCAACGACCGCCGCATCCGGGTCTCCCAGCGCACCGGCCTGGGCGGCGCCCTGCTCTGCACCGGCTTTCCCTTCCGCCAGCGCCAGCACCTGCCGGCGCACCTGGACATGACGCGTGCGCTGCTGGTCGAGGCCGAGGACATCCGGCGCACCGGTTCCGCCGCCCTCGACCTCGCCTACGTCGCCAGCGGCCGCCTCGACGGCTACTGGGAAATGGGACTCAAGCCCTGGGACATGGCGGCCGGCATCCTGCTGGTGCGCGAGGCCGGCGGGCGCTGCACCGACTTCGCCGGCGGCAACGACTTCTACCGCAACGGGCACATCATCGCCGCCAACATCAAGGTCGGCGACGCGATGGTCGCGGCGATCGCGCCGCACCTGACGCCGGCGCTGCGCTGAGCTGGTCGGTATTGCCTTTGCAGGAGCGCACCTTGTGCGCGACCGCGGACCCACGGGCTGCGGAATCCGCGGGTGGCACGGTCGCGCACAAGGTGCGCTCCTACAGGGCAACGCCCCGACCCTACGGCCGGCGCTCGAGCTCGGTGAGGTCGCGCGCCTTGGGCATCAGGTCGCGCTTGTTCACGCCCAGCAGCAGCAACAGCTGCGCCGCGAACATGATCGACGACAGCGTGCCGACCACGATGCCGATCAGCATCACCAGGGCGAAGTTCTCGACGCTGGGGCCGCCGAAGAGGAACAGGCCCAGCATCGCCAGCGCGGTGGTCAGCGCGGTCATGATCGTGCGCGACAGGGTGGTGTTGATCGAGCGGTCCACCACCTCGGCCGGGGTCAGCTTGGAGGTGTTGCGGAACATCTCGCGGATGCGGTCGAACACCACCACCTTGTCGTTGATCGAGTAGCCCGCGACCGAGAGGAAGCCGGCCAGCACCGTGATGTCGAACTCGCGCCCGAGCAGGATGAAGATCGCGGCGGTGACCAGCACGTCGTGGATCTCGCCGACGATCGCGGCGGCGCCGAACTTGAACTGGAAGCGCGCACCGATGTAGAGCAGGATGCCGATCAGCACCACCACGATCGCGATCGTGCCGTCCTGCGCCAGCTCCTTGCCGACCTGCGGCAGCACGAAGGCGTTGCCCTTGAGCTCCGACGGCAGGCCGGAACGGGCCAGCTCGGCGTGGACCTCGCGGCCCAGTTCCAGCGCGTCGGCGCCCTCGCGCGGCGCGAGGCGGACCAGCACGTCGCGGGTCCCGCCGAAGCTCTGCACCAGCGCGCCTTCGTGGCCGTTGGTCGCCAGTGCCTCGCGCACTGTCGCCAGTTCCACCGGCTGGTCCATGCGCAGCTCGATCATGCTGCCGCCGGTGAAGTCGAGCCCGAGCTCGAAGCCGGGCCGGAACAGCAGCACGACCGAGACCAGCATCAGGACGATCGAGACCGCGACGGTGAAACGACCGTAACGGACGAAGGGGATGCGTGCGTCGTGGTTGAAGAGCTCGAACATGGATCGTCTCCGGCAGCGCTCAGATCGAGAGCGTCTGCAGCTTGCGCTGCCGCCCGTAAACCAGGTGGACTATGGCCTCGCTGACCGTGACCGCGGTGAACACCGAGGTGATGATGCCCACGCACAG
>JAGOEZ010000018.1:0-11835 GCA_017997455.1 Lysobacterales bacterium | reverse complement strand
GGATCGTCTCCGGCAGCGCTCAGATCGAGAGCGTCTGCAGCTTGCGCTGCCGCCCGTAAACCAGGTGGACTATGGCCTCGCTGACCGTGACCGCGGTGAACACCGAGGTGATGATGCCCACGCACAGGACCAGGGCGAAGCCGCGGATCGGGCCCGAGCCCAGCGCGAACAGCGCGACGCCCGAGATCAGGTGGGTGACGTTGGCGTCGACGATGGTCGCCCAGGCCTTCTCGTAGCCGGCCTTGATCGAGGCGTGCGGCGTGTTGCCGGCGCGCAGCTCCTCGCGGATGCGCTCGCAGATCAGCACGTTGGCGTCGACCGCCATGCCGATGGTGAGCAGCAGCGCGGCGATGCCGGGCATGGTCAGGGTGGCGCCGAACAGCGACAGGATCGCGGTCAGCAGCAGGGCGTTGGCGATCAGCGCCGCGCCGGCGATCAGGCCGAACACGCGGTAGTAGAACGCCATGAACACCAGCACCAGCACGAAGCCCACGGCCGTGGCCTTCATCGCGCGATCGATGTTGTCCTTGCCCAGGCTGGGGCCGATGGTGCGCTCGGCGACGATGTCCACCGGGGCGGCGAGCGAGCCGGCGCGCAGCAGCAGCGCGAGCTCGCTGGCTTCCTGGGTCGAGTCCAGCCCGGTGGTCTGGAAGCGCTTGCCGAACACGCCGCGGATGTTGGCGACGCTGATCACTTCCTCCTTGATGCGCGTGGTCCGCACTTCCTTGCCGTCGACCATGCGCACCTCGGGCAGGCGCTCGATGAACACGACGGCCATCGGCTTGCCGACGTTCTCCATCGTGAACTGCTCCATGCGCCGGCCGCCGACCGCATTGAGCGTCACCGAGACCATCGGCGAGCCGTCCTGCTGGTCGAAACCGCTGGCCGCGTCGGTGAGCTGGTCGCCGGTGGCGATGACGCGCTTCTTGAGCAGGATCGGGATCGGCTTGCCGTCGGGACCGGTTTCGCGGCGGTAGTAGATCCGCGAGTCGGGCGGCACGTTGCCGCTGGCGACCGCATCGAGCGGGCTCACGCTTTCGTCGACGGCGCGGTACTCCAGCGTGGCCGTGGCGCCGAGGATCTTCTTGGCCGCGGCGGTGTCCTGCACGCCGGGCAGCTGCACCACGATGCGCGAGTCGCCCTGCTGCTGGATGATCGGCTCGGCCACGCCCAGCGCATTGATGCGGTTGCGCAGGGTGGCGACGTTCTGCTCGATCGCCGAGTCCATGGCCAGCTTGACCTCGGATGGCCGCACCGTGGCGACCAGGATCCAGGTGTCGGCGGTGACCGGGCCATTGGCCAGTTCCAGCGCCAGGATGTCGCGCGAGATGTTGAGGAAGGCGGCGTCGCGGTCGGCTTCGCTGCGCAGCGCGATGGTCAGGCCGTCGGCGCCGCGGTTGACCGACTTGTAGCGGATGTTCTTCTCGCGCAGCAGGGTGCGGATGTCGTCGGCGTAGCGCTCTTCCTGCTTGGTCGTGGTGGCGCGCTGGTCGACTTCCATGAGGAAGTGCACGCCGCCCTGCAGGTCGAGCCCCAGCGTCATCGGGCTGCCGCCCAGCGTGGTCAGCCACTGCGGCACGGTCGAGGCGAGGTTGAGCGCGACCGTGTAGGCGTCACCCAGTTCGCCGCGCAGCACCTCGGCGGCCTTGAGCTGGGCGTCGCTGTCGTCCAGGCGCACCAGCAGGCGCGCCTGTTCCAGGGAAATGCCCCGGGAGGCGACCTTGGCCTCCTGCAGCGCGCCCTCGACCCGCTCGCGCACGGCCTCGTCGAGCACCGCGCCGCGATTGGCCGACACCTGCACCGCGAGATCCTGCGGGAAGAGGTTGGGCAGGGCGTAGAGCACGCCCGCCAGCAGCACGAGCCCGAGCAGGCCCAGTTTCCAGCGCGAAAAATCGATCATGGCGAATACCGACGGCACGCGGCAGGGGCCGCGCGCCGGCTAGGGGGATGCCGGCCTCAGGCCGACTTGAGCGTGCCCTTGGGCAGGACCGCTGCGATGGCGTGCTTCTGCACCTTGACCGTCAGGCCGGGCGCGAGTTCCACCGAGATGACCGATTCGCCGATGTCGTCGATGCGGCCCAGCAGGCCGCCGGCAACCGCGACTTCGTCGCCCTTGGCCAGCGCGCCGAGCATCGCGCGGTGTTCCTTCGCGCGCTTCATCTGCGGGCGGATGGCGATGAACCAGAAGATGGCGAAGAACAGCACCATCATGATCAGCGGCGACATCAGCGAGGGCTGCTGGGCGCCCGGTGCGGCTTGCGCGTGCGCAGCGGAAATCAGGAAATCCATGGGGCTATCCGGCGGTCTGAACGGTGGGATCCGGGGCGGACGCCAAGGCGCCTGCAGGCCCCGGAAAAAGGCGGCGGATTATGCCATGGGGGCGTGGGTACCGCATCCCAAGGCAGGTCCCGACCAGCGGCTGCCCGGCCGGGACCAGCGCCCGCGGCGCCGTTCGGGGCGCGGACATCGCCGCGCGGCCCGCCAGCAGGGCCTGCGGCGCCGCGCCGCTCAAGCCGCCTTGGCCGCGTCCACCGCCTTGCGCGGACCAGCGGTCAGCGCGTGCCGCACCGCCTCGATCATCAGCTCGACCTCGTCGGAACCGATGCCGAAGTGCGGCGTGAAGCGCAGCGAGTTGGTGCCGCCGTGGATCACGCCGACGCCGTTCTCGCGCATGAATTCCTCGGTCGAACCGGCGCCGTAGCACTTGTAGGCGCCGTCCAGCTCGCAGGAGAACAGCAGCCCGGTGCCCTGCACGCGGGTGACCAGGCCGGGCAACTCGCGCGCGAGCTTCTCGAGGCGCTGCAGGAACTCGCGGCCGCGCTCGACGATGTTGCGCCGCATCGCGGGCGTGACCTGCTCGAGCACCGCGACCGCGACTTCCATCGCGCGCGGATTGGCGGTCATGGTGTTGCCGTAGAGACCCTTGCGGTACAGCTCCGCGGCCCGGGTCGACAACGCCAGCACTGAGAGCGGGAACTGGCCGGCGTTGAGCGCCTTGGAATAGGTCTCCATGTCCGGCGCCTCGAGGCCCTCGAAGCCCGGGTAGTCGATGATCGAAAGCACGCCGTGCGCGCGCAGGCCGGCCTGGATCGAATCGATCAGCAGCAGCGCGCCATGGGCGCGCGTGAGTTCGCGCGCGGCGGCATAGAAGGCCGGCGTGGTGCCCATCCCCGGATTGCCCTCGCCCATCACCGGCTCGAGGAACATCGCCTCGATGAACCAGCCGTGCTCCTCGGCCTGGGCGAACGCGGCGCGCAGGCCTTCGACGTCGTTGGGGACCACGGTGATCAGGTTGTCGAGCCCGCGGAAGGTGGCGAGGTGCTGGTGGTAGGCCTTGCGGCTCGAATCCGAGAACTGCGCCGGACGGTCGGTGCGGCCGTGGAAGGCGCCCTTGAGCGCCAGCAGCTTGACCGTGCGACCCGCGTGGCGGCCGCCCGCGTCGGTCATGAGCTTGGCATTGACGTCGGTGATGCGGGCCGCGAGGCCCACCGCCTCCGAGCCCGAATTGAGGGCCAGGAACTTCGGGAACGGGCAGCCGCCCCGGGTCGCGCCGATCTCGCGCCGCAGCGCCTCGACCAGGCGGTAGTGGCTGAACGAGGGCGTCATCACGTTGGCCATGACGTGCGGCCGCGCCAGCGCCTCGAGCACCGCCGGCGGCGCATGGCCGAAGCCCAGCATGCCGTAGCCGCCCGAGTCGTGGACCACCGCGCCCTTGGCGGTCACGACCCAGGGGCCGCGACCGGCCAGGGCCACGTACGGATTGACCGCGTCTTCCTGGTAGAAGTTGATGAAGCCTTCCTGGACCCGGCGGATCTGCTCGTCCTCGTCCAGCGCCAGCAGCTCGGGCACCTGCTGCTGCAGGACCAGGAACGCTGCGTGGGCCTCGTCCACGGCCTGGCCCAGAGCCGGGTGGTGGGCTGCGAAGCGGGCGATGGTGGCGTCGGGCAGGCCGACCGTTCGGCGGGTGCCGCCGCAGCCGCGCATCGCGTTGAGCTTTTCGATCAGGGTCATGGCGCCTCTCCGGCGACCGCCACCAGCGTGGAGATCGCAACAAAATCAACCAGTTAAAGAGTCGGCCAGCATATCACGGGCGAACTTGCCCCGGTACCCCCGGCGCCGGGGTGACGACCGTCATGCCGGTGGCCTGATGGCGCGGCCTGCCGCCCGCCGCGCGCAGGCCATAGGATCGGGTCCATGGCCACACCCGACACCACCCTGCACTGGCTGGACCTGCTCAAGGCCCGCGGCAACGCATTGCAGCACCGGCTGTTGCCACCGGTGCTCGAGCCCGGCGCCATGCCGTGGTTCTCGCTGATCTACCTCTGCTTCCTGCTGTTTCCGGTGCTGCTGCCGCGCAACCTCGAGGTCGATTGGTGGCTGACGGCGATCGCCGCGCTGGCCTTCCTGCCGATGTACTTCGGCTTCTACTGGACCCGCGGCTGGCGCCGCGTCGGGCTGCTGCTGGCGATGGGGTCGTTGTCGGTGGTGCTGCTGCCGGCCAACGTGTTCGCCAACACCTTCCTGGTCTACGCCAACGTGCTGGCGGCATTCCTGCCGTGGGGGCCGATGCTGGCGGTGATCGCGGCCACGCAGGCGATGTACGCGCTGGGCGGCATGATGCTCGATGCGCCGATGGTCCTGTTCGTCACCACCGTCCTGTTCATGGGCCTGATGTCGGCGTTGTGCAACCGGGTCTGGATCGCCAAGGCGCGCGCCAACCAGGCCCTGCGCCTGTCGCAGGACGAGATCCGGCGCCTGGCGCAGGTGGCGGAGCGCGAGCGCATCGGCCGCGACCTGCACGACCTGCTCGGGCACACCCTGTCGGTGATCGCGATCAAGGCCGAGCTGGCGAGCAAGCTCGCGCTGCGCGACCCGTCGGCGTCGCAGCGCGAGATCGCCGACGTCGAGCGGGTCGCGCGCGAGGCGCTCGGCCAGGTGCGGCGCGCGGTCGCCGGCATGCGCGCGATGGGCCTGCGCGCCGAGTTCGCCAGCGCGCGGCTGGCGCTGGCGGCGGTGGAGGTCGACTTCGATTACCGCAGCGACGAGCTCGCGCTGCATCCGGAAACCGAGACCGTGCTGGCGCTGGCGCTGCGCGAGGCCGCGACCAACGTCATCCGCCACGCCCAGGCCCGGCGCTGCAGTGCCGAGCTCGCGCGCAGCGGCGACAGCGTGCGCCTGGCGATCCGCGACGACGGCCTCGGCGGCGCGCGCGCCGACGGCAATGGACTCATGGGCATGCGCGAACGGGTCGAGGCCATCGGCGGCGAGCTGCGCCTGCAGTCGGCCAACGGCGAGGGCACCTTGCTGGAATTGCGCGTGCCCTGGCGCGCGCCGCCGGCGCCGGGCGCCGCCAGTGGCGATGCGCCCGCGCCGCGGCGGCTGGTCGCGGTGCGGTGACGTCCCCGCGCGGGGGCACGGGAAGCCCGTCGCTCCTGCCGGCCACGGTGGCCGTCGGAGCCCGCCCATTGCACACTGTGCGCACCGCCTCCGGAATGCGCGCAATGATTTCCGTGCTGCTGGCCGAGGACCAGGCGATGGTGCGCGGCGCCCTCGCCGCGCTGCTCAAGCTCGAGTCCGACATCGACGTGGTCGCCAGCGTCGGCGACGGCGACCTGGCGTGGCGCGAACTGGGGCGCCTCAAGCCCGACATCGTGGTCACCGACATCGAGATGCCCGGGCTCACCGGACTGGAGCTCGCGCAACGCATCAAGGACCAGGGCCTGGCGTGCAAGGTCGTGATCCTCACCACCTTCGCCCGGCCCGGCTACCTGCGCCGCGCGCTCGACGCCGGGGCCAGCGGCTACCTGCTCAAGGATGCCCCGGCCGACCGCCTCGCCGAGGCCTTGCGCAAGGTCCACCGCGGCGGGCGCGCGGTCGACCCCGAACTCGCGGTCGAGGCCTGGTCGGAATCCGACCCGCTCAACGACCGCGAGCGCCAGGTGCTGCGCCTCGCCGGCGAAGGCATGTCGGCGGGCGAGATCGCGGTCCAGCTGCACCTGTCGCAGGGCACGGTGCGCAATTACCTTTCCGAGATCATCGGCAAGCTCGGCGTCGGCAACCGCATCGAGGCCCACCGGCTGGCGCGGCAGAAGGGCTGGCTCTAGCGACGCTCGCGCGGCGCCGCCGCAGGGTGGTCGCGGTGCAACCGGGAACGGCCGCGCCGCCCCTACAATGCGCGCGGTGAAACGCAGCGACTTCCATTTCGACCTGCCGCCGGAGCTGATTGCGCAGGAGGCGCTCGATGACCGCGCCGCCAGCCGCCTGCTGGTGCTGGATGCGGATGGCCGCATCGCGGACCGCAGCTTCCGCGACCTCCCCGCGCTGCTCGCGCCAGGCGACCTGCTGGTGTTCAACGACACCCGGGTGCTGCCGGCGCGGCTCCATGGCCACAAGGATTCCGGCGGACAGGTCGAGATCCTGGTCGAGCGCCTGCAGGGCGAGCACGAGGCGCTCGCGCAGGTGCGGGCATCCAAGCCGCCGAGGCCGGGTCGGCGGCTGGCGCTCGAGGACGGCAGCGCGGTCGAGGTGCTGGGACGCGAGGGCGAGTTCTACCGCCTGCGCTTCGATCCGGCCGAGCCGCTGCGCGAGCGCCTGCAGCGCATCGGCCACATGCCGCTGCCGCCCTACATCCAGCGCGCCGATCGCGCGGCGGACCGCCAGCGCTACCAGACCGTCTATGCCCGCGAGCCGGGCGCGGTGGCCGCGCCCACCGCCGGCCTGCACTTCGACCAGCCGCTGCTCGACGCGCTCGCAGCGCGCGGCGTGGACAGCGCCAGCATCACGCTGCACGTCGGTGCCGGGACCTTCCAGCCGGTGCGCTGCGACGACATCCGCGAGCACCGCATGCACAGCGAATGGCTCAACGTCGGCGCCGAGTTGTGCACGAAGGTCGCGCGCACGCGCGCCGCGGGCGGGCGCGTGGTCGCGGTCGGCACGACCGTGGTGCGCGCGCTGGAGTCCGCCACCGAGGACGGGCGCCTGCGCCCGCACGCGGGAGAGACCCGGATATTCCTGTTTCCCGGCCGGGCGGTCACCAGCGTCGATGCGCTCGTCACCAACTTCCACCTGCCCGAGTCCACCCTGCTCATGCTGGTGTCGGCCTTCGCCGGCCGCGAGCGCGTCCTCGACGCCTACCGCCACGCAGTGCGCGAGCGCTATCGCTTCTTCTCCTACGGCGACGCGATGCTGGTGTTTCCGCCACGGCCGCATTCGGCCTGAGCGCGCCACGGCGCGGGCGGCCGCGGCCCCGCCGCCGTTCCCGCCCCTTCCGCCGCCGTTCCCGCCCCCCTCTGTCGTCATTCCCGCCCCTTCCGCCGTCATTCCCGCCCCCCTTTGTCGTCATTCCCGCGCAAGCGGGAATCCAAAGTACAGTCACCCACCATGGATTCCCGCTTGCGCGGGAACGACGCCATGACTTGCTCGACCCGCGCGCCCCAGGCACCGGGTCACGGACGCCCGGAGGCATCGCGCAATGCAGTTCGACTTGCTCGCCACCGACGGCGCCGCGCGGCGCGGCCGGCTGGGTTTCGACCGCGGCAGCGTCGAGACGCCGGCCTTCATGCCGGTCGGCACCTACGGCACGGTCAAGGCGATGACGCCGGATGCGCTGCGCGCGCTGGGCGCCGAAATCGTGCTCGGCAACACCTTCCACCTGTTCCTGCGCCCCGGCACCGAGGTGATCGCGGCGCATGGGGGCCTGCACGGCTTCATGCGCTGGGAGCGGCCGATCCTCACCGACTCCGGCGGCTTCCAGGTCTGGTCGCTGGCGCAGCGCCGCCGGATCACGCCCGATGGCGTGTGGTTCGCCTCGCCGGTGGATGGTTCGCAGGTGTTCCTGGGGCCGGAGGAATCGATGCGGATCCAGCGCGCGCTCGATTCCGACATCGTGATGATCTTCGACGAGTGCACGCCGTGGCCGGCCACCGAGCAGCAGGCGCGCGACTCGATGGAGCTGTCGCTGCGCTGGGCCGAGCGCAGCAAGCGCGCCCACGAAGGCAGCCCCAACGCGCTGTTCGGCATCGTCCAGGGCGGCATGCACCCGGCGCTGCGCGAGCGCTCGGCCGCCGGCCTCGCCGCGATCGGCTACGACGGCTATGCGATCGGCGGCCTCTCGGTCGGCGAACCGGCCGAGGAACGCGAGCGCATCCTCGACGCCACCGTGCCGCACCTGCCGGCGGCGCGGCCGCGCTACCTCATGGGCGTGGGCAAGCCGCTCGACATCGTCGAGGCGGTGCGCCGCGGGGTCGACATGTTCGACTGCGTGATGCCGACCCGCAACGCGCGCAACGGCCACTATTTCACCGCGACCGGCGTGGTGCGGATCCGCAACGCGCGCCACGAGCGCGACCTGCGCCCGATCGAGGAGGGCTGCGACTGCAGCACCTGCACCGGCGGCTACAGCCGCGCCTACCTGCGCCACCTCGATCGCTGCAACGAGATGCTGGGCCCGATGCTGGGCACGGTGCACAACCTGCGCTATTACCAGCGCCTGATGGCCGGCCTGCGCGACGCCATCGCCGCGCGCCGTCTCGACGACTTCGTTGCCGGGTTCCGTGCCGCGCAGGCGGCGCCCGCGGACGCCGACTGAACAGGAGCCCGCCGATGCGCAGCGTACGCGTCTACGTCGATGCCCCGCTGGCCGAGGGCGCGCGCGTGCGCCTGGCGCCCTTCGCCGCCGACCACCTGGTGCGCGTGCTGCGCCTCCCGGACGGGGCGAAGCTCGCCTGCTTCAACGGCGACGGGCTCGAGCACGCCGCGATGCTGGAAATCGCGGCGCGCGGCGCGGTCGAGCTGCGCGTGGGCGCGGCCCGCGAACTTCACAACGAGTCGCCGCTGGCGATCACGCTGGTGCAGTCGATCGCGCGCGGCGAGCGCATGGACCTGATCCTGCAGAAGGCGACCGAACTCGGCGTCGCGCGCATCCTGCCGGTCTCGAGCGAGCGCACCGAGGTGCGGCTGGACGAAGAGCGCGCCGAGCGCCGGGTCGCGCATTGGCAGCGCGTGGTGCAGAGCGCCTGCGAGCAGTGCGGGCGCGCGCGGGTGCCGCTGGTCGAGGCCCCGGTCGCGCTGGCCGTGCACGCCGCGGCGGCACGCGAACTGGCGATGGAGAAGCGCGTGCTGCAGCCCGACGCGGCCGAGGGGCCATCGGCATTGGCCCCGTGTTCGGCGTTGATGCTGGCCGCGGGCCCGGAAGGCGGGTTCTCCGAGCGGGACCTGGCGCTGCTCGTGCAGGCCGGGTATCGCGGCCTGCGCCTCGGTCCGCGGGTGCTGCGCACCGAAACCGCCGGGTTGGCCGCGGTCGCCGCGCTGCAGTCGCGCTTCGGGGATCTGGTTTGAGGGCCGGCCCGAGTGCAAGTCCCCGCTGAGGGAGCGGCTTCAGGCGCGATCCGAAGCGCTCCGGATCGCGCCTGAAGCCGCACCCACGACATCGATGGCTGGATCAGGCGACCTGCGCGGCCGCGGTCGCCAGCGCGTCGGTGATCTGCTGCTCGATGAGCAACAGGTCCGGGATGTAGGCCGGATCGTCGCGCACCAGCACGCGCGACTTCACGCACGGCTCCGGTCCCTCGAGGTCGCCGGTCGGGATGAGGATCTCGGGCGTGATCGTGGTCAGGCGCGGAAAGCCCAGGCACAGCATGGCGATGAAGGGCATGCGCGCGTTGCGGCCCTGCGCCTTGAGCACCGTCACCTTGGCATTGAGCGCGCCGTCGCGTGGGGACAGTCCGGCCAGGATCGAGAACGAGAACAGGGGCACGCGCCAGCCGCGCCAGCGCACCCGGCCGAGCAGCCAGTCCGGCGCCGCGGAAACCGGCTCCGGGGTCGCGGCGGTGATGATCTCCGACACGCTGGCATTGGGCAGCAGCACGCGGCCGCCGGTCACGTTGATCATCAGTCCGCGGATTTCGCGCGGGGAGTCGTTCATGGCGTCGGTCCTGCCCGGATGCGTGATCTGGCCGGCTCAGCCGGCGCCGAACTGCTGGTTGAACCTGCGCGCGAGGTCGACCGGCGACGCGGTATGGCTGACCACGCCGGCGTCGATCGCCCCGTCGACCATCGAGCTGATCACGCAGGTATTGGGATCCTGCGCCCACACCGTGCCACCCTTCGACGCCAGGTAGGCGGCGCCGTCGATGGCATCGTGGGCCATGCCGCTGAAGACGATCGCGCCGGCATTGGCGCCGAAGCGGTCGGCGACGTCGCGCATCACGAGGTCGATCGACGGACTGTAGGGCGATTGCTCCTCCAGCGCCGCGAGCTGCGCGACGCCGCTGGCATCGAGCAGCAGGCGGCGGTCCAGCGGCACCACCACCACGTCGCCATGGGCCACGCGCTCGCCCTCGCCCACCGCGCGCACGCGCAGGGTGGTCGCGCGCCCGAGTTGCTGCACCATCAGTTCGTAGAAGTCCGCGCCCATGTGCTGCGCGAGCAGGAACACCACGGGCAACGGCGCCTGCAGCGCGCCGAGGAACTCGCGCACCGCGTCCGGGCCGCCGATCGAGGCCCCGAGCACCCACACGCGCTCGATCGGGCCCGCGGCCGGCGCCGGGCCGCGCTCGGCCTGTGCCGACAGCGCCGCGATTTCGGCCATCAGCTCGGCCTCGAGCCGCTCGGCGTCCTGCGGCACGACGTCCCGGGCCAGCGGATCGACCGTATCGAGGGTGAACTCCAGCACGTCCAGCGACAGCGCGTCTTCGGCGACCGGCGCGGGCGGCGGCGCGGGCGCCGGCTCCACCGCAGGCGCGGGCGCCGCTTCCAGCTTGCGCTCCGCTTCATCGATGCTGAAACGGGCGCGGCCCGTCACGGGCGTGGACGGCGTTTCACCGTCGATCGGCGCCAGCGACAGGTGGGACAGGTCGAAGGATGCGAAGGAGCGTCCCGACGCGGGTTCCGCGGCCTTGGGCGCGGCGCCAGGCACCGCCGGCGGCGGCACGGCCCCTGCGCGCGGCGGATCCGCTGCACGCTCGCGCGCGACCGGCGGCGTGGCCGGCGGCGACCCTGCGTCCGCCTCCTCGACCGGCTCCAGCGACAGCCCGAGCAACAGGTCGTCGAGTCCCTGCGGCGCGTCGCCGCCGCGCGCCGGCCCGGCGGCATTCGCGGCGTCGAACGCCAGCGCGAGTTCGGCATCGAGCGCACTGAGCGCGAGCCCGTCGTCCTCGACTGCGGCGTCCGGCGTGCCGATGCCGAAGGCCTGCAGCGAGCGTTCGAAATCCGCGCTGATCTCGTCGATGTCGCCAGTCGCATCAGCCGCGTCGGGCAGCTCGGCCGCAAGTCCGGCCCGGGGCGGCTCCACGGTCGGCGGCAATCCCCCGCGCGCGGATTCCGGCATCGCATCGAGCGTCGGCGGCATCCCGAGGCGCGCGAAGTCGGGCTGCGGCAGCTCCAGCGTCGGCGGCAACGCGGCGGCGGTCGGTTGCGGCAATTCCAGCGTCGGCGGCAATGCGGCACCGGTCGGTTGCGGCAGTTCCAGCGTCGGCGGCAACGGGACGGCACCGGGTTGCGGCAGTTCCAGCGTCGACGGCAACGCAGCGGCAACGGGTTGCGGCAGTTCCAGCGTCGGCCGCTGGTCTGGGGGAATCGTCCCGGCGGCCGGCGCGGGCGCTTCGGTCTCCGGCTCGGGGTCCATATCGAGGACCAGCAACTCGGCGGCGGGCATCGCCGCGGCGTCTGCGTCCGACTCGGCCGCGAAGTCCGGCTCCGCGGCGCGCGAAGCCGCCTCGCGTTCGCCACCCATCAGTTCGGGCGCGACCGGCTCCAGCGCGGTGACCAGCGCCGCGCGCGTGCGCGCGATCGCCTCGCCCGTGTCAGCCGCCAGCGCGGTGGCGAGTTCGTGTCCCG
>JAGOEZ010000151.1 GCA_017997455.1 Lysobacterales bacterium | reverse complement strand
ATCACGTTGAGGTTGACGCGGTAGCTGCGCTCGAGGTCGGTGGTGGCGAAGAGGTGCTTCATCAGCTCGTCGGCGTCGACCCGGTTCGAGCGCGGCACCAGCACCAGGCGCACCGGGTTGCGGTGGTCGGACTCGTCGCGCAGGTCCTCGAGCATCGGCAGCTTCTTGGCCCGCATCTGCTGCGCGATCTGTTCCAGCACCCTGGCCGGCGAGACCTGGTGCGGCAGTGCCGTCACCACGATCTCGTTCGGGCCGGCCTGGTACACGGCGCGCGCGCGGATCGAGCCGCCGCCGGTCTTGTAGATCTCGCGGATCTCGGCGCGCGGGGTCACGATCTCGGCGCTGGTGGGATAGTCGGGACCCTTCACGTGCTCGAGCAGGTTCGAGATCGTGGCGTCGGGTTGCTCGAGCAGGCGGATGCAGGCGGCCGCGACCTCGCGCAGGTTGTGCGGCGGGATGTCGGTGGCCATGCCCACGGCGATGCCGGTGGCGCCGTTGAGCAGCACGTGCGGCAGCCGCGCCGGCAGCCACGAGGGTTCCTGCAGGGTGCCGTCGAAGTTGGGCGACCACTCCACCGTGCCCTGCCCGAGCTCGGACAGCAGCAGCTCGGAGAACTTCGTGAGCTTCGACTCGGTGTAGCGCATCGCCGCGAAGCTCTTCGGGTCGTCGGGCGAGCCGAAGTTGCCCTGGCCGTCGATCAGCGGGTAGCGGTAGGAGAAGGGCTGGGCCATCAGCACCAGCGCCTCGTAGGCGGCGCTGTCGCCGTGGGGATGGAACTTGCCGATCACGTCGCCGATCGCGCGCGCGCTCTTCTTGGGCTTGGCGCCGGCATCCAGGCCCAGTTCGCTCATGGCGTAGACGATGCGGCGCTGCACCGGCTTGAGCCCGTCGCCGACGAAGGGCAGGGCGCGGTCGAGGACCACGTACATCGAGTAGTCCAGGTACGCGCGCTCGGCGTAGTCGCGCAGCGGCACCTGCTCGAAACCGTGGAAGGCGGGGCGGATGGGGTCGGTCATGGCGTGGACTGGCGGTGAACCCGGCGATTATCCGGCATCGCGCCGCGAAAGTGCGTCGGCGCGGAGGGCGCCGGGGCTTGCGGTGTCCGGCGCCGACGGGATCAGGGTGCCGGCTCAGACAGAAAGAGCCAACTCGCCGTCACCCTGATCCCGCCAGCGCCGGACTCGCCCTGTCCCGTGGCCTGGGCTTGGGTTGGCGTGCGGCTGCTAGATTGCGGGCATGACCGCCGACCGTCCCGTGCATGCCGTGCGCCTCGCGGCGCTGTTGGCGCTGCTGGCGATGTTCGGTCCGTTCGCGATCGATGCCTTCTTCCCCGCCTTCCACGCGGTCGCGCGCGACCTCGGCGCGAGCGACTGGGCGATGCAGCAGACGATCAGCGTGTACCTGGGCGCGTACGCGGTGATGAGCCTGCTGCACGGGCCGCTGTCGGATGCGCTGGGCCGCCGCGTGGTGGTGCTGGCCGGGGTGCTGATGTTCACCGCCGCCTCGGCGTGGTGCGCGCTGGCCGGCAGCATCGGCGAGTTGCTGGCGGCGCGCGCGCTGCAAGGGGTGTCCACCGGTGCCGGCCTGATCGTCGGGCGCGCGATCGTGCGCGACCTCTACCACGGGCCCGAGGCGCAGAAGGTGATGGCGCTGGTCACCTTGTTCTTCGGCGTGGCGCCGGCGCTCGCGCCGGTCTTCGGCGGGCTGGTCTACCAGGCCGCCGACTGGCGCGCGGTGTTCTGGTTCCTCGCCCTGTATGGCCTGGCGCTGTTCGCGTTGTGCTGGCGCTCGCTGCCGGAAACCCATCCGCGCGCGGCGCGGATGCCGCTGGTGCTCGGCCCGCTGGCGCGGGTCTACGGCGTGCAGGCGCGCGATGGACGCTTCGTCCTGCTCGCGGTCGCCACCGGCTTCAACTTCGGCGCCAGCTTCCTCTACATCAGCTCCGCGCCGGCGTTCATCGAGCGGATCCTCGGCCTGGGCACGATGGGCTACCCGTGGTTCTTCGTGCCGATGATCCTCGGCATGATGGCCGGCGCGACGCTCTCGAACCGGCTCGCCGGGCGCCTCGCGCCGCGGCGCACGGTGCAGGCGGGCTACGCGATCATGGGCGTGGCCGCCGCGCTGAACGTGGGCTACAACGCACTGGCGGACGTGCCCGTGGTGCCGTGGGCGGTGCTGCCGATGGGGCTCAACGCGGTCGGCATCGCGCTGAGCTTCCCGACCCTGTCATTGAAGATGCTCGACCGCTATCCGCACAACCGCGGCGCGGCCTCGTCGATGCAGGCCTTCGGATGGGGCATCGTCACCAGCGCGATCGCCGGCGTGCTGTCGCCGCTGCTGGCCGACAGCGCCTGGCACCTGGCGCTGGGGGCGGTGACGCTGACCGCGCTCGGCTGGCTGTGCTGGCGCGCCTATGCGGCGATCACGCCGGTGCCCGCCGAGCCGCTGGGCGACCTGCCCGACGACGGCCCGCAGGCGCCGGCAACCACCTGAGCCAGCGGCTGGGCCCGGCTCACTCGACGCTGTCGAGGTCGCTCTGTTCCTGGCGCCAGCCGCCTTCGCCCTTGGCCATCAGCACGCGTCCGCGCAGCTTGAGGTCGTCGCGGTCGACGCCCTCGACGGTGAGGATCGCCTGGTCGCCGCGCTGTTCGCCCTTGAGGATCTTCACGCTGACCGGCTTGCCGTCGCGCAGGTACTTGAGGTTCTCCTTGGCCGACTTCTCGTCGTCCTTGGGGAACTGCCAGTCGCCGGCCTCGCCGAGCATCGCGCGCAGCGTGTCGAAGTCGCCCTTGGCGATCGCCGCCAGCCAGGCCTGGTATGCCTTCCCGGGTTCGCCGCCGTCGGCGGGCAGCGCGGTCCCCGGCGTCGGCGCGATGACCTCGGCATCGAACTTGAGGTCGAACTGGTAGGTCTTGTCGAAGAATTCCTCCGGCTCGGCCAGGATCCAGGTGCCCGCGAGGCGCTTGGCGTCCTTGCTGGCAAGTTCGAGCTTGCCGTAGCCGGAGGTGTTGAAGCTCTCCAGCGGTTCCTCGTGCGAGAAGTAGATGCCGCATTCGCTGAAATCGGGATCGAAGCACAGGCGCACGTAGCCGGCCGGCTGGTCGTCGATCTCCTCGTCGATGGCGCGCCCCGGGTCGAAGGCATTGGCGGCCGCCTGGCCGTCGATCGGCTTGCTGGTCAGGTACACGTAGGTCGTGTAGGTGCCCGGTGCATCGTTCTTTTCCTCGCGGAAGGCATAGGCGTTGACGACCTTCATCGTCAGTTCGTCGTAGCGGAAACTGCCCGAGGCCGACGAGGCGGCCATGCCGGGCGACGCGGCAAGGCCGGCCAGCACGGCGGCAGCAAGCGCAATCCGGCACGGCATCGAGGCAATGGACGACATGGATGGGCTCCCCTTCGATTGGCGCCAGCCGGGATGGCTGGCCGCGTCAGTGGTGTACAACGCCGCAGCCGGCCCGAATCGAACGGGTGGCCGCGGCGCCGTTCAGGACCGGCAGCCCGCGCCCGGGAGCAGCGCGCGCTCGGCCAGCCAGGCACGGGCTTCGCCGGCGTCGCGCTCGAACCATGCCCGCGCCGAACCGAGGCGGAAGCTGTAGCCCCACGCATCCATGTCGGCCATCAGGCGCTCGCGCCCCACGCCGGGCAGTTCATCGGCGAGCAGGATCTGCAGGTAGCAGCTCGCGTCCTCCTCGGCCACGCTGTCGCTGGCGTTGGTGTGGACCCCGGCGCGCGCGCCGGCGGGCTTGACGATGAGGTGGCAGGCCTCGTGCAGGACCGAATGCAGCGGCGTGTCCGCGCGCGCGTACACGGTGGTCCCGATCAGGCCCGCTTCGGGTTCGCCCCAGTAGCTGCCGGGGATCGGCGCGCCGGCCTCGACCGGTGCCAGCACGAGTGCATGGCGGGCCAGGAGCGCGGCGACCGCCGCCTCGGCCACGTCGCCCAGGAGCAACACGGCAATGCCTCAGCCGGCACCGGCGGCGCGCGCGGCGCGCTTGCGCGCCAGCGGCCGTCCGGCCAGCCAGGGCTGGTTCGGCAGCTGCCCGGTCGGGCCCTGCAGGTAGGTGTCGCGCACCCACGGCCAGGAGCACAGCTCCTTGGCCAGCAGGCTGACGCGCTGGCCGCTGGGTACCGTCTGCTGGCCTTCCTCGCGGAAGCCATAGGTGCCGTGGAACAGCACCGAGACGTCGTCGCGCGGGTCGAGGAACACCTCGCAGCACAGGCGCGGCGAGCGCACCTCGGCGTAGCTCTGCACGTCGGCGTAGAACACGCGGCCGAGGCCGAGTCCGCGCATCGATTTCGCGATCACGATGCGGTCGATGTAGACGAAGTCGTCGAAGCGCTGCACGAACCAGCGGAAGTTGGGGCTGTCGTAGTCGGCGGCAGGCGCCAGCGCGACCAGGAAGCCGGCGATGGTGCCGTCGACCTCGGCAACGCGGAAATAGCACGCGGCTTCGTACAGGTGGCGCAGGCGCGTCGCATCGATCGGCAGGATCGCGGGGCCGGCATTGTTGTTGACGGCGAGCAGCTGGTCCAGATCGTGCTCGCGAGCGTCACGGATCGCCAAGGCCATGCGATTCCTCCCTGTGCATTGCGCCGGCCGCGGGGCCGGGGCGGCGAATTATCGCACGGTCGGAGATTCGAAAAGGGTTAAGGCCTGGCAGGACCATGGCGCGCACGTGACCATCGGCCGGTTGCAGCGCGCGCGCCCGCGCGTACGATGGGACGGTGCGCCTGCTCCGCCTCAACCACATCGAACTCCTGCGCTACGCCGGGCTGTTCACCTATGCCTGCGTGGGCATCCCGCTGCTGGTCGAGGCCTTGTCGCCGGTCGGCGACCTCACCACCACCGACCACGTCGGCTGGGTCGTGTCCTACGTTTTCTTCGGGATCTCGTACTGGACCCTGAGCAGCGGGCTGGGGCGCCGGCGCGCGGGGCCGGCGCGCTGGATCCTGCTGCTGATGATGAGCGCCTCGGCGGTCGCGATCAGCTATTTCAGCCACACCGGCCTCGCCGGCATCCTGCTGCTGGTCATCGCCGGCGTGCTGCCGTGGATCATGCCGGTGGCCTACGGCATCGCCTGGCTGCTGGGCGAGGCCCTGGCGATGGTGCCGGTGTTCGTGGCCCATGTCGAAGGCTACGGCTGGTTCGACTCGCTGCTGCAGAGCGGGCTCTACGTCGGCTTCTCCAGCTTCACCTTCATCACTTCGCTGGTGGCCAAGGACCAGGCCGACTCGCGCGAGGACCAGCGCCGGCTCAACGCCGAGCTGCGCGCGACCCGGGCCCTGCTGGCCGAGTCCAGCCGCATGGGCGAGCGCCTGCGCATCTCGCGCGAGCTGCACGACCTGCTGGGCCACCACCTCACCGCGCTGAGCCTCAACCTCGAAGTCGCCAGCCACCTGGTGCAGGACAAGGCGCAGGAGCACGTGCGCCAGGCCCAGTCGCTGGCGCGCCTGCTGCTCTCGGACGTGCGCGAGGTGGTCAGCCAGTTGCGCGCGGATGACGAGATCGACCTGCGCAAGGCGCTGGACGCCCTGATCGAGGGCCTGCCCGAGCCGGTGGTGCACATCGAGATGGCGCCGGACTTCAACGTCGACGACCCGCGCCGCGCCCAGGTCCTGCTGCGTTGTGCGCAGGAGGTGATCACCAATACGATCCGCCATGCGCGTGCGCGCAACCTGTGGCTGTCCTTCGAGGCGGCGGGCGACGGCACGCTGCGGGTGCGGGCGCGCGACGACGGGCAGGGCGCCGAGGCGGTGGCGCCGGGCAACGGCCTGTCGGGCATGCGCGAACGGCTGGCACAGTTCGGCGGGGGGCTGGCGATCGATACCGGCCGCGGCCGCGGTTTTTCGCTCGAGGCGTGGATGCCGAGGGAGGCGACATGATTTCGGTGTGCCTGGTGGACGACCAGACCCTGGTGCGACAGGGCATCCGCTCGCTGCTCGAGCTCTCGGACTCGATCCGCGTGGTCGCCGAGGCCAGCGACGGCGCGCAGGCGGTCGAGGTGATCCCGCGGGTCAAGCCCGACGTGGTGCTGCTCGACATGCGCATGCCCAACCTTTCCGGCCTCGACGTGCTCAACGCGCTGCGCGCCAAGGACGAGTTGCCGCCGACCATCATCCTCACCACCTTCGACGACGACCAGATGGTATTGGCCGGGCTCAAGGCCGGCGCGCGCGGTTACCTGCTCAAGGACGTCTCGCTCGAGCAACTGGTGGAGGCGGTCAAGGCGGTGGCCGCCGGCGGTTCGCTGGTGCAGCCGGTGGTGACCCAGCGCCTGCTGGCCGGCCTGACCCACATGCAGAACGACTTCGCCAGCCTCGACCGGCCCGATCCCCTGACCGAGCGCGAGACCGAGATCCTGCGCCTGATGGCCGGCGGCTACAGCAACAAGGAAATCGCCAATTCGCTCGGCGTGGCCGAGGGCACGGTCAAGAACCACGTGTCGAACATCCTGTCCAAGCTTGGCGTGCGCGACCGCACGCGCGCGGT
>JAGOEZ010000150.1:1453-6622 GCA_017997455.1 Lysobacterales bacterium | reverse complement strand
ACCACCCAGGCCGACTGCGAGATCCGTGGCGGCGAGTTCGTTTCCTACGACCGCGCCAACTACCAGACCGCGCTGACCGTGTGGCTGGGGCAGGCCGAGGGCGGCGACGCCGAGGCGCAGAACTACGTCGGCGAGATCTACATGAAGGGCCTGGGCGCCGCGCCCGATTACGCCAAGGCCGCCAGCTGGCTCGAGAAGTCGGTGGCGCAGGGCAACAAGCGCGCGATGACCAACCTCGGCTATCTCCACGAGGAAGGACTGGGCGTGCCCAAGGACGCCGCGCGCGCGATCAACCTCTATCGACAGGCATCGGGCGCGAGCGGCGACGAGGTCGTCTTCGCCTCGACGGTCAAGGCGCAGTCGGACCAGGCGCAGGCCGAGATCAGCTCGTTGCGGCAGACGGTCGAACAGCAGCGCGCGCAGATCGACGCGATGCAGAAGCAGCTCGACGACCGCCGCCGCGCGCTGGGCGCCGCCCAGGGCGAATTGCGCAGCGCGCGCGAGAAGCTGGTCGCGCAGCAGGCGGCGCTGGCGCCGGCGCCGGAGGCCGAGGCCTTGCGCGCCAAGGAAGCCGAACTGGCGGCGCAGGAGCAGCAGCTTGCGGGCGAGCGCGCCGCGCTGCAGCGCGACCAGTCCGCGTGGGACGCCAAGGTGCGCGACAGCCGCAACCGCCTGGCCGACCTCAAGGCGCAGGAGCAGGACCTGTCGGGGAAGCTGGCCGGCGGCGCGGACGCGACCCAGGCCGCGACGCTGCGCCAGGACCTCGAGCGCGTGCGCAGCGCGGCCTCGGAACTGGCGCTGGCGCTCGACGATGCAATCAACAAGAGCGCGGCGCTCGAGGCCCGGGTGGCCGCGAACGATGCGCGCGTCAGCGCCGAGCAGGCGCGCTTCGAGGCCGAGCGCAAGCAGATGCAGGCGGCGCTGGCGGCATCGCAGCAGGATCGCGAGCTCCTGCTGCTGCTCGAGCAGCAGCTCTCGGAGAAGCAGCGCGAGGTCGCCGGCCAGCGCGAGCAGATCGCGGCGCTCGAACGCCAGGCCGTCGCGCCGGCGGGCGGCACCGGGCTGGTGGCCGCGTTGTCGCTGAGCGGACCCTTGCTGGAGATCATCGAGCCGGCGCTGTCGGTCACCCGGGGTCGCCCGGCGGCGATGGTGCCGCGCAGCCAGGGCAGCAGTTCCGAAGTGCTGGGCAAGGTCGTCGCCCGCGGCGGCCTGGACCGGGTCGAGGTCAACGGGACCGCGGTCGCGGTCGGTGCGGGCGGCCTGTTCCGGGTCAGCGTGCCGGTCGGCGCCTCGGGCAGCGACGTGCGCGTGAGCGCGATCGACAAGGCCGGCACCCGCACCGCGCTGGAGTTCCAGCTGCTGCCGGCGCCAGGTGGCGGCGCCGTGCCTGGATCCGCGCCGTCCGGCACGCGTCGACTGCCGAGCGGGGTGGCGCTGGGGCGGTACCACGCGCTGGTGATCGGCGCCAACAACTACACCGGCTACACCCAGCTGGCGAGCGCGGTCAACGACGCGCAGAAGGTCGCCGGGGTCCTCAAGTCGCGCTACGGCTTCCAGACCCAGTTGCTGCTCAATCCCACCCGGCTCGACATCCTGGCCGCGCTCGACCAGATGCGCGAGGAGCTCAAGCCGGAGGACAACCTGATGGTCTATTTCGCCGGCCACGGCGAGATCGACCAGGCTTCGAAGCAGGGCTACTGGCTCGGCGTCGATGCGCGCCAGGGCCAACCCTCGAGCTGGATCCCGAACCGCGCGGTCAGCGACATACTCAACGCGATCCCGGCGCGCCACGTGCTGGTGGTCGCGGATTCCTGCTATTCCGGCGCGATGACCCGGGCCTCGGTGCCGCGCTTCGCCGGCGCGCAGGACGATGCCCAGTGGAGCGCGTGGGTCAAGTCGATGAACCAGAGCCGCTCGCGCACCGCGCTCACCTCGGGCGGACTCGCGCCGGTGCCCGATTCGGCCGGTGGTGGCAATTCGCTCTTCGCGCGCGCCGTGCTCAATGCGCTCGAGGACAACAACCAGTTGCTCGAGGGCCAGAAGTTGTTCCGCGAAGTCACCGCGACCGTGGCCATGGCCGCGGCCGAGAGCAACCTGCTGCAGGCGCCGGAGTACGCGCCGATCCAGTTCGCCGGGCATGAGGCCGGCGAGTTCTTCTTCGCACCGAAGGGCTGAAGCGCCGCGCTCGCGCTCCTCAGCGGTCCTTCCAGTGGCGGGCGCCGAGGAAGATCACCCGTAGCTGGCGCACGAAGTTCTCGACCAGTTCCTGCTCCTGCTGCGGTTGCCCCGCGGGCAGATCGAGGATGTCGGCGGCGGCGTTCAGCATCGTGGTGACCACCAGCCCGCAGATCATCTGCAGGCTGGCGCTCGGCAGGTCCGGCAGGGTGCCGAGCACGCGCAGGTCCTGGGCCATCTCCGAGGCGAAGTGGCTGTCCTCGGTGCGGATGGCGTCGCGGATCACGCGCGAGCCGCCGCCCCGCTGCCCGGCGATGAAGCGGAACACGAGGCTGCGTTCCTCGACGAAGCGTTTGTAGATCAGGACCGAGCCACGCAGCATGTCGGTGGGCGGGATGCCGTCGCGGCGCGCTTCGCGCAGCAGGCGTCGCAGGGTCACGCCGCCCATCTCGACCAGCGCCAGCCCGAGCTCGTCGAGGTCGCGGAAGTGGCGGTAGAACGCCGCCGGCACCACGCCGGCCTCGCGCGCGACCTCGCGCAGGCTCAATGACGTGTAGCTGCGTCCTTGCCCGATCAACGACAGCGCGGCATCGATCAGGCGCTGGCGCGTGCGTTCCTTGCGCTCGATGCGGCTGACCGGGGCGTCCGGGCCGGTACGTGCCAGGGCGGCGATTCTGGGGACGGCCAAGCGCCTCTCCGCGGGGACCCGGGGGGTCCGTGGCTGAACGGCAGTATAGGTGGCCACAAGCTGTCACCGGGCCAGGAGTGGACAGTCTACAGGTTTTGAGTGAACATATGTTCACCTAAAGCCACGAGCCGTGCATGTCCCCCCTCGCTCCGCAGCCCCGCGCCCATGTTCGGCGCGCAGGTGGATTCTGGCGCCAGCCGCTGTGGGCGCCGTTGAACGATGCCGAGGCCTGGAACCGGCTCGTGCGCATCGTGAATCCGGCATGGTCGTTCACGGAGCCGCGGGCGCGGGTCGTGCGCGTGGTCGACGAAGCACCGGGCGTGCGCAGCCTTTGGCTCAAGCCGAACGGCCGCTTCGGCCATTTCAGTCCCGGCCAGCACGTGCTGCTCGAACTGGAGATCGATGGCGTGCGCCAGGCCCGCTGCTTCAGTCTCTCGCATGCGCCGCGCGCCGACAGGCTGCTGCGCCTGACCATCAAGCGCAAGGATGACGGCCCGGTCTCGCGCGCAGCGCACGCGCTCGCGCGCGGGCAGGTCGTGCGCCTGGGCCTCGCGCAGGGCCATTTCGCGCCACGCGATCCCGCCGCCCCGCTGCTGCTGCTGGCCGCGGGCAGCGGCATCACGCCCATGCTCTCGCTGCTCCATGGCATGGTGGCCGCCGGCGCCGACCGCGACGTGGTGCTGCTGCACGGCATCCGCGCGGAAGCCGATGCCATCGGCACGCTTGAACTGCAGCAGCTCGCGGCGCGCTGGCCGCGGTTGCGCGTGCACGTGCGGGCGAGCGCCACCCAGGGGCGCCTCGATCCGGCGGCGATCGCCGGCCTGGTTCCCGACTGGCGCGGGCGCGAGACGCTGCTGTGCGGCCCGGACGGCTTCATGCGCCAGGTGGAGGCGATGTACGCCGCGGCCGGCTGCAGCGCGCTGCTCCAGAGCGAGAGTTTTGGTCGCCGCGCCGCGCCGATCGTGCCAGGCGCGGCCGCGCACGCCGTCAGCCATGGCAGCCCGGAACAGGTGTTCACCGCGCTGGCAGGGCAGTCCCTGCTGGAGGCCGCCGAGGCCGCCGGCCTCAGGCCGCGCTATGGCTGCCGACGCGGCATCTGCCGCACCTGCACCTGCCGCAAGCGCAGCGGCACCGTCACCAACCTCCTCACCGGCCTGGCTTCCGGGCCCGGCGAGGAATTGATCCAGTTGTGCGTTTCCAGCCCGCAGAGCGCGCTCGAGCTCGCGCTTTGAGCCACAGGACCCCGACATGAGCAGCAAGATCCGCCTCGAAGGCGAAGCCCTGGCCGCGTTCGAGGCCGAGATCGAGGCCCTGCGCCGCGAGCAGTACGCCGACGTCGGCGCGCGCGACGCGCGCCACATCCGCCGCGTGCGCGGCGTCGTCCAGGGCACCGCGATCGGCGGGCGCGGCCTGCTGATGTTCGGCGTCGGGCCGTTGAGCTGGATCGCTGGCGTGATCAGCCTGGCGACGGCCAAGATCCTCGAGAACATGGAGATCGGCCACAACGTGCTGCACGGCCAGTACGACTGGATGAACGACCCCGGCTTCGATTCCCGCACCTACGACTGGGACATCGCCTGCACGGCCGACAACTGGCGCCAGTCGCACAACATCGACCACCACGACCACACCAACATCATCGGCAAGGACGACGACTTCGGCTACGGCATGCTGCGCCTGTCCGAGCAGCAGAAGTGGACGCCGTCGTGCCTGCTGCAGCCATTCTCCTACCTCGTCCTGGCGCTCAACTTCGAGTGGGGCGTGGCGGTGCAGAACCTCAAGCTCGGGCGCTTCTTCAAGGGCCGGATGAAGATGCCGGAGTTCCGCGAGCGCATGCGGCCCTTCCTGCGCAAGGCCGGGCGCCAGCTGTTCAAGGACTACGTGCTGTTCCCGGCGCTGGCCTTCTGGCAGTGGCCGCGCGTGCTGCTGGGCAACCTCGCCGCCAACCTCATCCGCAACGTGTGGACCAACGCGATCATCTTCTGCGGGCACTTCACCGAAGAGGTCAAGACCTACACCCGGCGCGAGGTCGCCAGCGAGACCCGCGGCCAGTGGTACCTGCGCCAGATCCAGGGCTCGAGCAACCTCGAGGGCGGGCGCTGGTTCCATGTCATGACCGGGCACCTGAGCCACCAGATCGAGCACCACCTGTTCCCGGACCTGCCGGCGCCGCGCTACGTGGAAATCGCGCCGCGCTTGCGCGAGATCTGCGCGCGCTACGGGATCCACTACAACACCGGCGGATTCTGGAAGCAGTACGCGGGGGTGCTGGCGCGGATCGTGCGGCATGCGTTCCCGACGCGGCG
>JAGOEZ010000150.1:0-1353 GCA_017997455.1 Lysobacterales bacterium | reverse complement strand
ACCGGGTGGGGATACGGGAACCACCCTCTCCGCCACACAAAGAGAAAAGGGCCCCAGCGGGGCCCTTTTCTCTTTGTGTGGCGGAGAGGGTGGGATTCGAACCCACGTTACGGCGAAACCGTAAACCGGATTTCGAATCCGGCGCATTCGACCACTCTGCCACCTCTCCGCGGTCGCCCGGCGTCGCATGCGGCGCCGAGCCGCGCATGATAATCGGTGGTCGGGGGGCGGACAAGCGGCCGCGCCGGCTCCGGTATCATGGCGTCACGTCCTGCCACCGGTTGCCGCCATGTCCCTGATCCAGGTCCCGGTTTCCTACGGCGAGCTGATCGACAAGCTCACGATCCTGGAGATCAAGTCGGCGCGCATCAGCGACCCGGCCAAGCTGGCCAACGTGCGCAAGGAGCTGGAACTGCTCGACGGCACCTGGCGACGCGATCCGGCCGCGGCCACCGACATCAGCGACTTGTGGGCGCAGTTGCGCACCGTGAACGAGCGCCTGTGGGTTGTCGAGGACGACCTGCGCATCCTCGAGAAGGCGCAGCGCTTCGACGCCGAGTTCGTGCGCCTCGCGCGCTCGGTCTACTTCGAGAACGACGAACGCGCGCGGGTCAAGCGCGAGATCAACCTGCGGCTTGGCTCGACCCTGGTCGAAGAAAAGTCCTACCAGGACTACGGCGGCCGCAAGCCCGCCTAGACCCGCAGCCTGCGATGCCTATCGCGCGCAGAGCGCGCTCCTACGAAGCCGGCTGTGTAGGAGCGCGCTCTGCGCGCGACCGGCCTCGCAGTTCACGACGAACCCGGTCGACGCGCCATGCAACGGTCCAGGGTGGCAATGACGTCAGCCACCTCGACCAGTTCCATCGCACCCGGGACTTCGAGCTTTGTACCCCAGCGCAACGCCGCCGCCGCCTTGCCCCGAAACTTCCGCGCCGCCGCGTCGTAGCGATCCACGCACCATTCGCGATTCGAGTACGCCCCGCTGCGCGCCGGATTGCTCGCCGCGTGCAACCCGATCACTCGCGTGCCCATCGCATTGGCCATGTGCAGCGGGCCCGAGTCCGGCGCCAGCACCACGCTTGCGCGTTGTGCCAGGGCGAGGAACTGCTTGAGCGTGTCCTTGCCGACCAGGTCCAGCACCGGCTCGCGCATCGCCGCCACGATGGCATCGCCCATGCGGCGTTCGATCGCGCTGCGGCCGCCGCACAGCAGTACCCGCATGCCGTGCGCCCGCACCGCGTGGTCGGCCACCGCGGCATAGCGCTCCGGCAGCCAGTTGCGCAGCGCGTGGCTGGAGCAGGGACTGATGAGCAGGGTGGGTTGGCTGCCGGGCAGCACCGAAACGGCGAAGTC
>JAGOEZ010000149.1:2339-6695 GCA_017997455.1 Lysobacterales bacterium | reverse complement strand
TCGATGAACTGGCCCAGCAGCCGCGGCATGCAGCCGGTGGCGAGCACGTTGTGGCCCTGGCCGCGCAGCACGAGGTGGCGGCCGTTGGCGAATTGCGCCAGCGCAGTCTCGCCGTAGCGCGGCGGCGTCACCGGGTCGAACTCGCCCGACATCAGCAGCACCGGGGCATCGGACACCAGCGGCGCGTGGAAATCGGGCGCCAGGGAGCCGGCCGGCCACACCGCGCATTGCGCCTTGAGCACCTCGATCATGGCGTTGCCGATGACGGTGCCGGCGTCGGCGGGGTTTACCGCGAGCCCCGGCGCGTCCTCGGTGCAGATCACCGAGAGCTGCATGCCGTGCATGATCGATTCGCCGAGCATGCTGGTCAGCATGCGCGCCTGCGCCGCCAGCATCTCGGGCCGGCCGCTGGCGGCCTCGTGCAGCGACAGCGGCAGCATCGCGGCGATGGCGGGCGTGTAGGCGTACAGGCGCACCACGGCCGCCACGGCGCCGGCGCTGAGCGTCTCCTCGACCACGCTGTTGGCCAGCGGATCGCGGAAGCGCACCTGCGGCGGCGCCTCGCGCAGCCTGGCGAACAGCGCATCGAGGTTCTGCCGCGGCGAGCCCATGCGCTTGGCGCAGGTCGCATCCTGCGCGCAGCGCGCGAACTGCAGGTCCAGCGAGTCCTCGAGGTTGCGCGCGTGCTCGCTGCCGAGCACGAGCGTGGGCGGCACCACGCCGTCGAGCACCACCGCGCGGGTCTGCTGGGGGTAGCGCCGCAGGTATTCCTGCGCGACTCGCGTGCCGTAGGAAATGCCGACCAGGTCGATGCGCCCGGCGCCCAGCGCGGCGCGCACCGCGTCGAGGTCCTGCACCGCGTCGCCGGTGGCGTAGAAGCGCGGATCGGCGTCGAGGCCGGCGAGGCAGCGGCGCGCGAAGTCGGCCACGGCCTCGGCGCTGTAGTCCTCGGCCCCGGTGACCGCGCTGGCGCCGGTTTCGTCCTCGCAACGCAGGGGATTCGAGTCGCCGGTACCGCGCTGGTCGAGCAGGATCACGTGGCGGCGGCGCAGCACCTCGCGGAAGGCACTGGCCACCATCGGGTACGACTCGCGCGCGCCCTGGCCCGGGCCGCCGGCGAGCATGAACACCGGATCGGGCTGCGGCGTCTTGCTCTCGGCCGGCACCCAGGCGATCGCCAGTTCGATCCGGCGACCCTCGGGGTTCGCGCGGTCCTCGGGCACTTCGAGGGTCGCGCATTGCGCGTCCACCGCCACCGGCATCAGCGCCGGGGCGAGGGTGCAGGGTTCGAATTCGAGGCTGCCCAGCCGGCGCGCCGCCTCGGCGGGCGCGACGGCAAGTGCCAGCCACAGGGACAGGCCCAGGGTCCAGCGCATGTTCATGGGGGGTTCGCTCCGCGAAGTGGGCGCGAATCTACGGGCTGGCGCCGATTTGCGCCACTGACGCTTGTCATGCCACCGGCCTGAAGCGGTGATTGCGTCGCGCGCCCACGACCGCCGCCAGTCGACGGCTGGAGTCGCTGCCTGGCGCCCGGCCCGGACCTATTCCGATACGACCGCGAGGCCCGCGCTGCGCCCCTTGGGATCGGGCGGCGAGACGTATTTCTCGCGCCGGATCGCCGGGACCGGCAGCCCGGCATCCTTGAGCACGCCGAAGCAGGCGTCGACCATCTCCGGGTTGCCGCACAGGTAGGCGATGTCGCGCGCCGGATCGGGCGCGAGCTCCGCCAGCATGGCCTGGACCCGGCCGCGACGCTCGTCCGGATGCGGTTGCGCCGAGCCTTCGCGGCTCAGGCAGGGGTGGAAGCGGAATCCCGGCGTGGCCGCGGCAAAGGCGCGGAACTCGTCGGCATAGAGCACCTCCACCGGCGTGCGCGCGCCGAACAGCAGCGCGACCTCGATCCCGCGCGCGGCGATCTGCGCCCCGAGTTGCGGCAGCATGGCGCGATACGGCGTCACGCCCGTGCCGGTGGCGATGAGGAGGTAGCGGCGGTTGGCGTCGTCGGCATGCAGCACGAAGCGGCCGTAGGGCCCGCTGGCTGCCAGCGTTTCGCCCTCGGCCAGTCCCGACAGCAGGCGCGTGGCCGCGCCGCCGGCGACGTAGCTGACCGCGATCTCGATCAGGCCGCGCGGATTGGCCGGGTCGTGGGGCAGGGTCGCGATCGAGTAGCTGCGCCGCAGCGCGCGACCATCCGCCTCGAAATGCAGCTGCAGGAACTGGCCCGGCACGAAGGGCAGCGCATGCCCGTCGACGCGCTCGAAGGCGAGGTGGCGCACCGTCGGCGCGATCATGCGGCTGGCGGCCAGGCGCAGGGTGAAGTGCTCGCTCATGCGGGTTCCGGGAGGCGCGCGGGCGCGCGGTGGGGCGGGAGGCGGCCGCTATACTAACGGCCGTCCCCGTCGCCGCCGAAACGCCAGGCTCCGTTGCCGATGATCCGCCCCGCGCTCGAAGTCCGCGCCCTGCGCAAGACCTACGCCACCGGCGTGGTCGCGCTGCAGGGAATCGACCTCGCGGTCGAGCCCGGCGACTTCTTCGCCCTGCTGGGACCCAACGGCGCCGGAAAGTCGACCCTGATCGGCATCGTCACCACCCTGGTCAATCCCACCGGCGGCAGCGTGAGCGTGTTCGGCCACGACCTGGCGCGCGAGCGCGAAACCGCGCTGTCGCTGATCGGGCTGGTGCCGCAGGAGATGAACTTCAACCAGTTCGAGCGGCCCTTCGACATCCTGGTCAACCAGGCCGGCTTCTACGGCATCCCGCGCGCGGTGGCGAAGGAGCGCGCGGAGCGCAACCTCAAGGAGCTGCAGATCTGGGACAAGGCCTTCCAGCCCTCGCGCACGCTCTCGGGCGGCATGAAGCGGCGCCTGATGATCGCGCGCGCGATGATGAACGAGCCGCGCCTGCTGATCCTCGACGAGCCCACCGCCGGGGTCGACATCGAGATCCGGCGCTCGATGTGGAAGTTCATCCGCGCGATCAACGCCGCCGGGACCACGGTGATCCTGACCACGCACTACCTCGAGGAAGCCGAGCAGCTGTGCCGCAACGTCGCCATCATCGACCACGGCCGCATCGTCGAGCACACCACGATCAAGCGCCTGATCGCCACGCTCGACGTCGAGACCTTCGTGCTCGACGTTGCCGGCGCGCTGCCGGCGACGCTGCCGGAGGTGCCCGGGGTCAAGCTGGCGCGGGTCGACGAGCACAGCCTCGAGGCCGAGATGGGCCGCGCGCACGACCTCAACTCGCTGTTCGCGGCGCTCTCGGCCGGCGGCATCACGGTGACCTCGATGCGCAACAAGGCCAACCGCCTCGAGGAACTGTTCGTGCGGCTGGTCGACGCGAACCGCGCGGCGTGAGGCGCGCCGCATTCGACAACCGGGATCCAGGCGCGCCGCGCGCCGCGCGGGCGCGCGCGCGAATCGGCGGGCCCCAGGCAACCGGCGCTGATCCGTCTCCACGGTCGTCATTCCCGCGAAAGCGGGAATCCATGGGGGTTGGCGTCGCCGCGGACAAAATGGATTCCCGCTTTCGCGGGAATGACGGCGGTGTCGCGAGGGGCCGCGAGGGTCTCGCTTTAGCTTCGGCTTCGGCTTTGGCTTCGGCTTCGGCTTCGGCTTCGGCCTCGGCCTCGGCCGCGCCCGTGGCGGGCCGGCGGCGATTCCCCGGGGTGCAGCGATGAACCCGCGCCTGCACCTGACCGCGCTGTACACCATCCTCGCGCGCGAAGTGGCGCGGATCCTGCGCATCTGGCCGCAGACGCTGCTGCCATCGGCGATCACGATGACGCTGTACTTCCTGATCTTCGGCAAGCTGATCGGCAACCGCATCGGCACCATGGGCGGGGTGCCGTACATCGAGTACATCGTGCCGGGCCTGGTCATGATGACGGTGATCCAGAACGCCTACGGCAACATCTCGAGCTCCTTCTTCGGGGCCAAGTTCGGCCGCTTCGTCGAGGAGATGCTGGTGGCGCCGATGCCGCCGTGGGTGATCCTGGCCGGCTACGTGCTCGGCGCACTGGCGCGCGCGATCCTGGTCGGGATCATCGTGCTGGCGATCGCGATGTGCTTCACGCCGGTGCGCATCGCCCATCCGCTGGTGACCGTGGTGACCTTCGTGCTGGGCGCCTCGGTGTTCGCGCTGGCCGGTTTCGTCAACGCGGTATACGCCAAGAAGTTCGACGACATCGCCCTGGTGCCGACCTTCATCCTCACCCCGCTGACGTACCTGGGTGGCGTGTTCTATTCGGTCGACCTGCTGCCGCCGTTCTGGGAGAAGGTCTCGCACCTCAATCCCATCCTCTACATGGTCAGTGCCTTCCGCCACGGCCTGCTCGGCACCAGCGACGTGCAG
>JAGOEZ010000149.1:0-2239 GCA_017997455.1 Lysobacterales bacterium | reverse complement strand
CGTGTGCGCGACGAGCTGTTCCGGCGACTCGCCGCGATCGCGCGCCACCTCGGCCGCGATATGCGGCAGGAAGCAGGGCTCGTTGCGCCGGTGCGAGGGCTTCGGCACCATGTTGCGCGGCAGCAGGTAGGGCGCGTCGGTCTCGATCATCAGGCGCCCGGCGGGGATGTCGCGGACCAGCTCACGCAGGTGCAGCCCGCGCCGCTCGTCGCAGATCCAGCCGGTGATGCCGATGTGGAGATCCAGGTCGAGGTAGTCGTGCAGTTCACGCCGGTCGCCGGTGAAGCAATGCACCACGGCCCGGCCGATGCGGTCGCGCGCAGCGCGCAGCATGGCGACGAAATCCTCGTGCGCGTCGCGCTGGTGCAGGAACAGCGGCTTGCCCGCTTCGATTCCCAGCGCGAGCTGGCGTTCGAAGGCGAAGCGCTGGGCCTCGCGCGGCGAGTAGTCGCGGTGGTAGTCCAGCCCGGTCTCGCCGGCGGCCCGCACGTCGGGCTCGCGCAGCAGCGCGCGCAAGAGGTCCTCGGTCTCCGCCGTGTAGTCCGCGGCATGGTGCGGGTGCACGCCGGCCGTGGCGTGGAGGACTCCCGGATGGGCGCGCGCCAGGGCCAGCGCCGCCTCCGCGCCTTCCGCGCTGGCCCCGGTGACCACGATCTGCGCCACGCCCGCGGCACCCGCCCGCGCCAGCACGGCGGCCAGGTCGTGGCGGAAGGACTCATGGGTGAGGTTGGCGCCGATGTCAACGAGGGGCATGGGGCTGCGTTGGAGGGTGGGGGACGACTGGCTCCGGCGGCGTGCTAGCGTGCGGGCCATCCGGGCCGGCGGTCGGGCCGGGGCGCCGAGTTCACCACGGATTCAGCGCCTCCGCTCCAACCTGCCAGCCACCCTCAGCTTGCCAGATCCGGGGATTTTCCATGGTTCGTCGCCTCGCCATCCTCGCCGTCCTCGCCCTGGGCGCGTTCACGCGCCCCGCCGCGGCCTTCTTCCCCGAGCCGGGCTTCTACTGGAACACCGGCGAGTCGGGCACCGGCTACGCGATCGAGCTGCAGGACAATTTCCTCTTCCTCGCGACCTACACCTACCTGCCGAACGGCCAGGCGGTGTTCTACACCTCGGGCGGCTTCCTGACCAACGACACCACCTACACCGGCGTCATCAACCAGTTCAGCGGCGGCTCCTGCATCACCTGCACGCCGTTCACGCCGCCGGGCACGCCGCAGAACGCCGGCACCGTGACCATCGTCTTCGACACCGAGCAGAGCGCCAACATCACCTGGAACGGCCGCACCTTCCGCATCGAGCGCTTCAACTTCCTGCTCGGCGACAAGACCGACCAGATGCTCGGCGAATGGACGATTCTGCTCGACTGGTACAACCTTGGAACCGACTATCAAGACTATCCGTACTTCGGCGAATTGGCGGTATTTGATTCTGTCGACCGGAGTGGCAGCCCGGCATTTTATGATGGATGCCGGCCAGTCAACGCCGACCAACGATGCACCGCCACCGCGCGCGCCAATCACGATGCTTCGGGGTTCTACAACACGCAAACTGGTGAGCAGATCTTCCTGGTCACAGAGGAGGTCATCAGTGGCAACAGCCCCGACGAGTTTTTCGCATACTACTCAGCGCGCGCGACCACAGGGCTAAACCAGATCGAAGGTGTTTTCGAAGTCTGCTTTGAGGGCCAGTGCGGTGCTGCCGGCGCTCGCTACTTGCCGATGCGAGGATTTCGGAGCGCCAGTAGGCGCTTCGTGCAGACGGGTTCAGGACCCAATGTGGCCGCCGACAAGGTCATCGCTTCGCCTAGTCAGGCATCGCAGCACCGCAGCCGATCGAAGCTAGTCGCAGAGGCGATCCAGAACGGTGGCGGCCTAAACGCGGAGGAGGTCAAGGCACGCTACGGTTTCGACCCCCGGGTGTCGGCACAGACCGCGAACCTGTTGATCGCCCGCCGCATCGCGAAGCGATCAGCCATTCAGTAGCCACAGGGCGGCTCGACTGGCCTCTAAGGCGCAATGGGCGACGAAGTGAAGTAACCGGCCAATTGTGATATCTGTCTCGATGGCAGCACATCTCGTGCTGCTAGCTGACGCACGCTTTGTGCGGTCAATGGAGACAGCGAATGTGCTCATCCGCTAGCAATTTCATCACCCCCCCCCCCCCCCCCTCGCGTCCCGGCCCCTCTTGTTCTTTTTGTCTCCCTTCCGCCATCCGGCCTCCCACCACCCCCACCCCT